>CAYMOY010000001.1:0-154580 GCA_964392435.1 Microcaldota archaeon
ATGTGATGCAAAAGATAGACGGCGCCTATTCGGTCGTGCTGGTGACTGACAGCGGTGAGCTGGTCGCGTTCCGCGACCCGCAGGCAATCCGCCCGCTTTGCTGGGGCAGAAGCGCGGACAAGATAGTCTTTGCATCTGAGTCGGTAGCCCTTGACATAATCAACTGCAAGCTGGAAGGCGACCTGGCCCCGGGCGAAGTGGTGGTGGTCGGAAAGGAAGGCGTGCGGCGCAAGATAGTGGCTGGCCAAAGCAAGCCGCGCCACTGCATGTTCGAATACGTTTATTTCTCAAGGCCGGACTCCAAAATAGACGGCAAATGGGTTTATGAGGTGCGGCACAACCTGGGCCGGGCGCTCGCCCGCGCCTCCCCGGTCAAGGCAGATTTCGTGGTCGCAGTGCCTGACACCGCCAGAAGCGCGGTCGAGGGCTATTCCCAGGAAAGCGGCATACCTGTAGCCGAGGGTCTGATAAAGAACCGCTACATAGGAAGAACGTTCATCATGCCCTCCCAGAAAAAGCGCATGGACGCGGTCAAGCTCAAGCTCAATGCCGTGCGCCATGTGGTGGATGGCAAGCGCATTGTCCTGATAGACGATTCCATAGTGCGCGGCACCACCATGGGCCCGATAGTCAAGCTTATGCGCGAAGCTGGCGCGCGCGAAATACACTTGCGCATAACCTGCCCTCCTGTCATAGCCCCCTGCTTTTACGGCATAGACCTGCCCACCTACAAGGAGCTCATCGCGGCAAACAAGAGCGTGGATGAAATCCGTAAGGCAGTGGGGGCAGACTCGCTGGCATACCAGTCTGTCGACGACCTGGTCCATGCGGTCGGCATGGAGCGCTCCCAGCTTTGCCTGGGCTGCGTCACAGAAGAGTACCCAACCTCATTCGGGCAGGAAATCTCAAGTAAGATGAAAGCGGCGCATGCCGGTGGCAAGGACGGGGTGCGCGTCTGGGAAGAGCAGGGCTAGGTGGGTTTCTGGCGGTTTTCAAACCCATTGCGCGCTTGGAACGCTCGCTTTCGCACGGCAACATCTGGCTCTCCGCGCTTTCCCTGGTGAAAGAGAAGAAGGCTTATGCCTACGCGCTTCCTGGGATGATAAAAAGGAAATTCGGTTTCCAGCCATCCAAGCTAATGGTCTACTTCGTCCTTTACAAGCTGGAAGACGAGGGCCTGATTTCAGCTGCGTTCGAGGGCAGGCGCAAATATTACGCGCTGAGCGCGAAGGGCAGGGCTGCGCTCGAAAAAGGCAAGAAGATGCTCCGGCTGCTTTCAAGGAAACTCTAGGCAATCTCATGGCAAAGAAAGCGCGTTTTGCAATCCTGATTACCGGCGTTCCGGGCACTGGCAAGACCACAGTTGCAAAGCTTCTTTCGGGCAAGACCCATTCCGCGCTAATCGACATCAACAAGCTTGTCTGCGTTATGAAGCTTTACTCGCGCGTGGACGAGCAGGACAATGCCAAGGTGGTGCGGCTAAAAGAGCTTGAGGCTGAGCTTTCTTGCGCGATAAAATCGGAAAAGCGCTCAGTCATCGTTGAAGGGCATCTGGGCTGCGAAATCAGGCTTCCTGTGTCAAAAGCGATAGTGCTGCGCTGCGAGCCCCGTGCCCTGCGCGCGCGGCTTGCCAATAGGGGGTATCCACCCGCGAAACTCGCAAGCAACGCGCTTTCAGAGGCTTTGGACTACTGCACAGTCCTCTCTGAGAAAAATTACGGCAAGCGAAAGGTCTGGGAGATAGACACAACAAAGATGACGCCCCAGGATGTTGCTTCCGAAATTATCGCAATCCTGGCTGGAAAGAAGAAAGGCAAGGCAGTCTCATTCCCCGCTGCCCTTTTGCGCGAGTCGATAACAGGCGAGAAAATCCACAGGGCATTATCTGACTAAAGCCCTGCAAAGTCCTTCTCCATTTTCCCGCGCGGGTAAACCTTCCCGTTTTGCGCCTGCACGGGGAGCGAATACTCTTCTGATATTCTCATCAGCTCTGAGAGGTCAAGGAACTTGTCCAGCGTGAGGTAAGGGACCTCACCTGCCGGGGTTTTATGCCGCAATACCTTGAATGGGAGGACCTGGAACATGCCGCTTCGCTTGCAGCGGATTTCCACCTCCCCCTTTCGCAGCGCTTCCCCCTGGTTTTCCACGCTCAACAAATCCCCTTCGGAAGGATATACACCACAAAAAGCGGATGCCCTGCAAAATCGCGCTCCGCCTCTATTTCCACCAGCTCGCCTTTTCGCTCGTACATCTTTGCAACCTCTAATGCGGCGTTGCGGTAAGGCGTCATGTAGACAGCCTTCTTGCCCGCCAGATGCGCCTTGGCCCGGTGCGGACAGTGCTTTGCGCCCTTCCTATGCGCCATAATGGCATTCCCAAAGTCAGATTAAAAAATCAGGCGCCTTTCCATGCGCAAGCGAATGGAGAAAAACCTGGCAAAAAGAAAAGTAGCCCCAACCGGATTCGAACCAGTGTACCGAGGTTCAGAGCCTCGTGTCCTTAGTCTCCGTATGCGTTGACATGCAGATTTGACCACTAGACGATGGGGCTACAGTCGAGAAGTATGCTGGCGAGGCTTTAAAAATCGATTTCCAGCGAAAGGTCTGCCGGCTCTATTTTCATAGTCAATTCCGATGTGGAGACAAAATCCGCCCCTGCCGCCAGGTATTTGCCTGCGTTGGCAAGCGTTATCCCTCCCGATGCCTCCACAACTATCCTTGGATTGATTCCCCTTGCAGCTCTTGCCATCCGGGCAAGCTTTCCCGGGGAAACGTTGTCCGCAAGCACCGCCTTTGCCCCGCCCTTTGCAGCCGCAACCGCCTCTGAAGCAGAGGAAACCTCCACTTCCACAAAAGCGCCGCGCGGGAAAGAGGAAACCGCAAGCAGTATCGCGTCCAGCCTGGAAACTCCCGCCCCTTCCATTATTGCGCCGATATGGTTGTCCTTCACCAATATCCCGTCCGCAAGCCCCATCCTGTGCGTCAGGCAGCCCCCCAGCAGGACAGCGCGCTTGCAGGAATCTGCCAGGTTCGGCAAGGTTTTGCGGGTGGCTGCAATTTTCCATCTGCCGTATTTTTCGCAAGCCGCCCCTGATTTTGTCGCAATGCCTGAAAGCAGCATGAGGTAATTGAGCGCAACCCTTTCGCAGGCGAGGATGCGCCTTGCTTGCCCAGAAAGCGAGCAGACGGTATTTCCCCTTGCGACTTTCTGCCCCTCCTCAAATTCCCACTTTGCCCTTACTTTCATGCCGCCAAAAACAGAAGCTGCCTCCTCCTTTCCGCACAGCACGAAATCCGACTTTGCAACTATCCTGGCGGTGCAGCGCGCCTTTGCCCCAATGCACGCATCCGAGGTGATGTCATGCGGCGCATCTTGCAAAAGCGCTGCCTTGGCAATCGCTTTGGCATTGGCAAGCGAAGGCCTCCTAAGGAACATTTTATGCCATCCCACAATACGGGATTTTTCTTTGCTATTTATTATAGTTAGCGCAGAAAAACCCGCATGGCAGGCCAGGAGGCAACCATAGGCGCGCTAGGCATTCTCATCCTTGCAGGCGTTGCCAGCAGGCTTTTCCTGAAAAAAACAGGTTTTTCAGACGTGTTCCTGCTTCTTCTTTTCGGCGTAGGGGCTGGCTGGGCAATTCCGGCCGGGGCGGTTGACCTGCTCTCCATCCTCGCGCTCCCTTTTGCCGCAATAACTCTGCTGATGATAATACTGGACGAGGGGCTCAACCTCTCATTCGAGCATCTGCGGCGCTCTGCGCACAAGGCGCTGCTTTTCGGCCTGGTTTCCTTTTTCTCCTCATTCCTGCTCGCTTTCTCGCTTTCCTATTTTGTGATGCGCGCGGATTTTTTCCTTTCCCTGATAATAGGCTCCATGTTCGGTGGGGTGGCGCCCGAACTGCTCTCAGGATTTCTGGCAAGCCTCAGCCCTGGCAAGGAAGTGAAAGCGCTTGGCGAAATGGAGGCGGTTTTCTCAGACGCGCTTTCGCTGATGCTCACCCTGATTTTCGCAGCAGTGGCTGTTTCGGGCCAGAAAAGCCTGGCGCCCCTTCCATTCGATGTGGCATTTGCAGTCCTATTTTCAATTGCGCTAGGCGGTGTCTTTGCCGCCTTTTGGCGCGCCGCTCTGTCCAAATCTGAGCATGAGAACCAGCACCTGCTGGTCATAGGGCTTGCCGCAATCCTCTACGCGCTGTCCGGCATTGCCGGGGCGAACGGGGTGATAGCGGTTTTCACATTCGCTTTTTTCCTTGGCAACATCAGCCACCCCTCAATCAGCGAGATGCGCCGCTTCCAATCAGAAATGTCGTTTTTCCTGCGGACTTTCTTTTTCATCTATTTGGGGCTGCTGCTTTTCCACTCGCCCAAGCCGCTTGAAATCGGCCTGTTCGCGCTTGCGCTGTCCATGCTGTTCGCATTCTCCAGAATGCTGTCTGGGAAGCTCGCATCTTTCCTGGAGCCTTCCGCAAGGCCCTGCAGGCTGCTGGAGTCGGTTTCTGCGCGCGGCCTTACTGCCGCGGTGCTTTCAGTCCTGGTCTTCCAGGAGCTTGCCGCAGGAGGCGTTCCATCGCCCATAGACCTGCCGCTTTTGGCCCTGTTCGTGATTTTCTTCACCAATGCGATTTCTGCATTCCTGGCGCTGCGAAAGAGGGGGGATGAGAAAAAGGAGGACGGCTCCCGCGCAGTGGGCATAGGGGAGCTTGCGCGCGGCGGGCTGGATTCCCTAAGCTAAGCTAGGCTTTTTGAAAAAAAGAAAGAAGAAAAAAACAAGCCCTTCAGAGCAGCTTGTGCAGTTTGTCCTTGTGCTTCTTTGCAACTTCCGCAACCACGTCTTTCATGCCAAGGCCGATTGCAATTGCGGCTCCGAATCCGAGTGCGATTGCGAGCGCAGAGAGCAGCACCAAGAATGACCAGACCAACAAGGACGGGTCAGCCGAGGGTAGAAGCATGGGCATCGCAATCACAAGCGCGTTGTATGCGATGAAAAGCTCCACGGCGATTGCCAAGGGGTTTGCAAAAGGTATCTTCTTGCTCTGCTTCATCTTGTCCGTGACATAGTCTCCTGCCATCAGCGCAGCCATCACGATGATGATGCCTTGCAGAAGCGAGGGGAGATACCCCATTGCCTGCATTGCGAGCGTTGCAATCAGGTTTATCTTCACGATGTCAGCCGCAATTCCGAGGAATGCAACCAGCACATAAAGCTTCAGAAGCGCAACAGCGATGCCGGTGAAAGTGAAGCCCACAAAGGCATCATGCACCCCGTGGCTTTCCAGCAATTTTTCGAATTTCAGCCTGGCGAAAAACTCCCTGAGTATCCGCCCAAGCAAGTTCGCCACGAAAAGGCCGACTGCCATCACCACGATGAGTATGGCGAATGCGACCAGCCCTTCCAGCAAATTTCCCACAAAGCCGCGTCCGCTTGTTATGAGCGGCTCCACCGTAATCTCATATGCCATCAAGCATCACCGAGGATGATTCTCTTTAATGGTATATAAAGGTTGCTTCCATCGGGCTTTGCTAAGCATCATATTGGCCGCTTTGACATTTCCTCGGCAAACTCACCACGTATCTGCTGCGCAATCCCGATGAGTTCATCAATCTCATTTGTGCCTATTGCAGATTCTATTCTGGCAATCTCATAATTGTTTTCTGCTCCTTTATTGGTATTTTGAAGATGCAGGACTTTCGAGCGGGCAATGCTGATCAAAGCGCCTAAATCCTTCTTTTCAATAGCCTGCAAAATCGCCTTGTTCAACATGTTGTTTATACCTGCAAGCGTTTCCTTTCTATGAGAAGATGCTTGTTCGCAGCGGTATAAGTCCCCCAGCCTTCCGTTTCTTATCAGGACTCCCAGCGCATAATTAAGCGCTTTCTTCTGCAGAGTGTAGAAAATGGAATTTATTATGCGATCGAATTGCTTATTTCTTTCCAGGGCGTCTATTGCAAGCAGGCAGGTGCCATCCCTTTTGGCATAGCTTGCCAGGCTTTCTATCGCGTCAAAATCCCCAATTTCCTCAAGGAACCTTATGGCATCTCCGGCATTATCAAGGCGTGTTGCATTCCTTGCGGAAAACTTAGCAAGATACATCATTGTCCCAATGTCGCAGTCATTGATTCTCCTGAAAAAAACGGCTGCAGGCTTGCTCGTCGAATCTGGCACAGACTTCTGATTGATGATTTTTCTTTCCACGTTTCCACTCCTTATTTTTGCAGTGTTGGCTTTATTCTTTGAACAGTTTATAAATCGTTTCAGGTGATGAGCTTCATCTTCAGAAGGGCGCTTTTCGCTATCTGGGTGATTACCAGATAAGCAATCACTATCCCGAAAAGTATTGGGTAGAACGAGAGTGGCAGCTCCTCAAACCCGAACATCTCGCGGATTGGGGTTGCCACTATTATGAGCCCGGCAACCACCACCCCCAAAGTCAGGAGCAGCAGCCGCTTGCTGGGCGCGCTTTGCAGGAACGGCACCTTGTTGGTGCGTATCACGTGCACAACAAGGGTCTGCGTCATCAGCGACTCTATGAACCAGCCTGCATGGAAAAGCTGCTGGCTGCCAGCGCTGTTCGCCGCGAACACGAACCACATCACGCCGAAGGTCAGGTAGTCAAACACGCTTGATATCGGCCCGATGAAAAGCATGTAATTTTTCACATTGTCCATCTTCCACTGCGCGGGCTTCTCCAGGTATTCCGCATCCACGGTGTCTGTGGTCACGCCAAGCTGGGACATGTCATACAGGAAGTTGTTGAGTATTATTTGCAATGGCGCCATTGGGAGGAAGGGCAGGAAGATGCTGGCGCCCACCACCGAGAACATGTTGCCGAAATTCGAGCTTGAGCCCATGCGCAGGTATTTCATGGTGTTGGCAAAGGTGCGCCTGCCCTCATCCACGCCCTCGTAGATGACATGCAGGCTCTTGCGAAGCAATATGATGTCCGCGGACTCCTTCGCCACGTCCACCGCCGAGTTCACCGATATGCCGACGTCCGCGGTCTTCAGCGCAAGGGCGTCGTTTATCCCGTCCCCCAGGAAGCCGACCACGTGCCGGTTGCGCTGCAGCGCAAGTATTACCCTTTCCTTCTGCACCGGGGAAACGCGGGCGAATATCGTGTTCTTCTCCACCAGCACCTGCAGCGACTCGTCTGACACCTTGTCTATCTCCTCTCCGGTCATCAGCCCCTTGACATCCAGACCGACCACGCGGGCTATCTTCCGGTTGACCAGCTCGTTGTCGCCCGAGAGGATTTTCACCTCTATCCCGCGCTTGAACAGCTCCTGAATCGACTTTCTCGCGCTTTTCTTTGGCGGGTCCAAGAATGCCAAAAAGCCCTCGAAGGTCAGGTCCTTTTCGTCCGCAACCTTGTAGATTTCCTTCCCAGCCGGGGCGCGGCGGCTGGCCAGGGCAAGCACGCGGAACCCGTCCTGGGAGAGCAGGTCGTAGAGCCGCTTTGCCTTTGCCATCTCATTTTTGCCGAGCTTGCCCTCATTCTTGCCATGGTGGTAGCGCACGCATAGGGGCAGCACGGCATCAGGCGAGCCCTTGGTTATCACCAGATGCTCATGGCCCTCCTTCACCACCACGCTCATTCGCCTGCGCACGAAATCGAAAGGTATCTCATCTATCTTGCTGGTGCCAGCCAGCCTCTTCTTTCCCAATGCCTCGTCGTGCGCAAGCACTGCGCCGTCCATAGGGTTTTTCAGCCCGGTCTGGTAATAGGAGTTCAGGTAAGCAAGCTTCAGCACGCGCACGTCCTCCTGGAAATCTATGTTGACATGGCGCACCAGCTCTATCTTGTCCTCGGTCAGCGTCCCTGTCTTGTCCGTGCAAAGCACGTCCATGGCACCCAGGTTCTGGATGGAGGGCAGCCGCTTGACTATCGCCTCCTTCTTCGCCATGTTCTTCGCCCCCTGCGAAAGATTGGCAGTCACGATGACTGGCAGCATCTCCGGGGCCAGCCCGACAGCCACCGCAAGGGAGAAGAGCACCGAGGCGATGATGTCGTTTTTGGTGAAGAAGTTGATGAGGAAAATGCCGACCACTAGGACGAGTATGAATTTCACCATGAGGTTGCTGTAGTCGCTGATTCCCCTGTCAAACGCAGTCTCAGGCGCCGTCTGCTGCAACCGCCTGGCAAGCTCACCAAACTGCGTGTCCATGCCGGTCCGTATCACAAGCACCTCCGCCGAGCCTGAAATCACGCTGGAGCCGAAGAAGACCGCGTTTGCCATTTCCTGCACCGGGGCATTTTGCCGCGACGGGCTGGCGCTTTTTTCAACAGGCAGCGACTCTCCAGTCAGGGCAGCCTGGTTGACGAAGAAGTCCTTGCACGAAGCCACCCTGCAGTCCGCAGGCACCAGGTCCCCTGCGGAGAGCCTGACGATGTCCCCTGGGACCAGGAACTTTAGGGGGATTTCGCGCACGTTGCCGTCCCTGACTACGGTTGCGGTGTTGCGTATCATCTTGCGCAGCTTCTCTGCAGCGTCGCGCGCGGTGTATTCCTGGTAGAAGCTGAGCGACACGGACACGAACACCATCGCCGCGATGATTTCTGCAGAGAGGCTGTTCCCGAGGAAATAGGAAACGGTTGCGACGGTGAGGAGAAGGAGCATGAGCGGGCTGGCGAAATAAGAGAGGAAAAGCAAGAGCGCGCCCCGCTTTTTTTTCGGAGCCAGCTCGTTCTTGCCGAAAATCCCCTGCCGCTTCTCAGCCTCGTGCTCAGATATTCCGGTTTGCGATGCCACAAGAAGCTCGTATGCTTGCTCCAGGGGCACTGACCACAGGTGCGCCTTTTTCAGGCTCTCGCGCGAGAACATCGCTTCAATTGCTTGGTATAGGTATTTATTAGGGTGCCAAAAAGTTGCTTTCGCACATTGGCACTCAGGTTTCCCCCAGCGAAAGAGCCGTCGCTCTTTTATTCTGCTCGCATTCAAAACTTTCAGATGGGCCCGTAGTCGAACAACCCTTTTGCTCGCTCCAGATGGGGACGCTCGCAAAAGCGTTGACGGAAAATTGCAAAGGGGTTCGACAATGGTTAAGACGTCGCTCTTACACAGCGAAGATTCGGAGTTCGATTCTCCGCGGGCCCACTGATATTCGGAGTTCGACCGCAAACTGCGCGGCAGCTAGCACACCTGGCTGGCTGGAGGGCAAACCGGATTCTGCCCAGGGCAATCGGTGCATGGGTGCTCCGTCTTCCAGGTGCTTATGGGCCCAAGGCAGCAGCAGCCGTAGGAAAAGGAATTGAACGAAAGCGAAAGGTAGGTGCTGTTCGTGCTTGAATACCTGCAGGTGGTGAAACACTGTCTGGCTTGAATTGCGGCAAGCGCAGCATTGACATCTGCAGCTATTTTCTGTTCGCACGCGGCGCGCGCGTTTTCTCCCTGCGCATAGGCGGTCAGCCCTATTCCCTGGCATTCGATTGCGCAGTTCACCGGGACAGGGTCGCAAACATCTCCAATCCCATCCCCGTCATGGTCGGACTGGCTTGGGTTGTAGCTGCTCGGGCAATTATCTGCAAAGTCGCATTTCCCGTCGGCATCAGTATCCTGGCAGGCGCATAGGCATGACTGGGAGCAGGAATAGTTTTGCGGGCAGGAGCCAGCATTCCCGTCGCACTCCTCGCCGCCTTCCTTCACTCCGTTTCCGCAGGCTGCGGGCGCTACTGTGTTCTGGCAGGAACACTGCTGGTTGCAAGTCTGGCTGCCCGAACAAGCGTTTCTATCAGCACCGTCGCACTGCTCGCTTCCCTCGCGGACATTGTTGCCGCACACTGCTTGCGCGGCTGTTGCCCAGCAGTAGCAGTTGGAGCAGGTCTGTGTCGCATTGCAGTAGCCCCGGTCCGCCCCGTCGCACTGCTCGCTTCCTTCGCGAACATTGTTGCCGCACGTGGCGGTGGTGACAGAATCGATTATCAGCACCAGCCCCTTGGTGCTCTGGTTCACAGGGCATCTGCAGTTTGGCTGGCACACTGCGCCGCCGCAAAGCTCGGCTGATGCCCCGTCGCACTGCTCGGTTATTTCCCTTATCCCGTTGCCGCACACCCCCTTCGTGCCCACCACGCATTCGCACTCTGATGAGCATACCTCGTTTGAATCGCAGTACCAGTCCTGATTGCCGTCGCACTCCTCCATCGCCTCCTTGAAATTGTTGCCGCAGGTGTGCGAGGTCACATCCTTTGGTATGCACGTGCAGGTCCTCAGGTCGCACTTGTAGTCCATGCCGAACAGGTCCGAGCAGTCGTCGCCGCAAGAGGGCAGGGTGGTCCAGATGAAATTGTTGAGCCCTGTGGATGAGGCGTACTGGTGGTTCGCCTTGCAGCTTATGGGCATTGCCGCGGTGTAGCATTTGCAGCCGCTGCAGTATTCCCCACCGCGGCATCCGTTGGCTGATGGCTTGTCCTTGCTGCCGACATCGCAAACCTCCCCAGAATCAAGGGTGCCGTCCCCGCAATAAGGCTGGGCGGCCTTGGGCGCAGGCGGAGCCGTGGTGTTGTTCTGCATCCCTTGCCCTGCGGCATCGGCAGGCTTTGCCTTGCACAGGCAACTGGAAATATTGCATTGCCGATTGGCATCCTGGCATGCGATGCCCCCCTCGCACTGCTCGCCCCCCTCCAGCTTGCCATTGCCGCAAGATGGAGCTGGCGGTTGCTCTGTTTTGTTTTCTGCGGATGGCGCGGCAGCCGGGGCAGGTGGCTGGGCATCCTTCTTCACGCACTTGCAAGACCTGCATATTTCATCGATGCCAGCGCAGCCAGCGTCGCTTTCGCACACTTCGCTCGCATCCAGCCTGCCATCGCCGCAAACAGGGGCAGGCTGCGTGCATCCGAAATACAACAAGGCTGATGATAGCAGAACAAGCAGCAACAAACGGGAAAACTCCACATTCCCACCCCCTGAGGTTATCCTCGTTTCGGTTTTTATTTCTTTTGGGCATCCCGAAGCATCATGCTCAAAGCACGCTCCTTCCAAGCCAGGAAAAATTAGCCCGAATTATTCTGGCTTGGGGAAAGGCGGGGCTCGGCCGGAAGCTCAAAGTCTGCCTCGCCCACAAAATAGGCGATGTCCGTCAAATACTCCACCTTGATGCCCTTCCCAGTCGCGTTCTGCTCGTCGTAGGCAACCACCCCTCTGTCAGTCAGGCAAACCTTCCTGGTTTCGAATTGCAAGGTGGGCATAATGTAGCATCTGCCCTTCGTGTTTCCTATAGCCACCTCTTCCGCCTCCTTCGCGCCTGACAGGTCCGGGGGCGCGAAGAATATTTCCGCGTCTTTTTTGCTCAGTCCGGCGCTGATGTCAAAGCAGAGGGCATCCGGTCCAGCCCCCCTGCACGAATAAGCCCGGTTTCCCAAAAAGTAAAACCCCAGCCCCCCTTCTTGGCCTGAGGAGAACTGCAGCCGCATCTTTTGCCCGCTGCGCCACACCTCCTTGACAGTCTCAACTCCGTTGTCATTGATTATGTAGCGCGCCGAATAATCCAGGCTGCTTTGCGGCACCATGAAGCTTCCAGTATGCATCCCGGCTGAGGGGGGCAGACCGCCTTGAGGTTTCCCTTCCTGCGCGCAGCCGGCAAGAAGAACCATTGCCGCAAGCAAGAGGGGCAAGCAGAGTCTCATGGCTCGATTTCTTGTAGAACTTTTATTAGCCTTGTCCGGCAAATCCCAGCCATGTACCTCAAGCTCCACAACACGCCTGCCGGCCAGGTGGTGGCTGTCTGCGACGCCGCCATCATGGGCAAAGTTCTCTGCGAGGGCAACCGCAGGCTGGATTTGGAAGCCCACTCTGGATTTTACCGGGGAAAAAAGGTCGGCTTGCCCGAGGCGGCAGAGGCGCTTTCTGGCGCGCAAAACGCCAACCTGGTCGGGGAGAAGTCAATAAAAGCGGCATCTTTGGCAGGGCTTGACGTTTCTGGCGCAATCACAATCTCCGGTGTTCCGCACCTGCAGGTTTACAGGTTTTAACCCATTTGGCAGGGGCATCTCAATATAATTGTTCTTGCTGATTTAGGGTTGGTCTGCATGAAACAGATAGCCATAGTTTCCGATGACAAGGTGGGCCTGCTTGCCGATATCTCATACATTCTTGGCAAGGCAAGGATAAACATCGAGTCAATCTCAGTCCAGACGCACGGGGGCAAGGGCGTCATCAACCTTACGGTCAAAGACGACCAAAAAGCGATAAAGATGCTCTCCTCAAACGGCTTCGAGGTTCTCTCCTCCGAGATTATGCTAATCAGGCTCAAGGACGAGCCTGGAGAGATGTCTAAAATGACCAAGATGCTCAAGGACAACCACGTCAACATCGAATCTCTTTATATCGTGGCCCGGGGGGAAGATGGGTTTGCCATACACGCGCTCAAGGTGGACAAGCCCAAAAAGGCGAAGAAGCTGCTTTCCCACTCAATAATGACTTCAGACTAGCCAGTCAGGTCTTGTTTTAGGGTGCCCGCAGTAGGCTGTCCTGCTTGCGGCAGAACGCTTTTATACTCCGGCAGCGATTGTTTGCCGGGAGGTGGGTCTGTGAAGCAGATGACTCTAGTCGCCCATGACAGGGTGGGGGTACTTGCCGAAATCTCCCGCATCCTGGGCAAGGCTAAAATAAACATAGATTCCGTTTCCGCTGTCTCAATCGGCGACAGGGCTATCCTCACCTTCCTTCTTAAGAATGAAAAAAAAGCGGCAGGCCTGCTTCGCCGCAGCGGCTACCATGTGCTGGAATCCGAAATATTCGTGGTGCGCCTGAGAGACGAGCCAGGCGCGCTCTCAGCACTCTCTTGCAGGATGGTGGATGAGAAAATAAACATCATCAACCTTTACATAGTCGCAAAAGAGCCAGGGGTTTCAGTTGTCGCACTTAAGGTGGACAAGCCAAAAAAAGCAAAGAAGCTGCTTGCCCCATACATGAATTTCGACTAGGCAACTGACGAGTTGGGTGGCGATGGGAAAGCTTCTGCTCACCCAACTTCAATTTCCAGCACCGCCCCCTTCAGAATCGCGCCCCTGCCGGAAAGCCAGCCGTTTATCTCCGCCTCGCTTCTCCCCTCTTTTTTCATGCGCCGCACCTGGGTCAAAAGCGCCTCTGCCCTTTCAAAGTCCGAATATATGGCATCGCCTGAAAGCTTTGCCGCCTTCTTTTCAGCAATCAGCCCCTCGACAGATTTTTGCTGCAGCTCCAGCCTCTGCTGCAGACTGGCGATTTTATGCGCAGCCTCCTTTTGCGCCTCGCTTTCTTCCTTCTGGTTCGCATAGTAAAAGTCCGCAGCTTCTGAAAATGTTTTGAACGGCACATCGGTTTGTGCGGCTTGCAATGAATAGGAAACCGGCACCCCCTTCTCGTCCAATTTCACCCCGAACACTGGCTTTTGTGGAAGCTTAAGCTCAAATGAGGTCTCACGCGGGTAACAGTATTTCTCGCCTCTTGCTATCTTCCGCCCGCCGGCTTCCTCCCTGTTCAGGCACGATATGATGACCCCGTCTTCTCCCACAAAAATCAGATTGCCTTTCCTGAAAAGCTCGAAAACAAGCCTTTCATTGCTTTTTGTCCCTATCTCCACTATCCTGTCGGTTTTGTACTGGCTTATCCTCTGCGCTGTTTTCCCCTCGAGATTCTTCCTCAAAAAGGCGACAAATCCGTCTGGCGCGCCCATCGCCTGGTGCGCCTGCATTGTGAGGTGGAACCTGACAGTCGGCTCAAACAGCAGCTCCGCCCCCCCTATCTTGAACAGGAAAACGCCCCGGTCGGTTTTCCTTATTTTAGCTATCCTCTTCCCCTCCAAAAGCTTCAGCTCAGAAACTGCAAAATGAAGGTCGGCACCGGACATTTTCTGCATGCCTTGCTTGAAGCGCGGCATAGTTAATATAATATATTGTGCAATGAAGAGCCGGGGATTCCATGTCCAAGGTAAAGGATATTTCGCTTGCAAAAAAAGGGGAGCTGGAGCTTGAGTGGGCACGGCGCAACATGCCAGCACTTGGCGAAATAAAGGCGCGCTTCGAGCGGGAAAAGCCGTTTTCCGGCCTCACCGTCGCAACAGCGCTGCACCTTGAGAAAAAAACCGGCATACTGCTTGAAGCTCTCGCGGCGGGCGGAGCCCGCGTTTTCGCCTCCTCTTGCAACCCCATGACAACTGATGACTCGGTTGCAGCGGCGATCGCCAAAGGGGGCAAGATAGAGGTTTTTGCCTGGGCGGGCCAGACAAATGAAGAGTATTACTTCTGCTTAAACTCCGTTCTTGACGCAAAGCCAGACATAATTATAGACGACGGCTGCGACCTTATCAACTTGCTGCATACCTCCCGCAAATCAGAGCTTCCCAAGGTGAAAGGTGCGTGCGAGGAGACCACAACGGGCATAGTGCGCCTGCAGGCGATGCAGAAAGCAGGCAAGCTTCTCATTCCGGTTTTCGCGGTGAACAACGCCTACTCCAAGTTCCTGCTGGACAACCAGTTCGGCACCGCGCAATCCACTGTCGCGGCAATCGCGCAGGCGACCAATCGGCTGCTCGCAGGCAAGACTGTGGTGGTGGCAGGTTACGGCTGGTGTGGCAGAGGCATAGCCTCCCGTATGAAGGCGATGGGTGCGAATGTGATAGTGGTGGAGATAGACGGCACGCTCGGGCCGCACGAGTCGGGCCTGCAACGGGGGCTGTCCGCGCTTTACGACGGCTTTAGGGTGATGGATATGCCCCAGGCGGCGGCGCAAGGCGACATATTCATCACAGCCACCGGCAACAAGCATGTCATCTCCTCGCAGCATTTCCCCCTGATGAAGGATGGGGCAATGCTTTGCAATGCCGGGCACTTCAACGTGGAGATAAACGAGCCTTCCCTAAGGAAAATGAGCAGGGCGGTGGAGGAGCTGAAAGACAACATCTCCGGCTATAGCCTAAAAAACGGCAAGACGCTCTATCTCCTGTCAGAAGGGAGGCTTGTGAACCTGGCGCGCCCCTCTGGGCAAGGGCACCCCATAGAGATAATGGACGGCAGCTTTGCCATACAGGCGCTCTGCTGCGAAATGCTGGCAAAATCGAAAAAAGGCGGCATGAAGCCAGGCGTGCACAGCGTCCCCAAGGAAACGGACGATGCCGTGGCGAGGCTCATCTTGCGCTCCCAGAACGTGCGGCTTGAAAAGCCGACATCGGAGCAGCTTGAGTACTCGGAGAGCTTTGACGAAGGGACGTAAAGGGCACACTTCTGGCTGCCATTGGCTTGGAACACTGGATAATGGTCAAGCCCAATCATCTCCGGACGCGTTCGAAGAAAGGCTGCCCGCAAGCTATTTATGCCTTTTCCACTTTAACCCTCCTTCGCTCTTAATTTAGATTAATGTGTGGGGGGACAGATATCATGAAAATAAGCGAATTGAAATCCGGAACGGGCAACGTGGATATCGAAGGCGAGCTTGTGAGCAAGGAAGAGGGCCGCGATGTCATCACCAAGTTCGGGAAGAAGACCCGCGTGGCAAACGCGACCATGAAAGACGACTCTGGGGAAATCACCCTCTCGCTTTGGGGCGACGATGCCGACGCATTTTCGCAGGGAGACAAGATAAAGATTGAGAAGGGCTGGGTTTCCGAGTACAAGGGCAACCTGCAGCTTTCAGCCGGCAAGTTCGGGAAAATCTCCAAGCTTTAAGAAAGTGGCAAAATGTGGATAAGTTAATACGATATTGACATATATTTAAAAATGTTAATACTGTATTGACAGAAGCCTTGGTTCAGGTCTGCTCTAAGTGTCCAAGTAAAATTTATAGAGGTGGTTTAGATGGCAAAGAATCTAGAAGGACAACAGGTAATGGTTCTCCCCGAGGGGAGCAACCGCGTGCTTGGGCGGGACGCGCAGCGCATAAACATAGCCGTGGCTTACGCGGTTGCAAACATCGTGCGCACCACGCTTGGGCCAAAGGGCATGGACAAGATGCTGGTTTCCGAGCTTGGCGACATTGTGATAACAAACGACGGGGCGACCATCCTTGAGGAGATGAATGTCGAGCACCCGGCGGCAAAGATAATGGTGGAAATTGCCAAGACGCAGGACAAGGAGGTCGGCGATGGCACCACCACCTCTGTCATGCTCGCAGGGATGCTTCTGAAGAAGGCGGGCGACCTTCTGGACCAGGACATACACGCCTCCACCATAGTGAAGGGCTACGACCTGGCTTCAAAGAAGACAAATGAGTTTCTGAACAAGATAGCCACCAAAGTGTCCATAAGCGACAAGGCAATCCTGGAGAAAATCGCATCCATTGCGATGGGCTCCAAGTCAATAGGCGTGGGCACCAACAAGGATGCGCTTGCAAAGCTGGTGGTCACCGCCGTCACGCAGGTGGCGGAGCTGAAGAACGGCGCCTACTTCGTGGACGACGAGCTTGTCAAGATTGAGAAAAAGGCGGGCGGGGACATCAACGACACCGCGCTCATACAGGGTGTGCTTGTCGACAAGGAGATAGTCCACCCGGGCATGCCGAAAAACATCAAGAACGGGAAGATTGCCCTTCTGGACTGCGCCCTTGAGATAGAGAAGACCGAAATCGACGCAAAGATAGAGATAACCTCGCCAGACCAGATGCAGGCTTTCCTTGGGCAGGAGGAAAAGATGCTTCGTGACATGGTGGACAAGATAGCGGCAACAGGGGCGAACGTGGTCTTCTGCCAAAAAGGCATTGACGATGTCGCGCAGCACTTTTTGAACAAGAAGGGAATCTCAGCAGTGCGCCGCGTGAAGAAGTCGGACATGGAAAAGCTCGCCCGCGCTACAGGTGGCAAGATAGCCACCACGCTGGATGACCTGTCAGCAAAGGACCTCGGCTTTGCAGGCGATGTGAACGAGAAGTCAATTGCCGGCGAGAAGATGGTCTTCGTGGAAAACTGCAAGGACGCCAAGTCGGTGACAATATTCGTGCGCGCCTCCACGGACCACGTGGTCTCGGAAGGCGAGCGGGCGATAACCGACGCGATTGGCGCGGTTTCCTCGGCAATAGAGGACGGCAGGTACGTGACAGGCGGAGGCTCCACTGAAATCGAGCTTTCCATACAGCTTGGCAAGTACGCAACCGAAATCGGAGGAAGGGAGCAGCTTGCCATACAGGCATTCGCAGAGGCGCTGGAGACAGTGCCGCGCACGCTTGCGGAAAACGCGGGCATGGACGCGATTGACGCGCTTGTCAGCTTGCGCTCCAAGCACAAGAAGGAGGGCGGGGAGCACTTCGGCGTGGACGTTTACGGCGGGCAGGTTTCCGACATGAAGGCAATCGGGGTGTTCGAGCCACTCAAGGTGAAAACACAGGCAATCGCCAGCGCCTACGAGGCAGCGAAGATGCTGCTGCGCATTGACGACATGATTGCCTCCAAAGGAAAGAGCGGCGGAATGCCTCCTGGCGCAGGCGGCCCTGGCGGCATGGGCGGCGGCATGGGCGGGGACTACTAAGGCTTTTTTCTTTTTTTATTTTCTTTTTTTCCCGGGCTTTTTCACATCAAGCCCGGAATCCGTTTTTTGCAAATCCCTTCTGCTTTTCCGAAAGGTTTTCAAGTGCGGCTTGTCCAAACTGCCGGCAAACCATCGCCCAATCCCATCAATCATCAAGCCGGATTTTAAAAATGAGATAATTTATTGCAGTCGTTAGTGTTTTTACTAGATTAAATATATTCAAATCTAGTAATAACAAGCTTTATATGTTTTCAGGCTAAAGCAATACCATGGACAATGCATTCGGCAGAAAATACAAGCGGGTGCTGGAGATACTCCCAGATGTTGCGGAGTGCGCAGGGGAAAAACTGATCCTGGTGGGCGGGACCGCCCTTGCCCTCTTCCATTTGAAACATCGCGTCAGCGTAGATTTGGATTTCGTGCCTGCCGGCGGCAACGACATCAGGCTAAAGGAAGAGCTCAAAGGCTGTATGTCAAAGAGAGGCTACCGGACCTCTCCTGGGCGCTTCAAAAACCAGTTCGTGGTGCAGTTTGAGGACACCAGCATAAAAGTGGAGATTTTCATCCCAGACAGGAAAATCAAGCGCGTCGAAGAGCACGAATTTTGCGCCAGAAAGATACGGGTGGCTTCCTGCGAGGACATTTTTCAGATGAAAATTGCCGCCTATAAGGACAGGAGAGAGGCGCGCGACCTGTTTGACATATTCTGCATACTTCAGGCCCGCGGGCGGGATTTTGGCATGGTGAAGAAACTATTATCCGGCGGCATGCCGAAAAATATCGGCGACCTGGAGATTATGGCGCTTAACCGGTCTGATGCGACTGGATTGCGGAAGGTGATTCTTGATGCTTCTTCCTAAGCAGGCAATCAGTTTCCGGTCTCTTTTCGCCCAGGGCTTTGCCAAAACAGAAATCTCATCAATGTCCGCTTCTCTCAAGCTGTTTCCCTCCCCTTTCAAGGGGATTTATTATGTGCCTTTGGAGGAGGAAAGGAAAGGCGGGTTCATCGAAAAGCCGCTTGCGGCGCTATCCCAGGCAATTCGCATTTTCCTGGGAAATAGCAATTTTTATTTCAGCTGCCAGACCGCTGAGGAGGCGCTCGGATTTGACTGGCAGCCCTCGGGCAGCGTGCATGTGGTCAATGAGAGGCTTTCCAGGCGGATAAACCTGAACCGAAGGATTGAGGCAAACCGTGCAAAAGGCAGCTGGCGCTCAAGGAAAATTGCGAAGCTGCTTTCATTTTACGGGACCGAGATAGTGTTCCATCGCGGCAGCATTGAACGCGCCAGGACAAAACAGATGCCTTACGGGCAATTCGCGCGCCTGTCGCAAATAAAAAAAGACAGGAAAAGGTTCAGGGAAATCAAGGGAAACAGCGGCGGCATGGGCGGGGACTACTAAGGCTTTTTTCTTTTTTACTTTTTTTGTTTCTTCCTTTTCTTTCTATAGTGCTTGTCATGCGCTTTTCCATGCACTCACTTCTCATCCGGCGCACACAGCCTTTCCGATATTTTCTTTCCTGAAGGAAGGTATTTTGAGAGGCTATGCGGCAGCTGCGCGGTCATCCTATAAGTGGAAACACCGATTGGTTTTTTTACCTCTTTCAGCGCATACTCCACAATCGTCCTGTCCTTGCTCTTGCAGATGATTATTCCAATCGAAGGCTTTTCGCCCCCCATTCTCACCTTGTCATCAAGCACCGAGAGATAGAATTGCATCTTTCCCGCGTACTCAGGCATGAACTCCCCGACTTTTAACTCTATTGCCACGAGGCATTTCAACTTCCTGTGGTAAAGCAGCAGGTCAACAAAAAACTCGCTGCCGCCGACTTCAAGCCGGAACTGGTTCCCAATATAGCAGAAACTGCCGCCCATTTCCACAAGAAAGCTTCTCACCCGTTTCATGAGCGCGCCTTTCAGTTCTTTTTCAGAATGCTCCCCTCCCAGCTCAAGAAAATCAAACGTGTACTCATCTTTGACTGCCAGCTTTGCCTGCCCTTTGTACCTGGCTGGCAAGGCTTTATCGAAATTAGTCTGGTTTGTGAGATATTTCTCATACGACCTATTCTCAATCTGGTGGATAAGCACGCTTTTCGTCCAGCCAAACTTCCGGATCATTTTGATATAGAACTCCCTTTCAAGGTCGTTTTTGCACTTCTCCATGACAACTAGGTTCTTAGCCCAGCTGATTTCTCGCACCAATGGTGCGAGTTTTGCATTTTTGCAGTAGCTTTGGTAGAAATTCCGCATTCTCCAAAGACTGGCGGGGGAAAAGCCATGCACACCGGGATACTCCTTCTGCAGATCAAACGCAAGCCTTTCTACAATCGCCTTGCCCCAGCTGAACTTTTCCTGCTTCTCGGCTATTTCCCTGCCGATGTCCCAGTAAAGATTAACGAGCTCCTTATTGACTGCCTTCAGCGCGGAATACTGCGCCTCCCGTATCCTGTTCTTAATCTCAATTACAAAATCCCTGTAGCCAGATTCCTTTACGAGCGCACTCATTTCAACCACATCGCGCAAATGTGGGCAGTTCCACGCATTAAAAACATTCACAGGGTAGCATGCCAGTAGTTTTTCTCACTTCCTTTCCCATCCCCTTGCCATCTCCTTTTCCAGGAATCTCACCAGGGGCGCCACCCCGCGATTGGTCTCGTAAGCGTGAAGCGCAGAATAGTAGGCGTGCCTTTTCCGGTAAAAGATGACCACGGGCGGCAGGCCGTTTTTCAGCAGTATGTTGTTCATCAGCAGCCTTCCCACCCTGCTCGTGCCTTCACGGAAAGGGCGGATGTTCTCGAACTGGCAATGCACCAGTGCGGCAAGCACCAGCGGATGGCGCCTTTCCCTGTTGTTATTATACCATTCCGCCAGCCCAAAAAGCAAGCCCTTCACCTGGCTCCAGGGGGCGCCCCTGTGCACAATCTCGCCCTGCCGGTTCCTTACCACCAAGTCGACGCGCCTCAGTTTCCCTGCAAACGGCTCGGAATTCCTGAAAGCCGCCTTGTGCAGCTCCAGCATCAAAGGAACGGACAGGTGCGTTTTTGTCTCAGCCAGCATCCTTGTTGCTCTTGCAACCCCGTAGGTTTCGGCAATGTCCTCCTTTGGCTTGTCGGGCCAGAGGTTGTTCTTCAATATCTCGCCTGCCTCCCTCCGGGTAATGCTTGAGCCTTCGATGGCATTGCTGTTGTAGGTGAAATCCACCACAAATTCCTCCCACTTCTTTTTTCCCACCCTTGCCCTCATTGCCCTTGCCTCCACGCTGCCAAATGCGATTTCCCACTGCCCCATCAGCTTTTCCCTGCCCTCAAGCTGCTTTCTGGCAGCCTCGTGTTTGAGCACCAGCTCCTCCCTTCCCAAATTGGTGCCCAGGTAAACCCTGTCTTTCCTCACCTTCTGCCCCTGCCGGTACGAGCGGGTCAGGTAGAATTTCCTCATTTTCCTTTTTCCCCTTGCCTCAATGTACATGCACCATCTTGGGTGCCTACAATTTATTAATGCTTTCCAAAAGGTGACCACAAAACAGGCAAATCTTCCTCTGCTCCCCCCTTTTTTCCCATCTGCCCCCGCCGCAAGAAAGCGCATCCGGCCCTTCCAAAAGCTGAACCGGCGCATCCTTGGCTCTTTGCGCGCGCAAGGGGGGCGAAGAAATGCTTAAAAACATTACTTTCGAAGCGTCTGAACGTGGAAGGCAGAATACAGGGCAGTTCAGACTTTTCCAGATGCGAGCACGAGCCCAGCCCCCACAAGGCAATAATTTTCAGCCAGCGTCAGTACTAATCGAGGTGAGCCATATGGTGTCCCAAAACACAAAGCAAACGTCCGCGCGCATCTTTTCCGCGATTCTATTCGTAGCGCTTTTCGCCGGGACGGTTGCTGCCGCGTCAAGTGTAACATCGGTTTCAGCAACTACTGCAAACGGTTCCTATAAGGCCGGTTCCTTCATAAATATAACAGTAACATTCAACGAATCGACCTATTATATCGGCGGTATTGGAAATCCCTATTTGCTTTTGAATGTGACTACTGGTGGAAGAAATGTGTCCATATTCTCTCCAGCTCCTGGAATGGGCTCATTGATATTTAACTTCAACTATACAGTTCAGGAAGGCGACACTTCTGCAGTTTTAGACTATATGAACAATGCATCTCTCACCGGTAGCATTAAGACCATGGAGGACTCTTCGTCATCCATCTTGACTCTTCCAAATCCTGGTGCGGCAGGTTCGCTTGGCGCGAACAAGAATATTACAATCGACACGTCCATCCCAGGAATCACATCAATCAGCACCAACACAACCGACGGCTCTTACAAGGCAGGGACCAAAATCTACCTGTTCGTTGTCTACAACGACTCTGTAACAGTGTCAGGCGGAACGCCGACAATCGACCTTAACTCAGCAGGAACTGCCCAGTATGTGGGCGGCTCAGGCTCCACCAACCTCTCCTTCCTATACACTGTCGCTGCAGGCGAGAACTCTGCAGGGCTGGTCTACAACACGACAACTTCTCTTAACCTCAACGGCGCCACAATCAGGGACGCTGCAGGCAACGACGCGGTCGAAACCCTGCCAGCAACCGCGACATTCACAGGGGCACACGCAATTGTCATCGACACCATACCCCCGGTAATCACCGGCCTTGCGCTTTCCCCAAGCAGCGGCTACGCCAAGATAGGTGATGTAATCCACCTGGCGATAACAGCTGACGCGGCAGGCTACACCAACACATCAATAACGGTCAACGGCATCCCGGCAGAGGATTTCGAGGACCTGACCGGCGGCGCCTACGGAGTTAACTACACAATCGCAACCGGCCACAGCGACAGGGCAGCAGGGTTAGTCCCTGCAAGCGTCACCCTGTCCGACGCCGCTGGCAACTCAGTGACGTATTCCACAGTGGGTGCGAACACACTTGAAATAATCGCAAATGCGCCAATAGTCTCCTCAAACGCAATTGTCACTCCCGCGGGCTCCTACAAGGCTGCGGATGTTTTGAGCTTCTCGGTAACCTACAACAAGACAGTGGTGGTGACCGGCACGCCCAGAATAAAGCTCAATGTTGTGGGAGCTGCCACCAGGTATGCGAATTTTGTCTCAGGCAACGATTCGGCCATTCTGGTGTTCAATTACACGGTGGTTGACGGAGACAACTCGGCTGACCTTGGGGCTGAGGACACAAGCTCGCTTGATCTGAACAGCGGCACAATAAAGGACCTGGCCGGCAACAACGCGGTCAACACGCTTGATGACGACTTCACAGGAAGCAGCGTGGTAGTTGACACGTCCATCCCTGGAATAACGTCAATCAGCACCAACACAACCGACGGCTCTTACAAGGCAGGGACCAAAATCTACCTGTTCGTTGTCTACAACGACTCTGTAACAGTGTCAGGCGGAACGCCGACAATCGACCTTAACTCAGCAGGAACTGCCCAGTATGTGGGCGGCTCAGGCTCCACCAACCTCTCCTTCCTATACACTGTCGCTGCAGGCGAGAACTCTGCAGGGCTGGTCTACAACACGACAACTTCTCTTAACCTCAACGGCGCCACAATCAGGGACGCTGCAGGCAACGACGCGGTCGAAACCCTGCCAGCAACCGCGACATTCACAGGGGCACACGCAATTGTCATCGACACCATACCCCCGGTAATCACCGGCCTTGCGCTTTCCCCAAGCAGCGGCTACGCCAAGATAGGTGATGTAATCCACCTGGCGATAACAGCTGACGCGGCAGGCTACACCAACACATCAATAACGGTCAACGGCATCCCGGCAGAGGATTTCGAGGACCTGACCGGCGGCGCCTACGGAGTTAACTACACAATCGCAACCGGCCACAGCGACAGGGCAGCAGGGTTAGTCCCTGCAAGCGTCACCCTGTCCGACGCCGCTGGCAACTCAGTGACGTATTCCACAGTGGGTGCGAACACACTTGAAATAATCGCACATCTGCCTGTGGTTTCTTCAGTTAGCTCGGATGGTCGGACATTCAATACTGGGGGCAGTTCAACCTCTATAATAACAGTTACTTTCAACAAGAGCATGAGTGTTGCCCCCTCAATATCTGTCAACAGCTTAAGTTTAACAGTGAATGACTGTGGCGACTCGAATGCAACGACTTTCTGCATTGCCTACCAAATACCGAGCTCATACGCAGGCAGTATGACTATACAGATTTCCGGGGCAAAGGACCTGGCAGGAAACACGATGGCGGCGGACAACTCGCACACTTTCGATGTTGACACCGTCCTGCCCACAGTGACCGCATCCTCGCCGCAGGGAGGCACTTCCGCATCCTCGCCCATTACAATTAACGTGACCACCAGCATAGCGGCATACTGCAAGTATGACACGCAGGACCGGTCGTATGCCACAATGGCATACAACTTCAGCAACGGGCAGGGAACAACCG
Source organism: Microcaldota archaeon (assembly GCA_964392435.1). GTDB lineage: Archaea > Micrarchaeota > Micrarchaeia > Anstonellales > Anstonellaceae > UBA10161. Next base: position 23,842 of record CAYMOY010000001.1, read on the forward strand.
CGCACACAAGCAGCGTGGCACTCGCCTCGCAGGGGCTCAACAACATCTACGTGGCTTGCGCGAGCATGAACGGAAGCGCAATGACCTCATCTGTGAGGCTGTACACCACATATGACACCACCAGCAACTTCAACTACACCAAGCAGCTCAACCTTGGGTGGAACGACATGCCTCTGCCCAGAGTGGTTCTGGAGGACCTCGACTCGTTCTCTGACGGGAACTACAGCGTGGTGAACGTGCTTGAGACAAAGGGCGGGATAGGCGGCAGCTACGACTACCTGTACTACCGCAACGGCACCTCCTGCTCGTCGCAGAACGGGAGCTGCTGGCTGTTCTACGACCCGTCACTTGTGACTGGCACCCTGTCTGAGTTCAACGACTGGGACAACCTGCCATACTGGATACACATGAACGCCAGCGACAGGCTGGAGCTCAACTAGCCCCCATTTTTTATTTTTTTCATTTTTTTGTTTTTCAAGCTTTAAACGAGGTGTACTATGGTCGCAAAAAACGCGCTGCTCTTCGCAGCATTGCTTGCAAGCTCCATGTTGTCTGCCGGTATGGGGAGTTGGTACGGGCAGGTGCTCATCAACGGCACGCTGGCAGCTGACGGCACCCTGGTTTGCGCCTATGTGAACGGTGTTGAAAATTCCAGGGCTTCAGTTGGCAGTTGCCCAGGCAGCCATTATTGCATGACTGTGATAGGCAACACCGGTGACAACGTAACTTTCAAAGTTTTCTGCGACAGCAATTATCCAGCAAAAGAAGGGGTGCAGGCATGGTCTGCAAGCCCCCCGACCAACATACTAAACCTCACTGTTGATTATGCCTCGGTTGAGGGCAACGCTTCGGATATAGTCACAAACGGCACCGGCACCCTCAACATAACGATAAACGGCACCGTCCCGGGCAACACCACCTATTATAACGACGTAGAGACCGTGACCATCTCTTCCCCAAGCGGAGCCATCCTGTCGTTTGGCTACAATTTCAGCAATTCGTTCCTTAATCTTTCCACCATCAGCATAGCAAACGGAACAAGCGGCGGCGCCTCCTACATATCGGTCAGCGGGGTGAACAACAGCGGCGGGCAGTTCGGCACCAAGACGCTCGTGGTCTACAACACGAGTCCATCATACAACTCCATCTGCGTGAAAGACGCTGAAGGGGTGACATACCTGAACATAACCGCCGCCTGCACCGACGCAAATGAGGTGCAGGTGCCCTGCACCGGCACGGCAAGCGGAATAACCTGCACGAAGTCAGGGACCACCCTCACCATTTCAGGGCTGGTGCACTCCGCAGCCATGCAATTCAACATAGTCACTCCAACGCCAACTCCCTCGCCTTCAGGCAGCTCATCAAGCGGAGGCGGCTCGGTCGGCGGAGGAGCGGCTGGGGCAACCTCCACCAAGCTGTCCACCGATTATGTTGTGGACATAGGCACGGCAAACTGCACAGTCAGCCTGAAGCGCGAGCTTGTTTCAGGCAACGTTTCGGTGCTAACAACCAATGTTGAGAACAAAGGGGGAAGCGAGTGCACCATGGCGGACTTTGTCTTTTCAGACACCATACCTGACAGCTTCGCATCGATGAACGAGATAAACTTCACCCCGGCATACACCTCGCGCGAGGGCTGGAAGGTGGCGTTCACTTTCCCGACATTCGTGGGCGGCGAATCCAAGTCAATAACCTACTCGGTTGGCAAGCGGGTGCCCCCCTCAAGGGTGAATAACTTCACCACTGTGGAGATGTCTGCGGAGAAGAAGTTGCCTGCGCCCAAGGTCAATGCCCCAACAACAACGCCCAAGGAAGAGCCTGAAGTTGCGCCTCCGGCGCCAGGTTCCGACAAGGACATACACGGCTGCATAGGCTCGGCAGGCTATGCCTGGTGCGAGGCAAAGCAAAAGTGCCTGCGCGCCTGGGAGGAGGAGTGCGTTGCGCCGGCAAAGGCCGCCCCGCAGGAGCAGGCGAAATCTGACAACACCGCGCAGATGGCGCTCATAGCTGCAGTCATTCTTGCGGGCATTGCCATAGTCGGCGCAGGAGTTTACTTTTTGGCAAAGAGGAAGCACAAAAGCAGCTAAGCTCCCTTTTCTCTTTTTATTTTTTTCCTGAAGAATGGCTAGTGGTGGATATGCAAAAAACAATACTGATTTTGGCGCTTGCCTGCCTTATTGCCCCTGCTTGGGCTTCATTCCCCTATGAAAATTTTGTCCCTGACAACATGAGCTACTCAATAGAGAATTTCACCCACCAGGGAAAGGTCCATCAGGCGCTGCTGGTGCAATCGCAGCTTTACGCCTTTCTTATGCCCCATAATGATTCCACTCTCAAGCCCGTAGGCGAAATTGGGCTGATAAAAAGCCTTCTTCACAGCTACCATCTCTCCACCGGATACTCCCCGGACACAGTGCAGAACCTGCAGAAGGTGCATGCTGGGATAGACAACATAAGGAATGCCCGCAAAGAGGGCGAGGCGAAATGCCGGACATTGCTTGGCACAGACCGCCTTCCCTGCGAAAGCTTTGAGACGTGCCTGCAGGCGTGCTATTCGGTCACCTCGTTCTGCCAGCCAGTCGCCTTGGGGGCTGGCAGGCCATTCATAAACACCGTGTGGGAGTTTGAGAACAACAGCCGCATGCTGGATGAGGCGTATGATGCAGAAGCTGCCGCCTACGAGGAGGTCTCAAAGGGAGCAACCTATGAAAACCTGAAGGCATACCTCTCCTCGATAGAGCAGATAAACAGGCGGGCGACCAAGGCTTCCTCCAGCCAGCTTTACGATTCATACTCATACTGCTTCTCGCCAGACTACTCCATGCCGGCGCTCACCAACCTGCAGCTTCTGGCGCAAAAGAGCTACTCCAACTTCTCCCGCTTCTTTGAGCTTGATTTTGACTCGCAGGTCATATTGAACCTGACAAATTATGGGCTGAAGAAAATGGAGTACCTTCGGGCATCCGCCCAGGCAAGCGCTGGCGGGGGGGAACAGAACCAGAGCGTTGGGGGCAGCGAGCTTGCCGAAAAATACCGTTTCCTCGAAATCACCAGGGGGCTTTTCAAGCTGGGCCCCTACAACCAGTCCTGGGCAAAAAAAGCCGAGCCTGCTCAACCACAGGATGAGGGGCAGCATTTCAACATCCAGACCCTGATGATAGCCTCTCTTGTCTCATTTGGGGCAATCGTGGTGGCAATCCTGGTTTTTTTCAAGATGCGCGATGCCCGGGACAGGCTCTAGCCCCGCCTGCGAACTATTATTAAATTTTTATACTATTATATAGAATGTATAATAGTCATTCAGGGGTGCAATCATGGCTGAAAAGAAAAAAATAACGCCTGCTAAAGGGAAGCTGGGGGTGCTCACTCCCGGCCTTGGCGCGGTCTCCACCACTTTCATAGCGGGCGTCATGCTTGCGAGGAAAAACGGCATGCTTCCTGCGGGGAGCCTCACGCAGATGCAGACGATACGCCTTGGGAAGCGCGACGAGAACCGCTCGCCTTTGATTAAGGATTTCGTGCCCCTCGCCTCCCTTTCCGACCTGGAATTCGCGGCATGGGACATCTTCCCTGACAACGCCTACGAAGCCGCGAGGAAAGCCGGCGTGCTTTCCGCCGAGCACCTCGATTTGGTGAAAGGCGAGCTTGAAAAAATCAAGCCCATGAAGGCGGTATTCGACCGCAATTTCATCAAGAACATCAACGGGCCGAACGTGAAAACCGGCGCGAACAAGATGGAGCTTGCACAACAGGTAAGAGACGACATCCGCCGCTTCAAGAAGGAGAAGAACCTCTCGCGCATGGTCGCGGTCTGGTGCGCAAGCACCGAGACTTATACCGAGCAGCAGCCCGTGCACGCATCGCTTGTTGCATTCGAAGAGGGGCTTGCCAAAAGCGACCCCGCGATAGCCCCCTCGATGATTTACGCGTACGCCGCTCTGATGGAAGGTGTGCCGTATGTGAACGGCTCCCCGCAACTGACACTGGACATTCCCGCGCTTGAGGAGCTTGCAAGAAAGCAGGGTCTTCCGATTGCAGGAAAGGACTTCAAGACAGGGCAGACCCTGGTAAAAACCACGATTGCGCCCATGTTCAAGACAAGAATGCTTGGCGTCAAGGGCTGGTTTTCCACGAACATACTGGGCAACCGCGACGGGCTTGTGCTTGACGACGCCGGCTCATTCAAGAGCAAGGAAATGAGCAAGAAGTCATCGCTGGACTTCATATTCCAGCCCGCAATGTACCCCGACTTGTACAAGGACATGTACCACAAGGTAAGAATCGAGTACTATCCCCCGAAGGGCGACGACAAGGAGGGCTGGGACAACATAGACATATTCGGCTGGATGGGCTACCCCATGCAGATAAAAATCAACTTCCTGTGCAAGGACAGCATCCTCGCCGCGCCGATTGTCCTTGACTTGGCGCTGTTCATGGATTTGGCGCAAAGGGCCGGCATGGTGGGCATGCAGGAGTGGCTGTCGTTTTACTTCAAGGCGCCCATGCACGCGCCGACAGTTTCTCCGGAACACGATATCTCCATCCAGCACATGAAGTTGAAAAACACGCTTAGGTACATCATGGGCGAGGATTTGATTACCCATCTGGGCGTGGAATACTACGACTATTGGGGCAAGGGGAAGCAGGCAGCCGAAGGGAAAGGCACTTAAACCTGTGTCTGCACAAATTCCTGTGTGATTTAAATGGCAAATATAACACTTTCAATACCCGACGCAATCCGCGTGCAGATGGACCAGCACTCCGAGATAAAGTGGAGCGAAGTCGCAAAGAGCGCCATCGCGGCAAAGGTAATCGAGCTTCACAAGCTTTCCATCCTCAAAAAATACATCGACAAAGAACCCATTTCCGAGGCGGACTGGGCGTGGATGGACCAGCACGATTGGCATCCTGTGGACGAACTACCAATGAAAAAATCATTCATTGCCAGCCTGAAGGCTTCGCGCAAGGAAAAGTCCAGTCCGACTACCATCGACGCGCTTTTCAAGTGAGCCGATGTATTCCCTTGAAAAAACAGACCACTGCAAGCTGCAAATACGCAAGCTTACTTCCAAAAACAAGCGGTTGGAAAATGCCCTGCGGAGCAAAATTGATGAAATACTGGAAAACCCCTATCATTTCAAGCCATTGGGCAACGTTATGGCTGGCATGCGCAGGGTCCACATAATGGGGTGTTTTGTGCTGACTTATGACATTGACGAGCCAAGCGGGAAAGTTATCCTGAAGCGCTTTTCCCACCACGACGAGGCTTATTGATGGCACTGAAAAAAATCCCAGTTCTATTATCCATTCAAAAGTCAGCGGGGCGCATCTTTGCCGCGCTCCCCTTCTCCGCGAACCAGATAACGGTTTCCTCGGTCGTTCTTGCGGCAATCGGCTTTTTCTTTTCCCTCTCGCAGCAGCTCTATCCCTCGCTGTTCTTCTTCCTGCTTTCCGCGGCGGCTGACGCGCTTGACGGGGCGGTCGCACGCGCAAAGAAGCAGGTGTCCGCCCGCGGGGCGTACATAGACGGCATAACTGACAGGCTGGTGGAATTCCTCTTCATCCTCTCGCTTCTTGCCTATCCCCTGCCCTCATTCATCATTTCAGCCCCGCTGCTGCTGATAATCATCCTCTTCTTCGGCTCGGCAATGACTTCCTTTGCAACCGCCTACGCGGAGCACAGGCATGTTGCCGACGCGAAGAAGATAGCCGCCCAGCCCGGCATCCTCCCGCGTGCGGAACGCATTATCCTGCTCGCGCTGGCGATGATAACGATTCCCGCCAATCCGGCTTTCGCGTCAGGCGTGCTGTTCGCAACAGCCGCGCTGTGCATGGTGACATTCGCGCAGAGGTTTTGCTACTTTGCCGCTGATGATTAGGCGAAGTAATTGAATTCTTCCCTGTTTTTGTCCTTTATCTCCGTGTTATCCTTTACTGGCTTCATGAAAAAGGCAGTCAGGAAATTCAAGTCTACCTGGCTTTGGGGGAGCCTATTGCTTCGCGCCTGCTCGCCCACGAGCCGGGCAAGCTCCTTTTCCACTCTGGCTGCAAAATCGCCAAGCCCGTTATTTCGAAGCGCCCCTAGGAACTCTTTTCTTTCAGACTCCACCTTAAGGTCGTATTGGGTGGTCGTCTCCACCTGCGTATTTTTGGAAAATACGCTTATTGTTCCAGTCATCTTGCTAACATCCACTCTCACAGTTGTTATGGAATCCGGCGTCTCTTTCCGGACTGATTGGTCCGTTGTCTTGAGGGCCACCAGCTGCATAAGCATCATAATTTAGCACCATAAGTCGGGTCAACTCTCACGCTAGTCGATCCATCTGGGGAAAAATGCACCAGATAGCCCAGTATTGCCGGGTCCCGCATGTCCGCGCCACCTTCTGCGGGCGTGAATTTCGGGTTTTGCAGGTCTGGAAAGTTGCTATCGGAGTCCTTATTCACGTACAATTTGCCCCCCTTCCCGGTAATAATCATGGAAGAAGTCGGCGTAGTTGCGAAGATTGCTCCGTTTGGGGCAATAAAAATCTGCTCCGGGCCAATGAAGATCCGGCTTGAGTCATCAGCGTATATGAATGACACCCTGGCTGTTCTGTTCTTGGCATCCGGGGCAACCCTCATTATCCCATCTGTGAAAACAAGATAAGCGCTCTTTCCTATGCCCTCGACTTGGGCGTAAATCACCAGCCTGATGCCGCTGAGGGTCAGCTTCGCAAGCCAGCTGTCTTTCAATTGCCTGGCAAAATCAACCTCTAAGTCGTAGTGCTGCCCCTCGAACTCAAAGCCTTTTAGGCGCAACACCCCGTCTTTCAGGCTGTCAATGTCGAAATATTTCTTCCCGCGGACCTCAAAGCCTGTTTGCTGCCAGACCAACCCGCTCGGGTCGCGATCCCTTGTCTGCGCCAGGGTGCCGCTTTGATTTTGCGCAATCGAGAATACCGCGGCCATTATGGTCGCAGCGTAAATAGGATGCCTCAACGCGAACCTGCCCGCCCTCAGGGCCTCCTTCATTCTCCTTCTGAAAACAGAATCAGAGCGCAATTTTTCTGACCTATCGGCAGCTTGGGTTTGGATTTTTTTTCTCAGGGCTGGCATTTGCATTGCCTTTGGTCGCATGTTTGTCTGCTGCAAGCGAATATTTAACCCTTTCTGCAAATTTACTGCGTGTCTTTTGCCAAGTCGAACTCGCGAAGGATCTTTTTCACGCCTTGCTCGATGAAAAGAACAAGCTTGCTCTCCTTGCCGTTCACATCCGTGACGGTTATTATCGCCCACTTGTCCTTGCCCTTGCCGTAAGAAACTGCATTCCCTGAGACTATCTCCGCCGCGCTTTCCCACAAATCGTCAATCTGGTCGCGGCTTCCCCTGCCTTCCCTGCTGGCAACAACGCCGTGCTTCATTATCAGTATCGGGATGCCCCCGCTGTTGTACATCAGCAAAACATCGCTGTTCTGGGCCTCTTCCTCCCCGGTTCTTCCCGCCGCCTTACTCAGGACAGAAGGGGATATGACCATGGTGGTGTTGTAGACCTTTCCGTATTCATTGGCGAAATTGTTCACGCTCAGCCAGCCGCCGCTTTTCAGCTCCCCAATTATCCTTACCGGGCCGTCTGGCTGTTTGGTCTCCTGCATCAGCAGGCTGTTTTCATTGATGGGCTTGTCAAAGAATTTGCCGAAGGCCCCCTGCGGGATTTTCGCATCCAGCTTGGCAGCTCCAGTCGCAAGCATCCCAACTGCAAGAAAAACGGCTGTACTTTTTCTCATCTCCACACCCCCGTTAAACTGGGAAAATATGGGCGGCGTGGTATTTATTGGTTTGCCAAAAATGGCAAAAAGCGTATAAGCTATTCAGCCCGCCCTTCTCAACAAAGCCTGCCTGTGAAAACCAAGCTCACCCTGCGCGGCGCAGCAGCGCCTGCCTTCCCTTGCGCGTGAGCCGGTAATAGACGAATTTCCGCCCTGGCGTGGCAAGCCTTTCGACAAATCCGGCGGAAAGAAGCGCTTCCAAATGCTCCACCACAGTTGCCTTGCTCTTTCCAAGCCGGGCTGACAGGTCGGTGGGAATCTTGTCCGCAGCTGACAGCTCCTCCATTATGCCCGCGCGGGTCCGGTTCTCAAGAAGCCGCTCCTCCTGAGGGTCAAGCTGCACCTGGGCCTGCCTTTGCTGCAAGACAAGATATGAGGCAACAATCACAAGCACGAATGCGCCCACCAGCTGGGCAACCTGCTCAAGTGAAATCTTCGATGGTGGAACGGCAGCCCTGGCGGCTGCATCCGAGTATTGTTCGCCTTCCCCCCCAAGACCGATGTCCTGCGCAGCCATTTTCTGCGCAGCAGCCTCTGGCGAACCGTTTTTTGTGGCCATCATGCACTCCAGCGTCTGGTCGCAATCCAGCCAATTGCCATTTGCGCAATAATAATTCCGGTAGGAAAGCGCGTAAAGCGCGGTGCTGTTGCAGCCAGTCTGAAGCGCCCTGTTTTCCGCCAGCCACTCTAGCTCCAAAACAAGAGCCTGCTGGCTTGCCTCCTGCCCGCTCACTGATACATACGCGGGCTGGGGAAAGGCATTTGCAAAGACGGCATAGTTCCCGAAATGCCCCTCAAAAGTGGCGTTTTGCCCAGAAAGGGCAAATGCCGACTCTGGAGAAAAGTAAGCCCTGTACTCTGCTGCGGCTGACAGCGAAAGCAGGAGCGCGAGGCTTGCTGCCAATAGCGGAATTCTCATGCAATTCTTCCCCCTGCCCGTGAATATAAATCGTTCGGTTTTTATTCGGCGCACCGAATAAAAATCTGATGCATTTTCGTTGCAACGAAAATGGCACATCGGTTTTTATTCGGCGCACTGAACAATAAGCGATGCGTTCTGCAGCGCAAAACCGCGCCCCTTTTTGCCCCGCAAAAAAGACGCCTTCCACACCTCTGTGATGGTGGCAAAGGGGGAAAAGACGATTTGCAGCTATGACTCTGATTCCGTAAAACAGGCCAGGCGCCAGGGGCCTGAATGGGGCTAGGGCTTTGCCAGCTTGATGTCTGCTGCGGTTACTGTCTTTCTGCCCGCGTGCTTGGCGAATCTTATTGCCCTTGAGGAAATCTCCAGCCCCGCCCTCTCCAATATCTCGGCCAGCTCTTCTGCGGCATCGTCGCTGACCCGGTCAGCGCCAGCCTCGCGTATTATCTTTTCAACAGGGGCTTTCGGAAGTATCATCTTTCCACCGGCAATCTTGTGCAGTCATGTAATTAAATGCTATCTTCGTTTTCTGGCGCATGGCAGGAATCATCAGGCCAGGCATCCTCCCGAGGGCCTACCAGCTGGCAATAGCCTCCTCCGCATTGGCAAAAGGCAACACGCTGGTTGTGCTGCCCACAGGCCTGGGAAAGACGCTAATCGCCTTTCTGGTGATTGAAGGGCGGATAAATGGGGGAAGGGTGATTTTCCTGGCCCCAACAAAGCCTCTGGTCTCCCAGCACCACCGGACTTTTCTCGAATCGGCAGACTTTCTGGAGCAGGACTGCTCGCTTATCACCGGGGAGGTGGCACCGAAAAAACGCGAAGAGCTTTGGAAAAGGCGCGTGTGCTTTTCCACCCCGCAGTCCTTCCAAAACGACATCAAGGCTGGGCGCACGGACGGCGCCTGCTCGGTCTGCGTCATAGATGAGGCGCACCGCTCGGTGGGAAGCTATGCCTACACGTTTGTGGCCAAGAAAGTCGCAACGTCGGGCGGGCAGCTTTTGGGGCTTACTGCCTCTCCCGGGGGAAGCAGGCAGAGGATACAGGAAATAGTGGATGCTCTTGGCATACAGAACATAGAGATACGAACTGCGCAGGACGGGGATGTTGCGCCATATGTCAAGCGCCTGGAGATATCGTACATACGCGTTCCTTTGGGCCAGCGCTTTTCCGAAATCCGCCGCCAGCTGCAGCTGATGCTTTTTGACAACGCCAAGTGGCTCTCCAGCCTGGGCTTCCACGCCCCGCTGCGCTCGAAAAAGGGCCTTGTGGAGCTTCGGGGGAAAATACTGCGCGCTTCGGACCGCGTCAAGTATTCCGCGCTTTCCTACTACACGACAATATTCAACCTGGTGCACATGCTGGAGCTTATAGAGACCCAGGGGCTTGCCACTTTTCTTGCCTATGTGGAGAAGCTCAAGGCAAGGGACGAGACGAAGGCAAAAAGGCGCCTGCTCTCGGACGAGCGGTTCAAAATCGCGCTGGAGCTTTGCCAGTCTGCGCAGGAGCACCCCAAACTCGAGGAGCTTATCGGGCTTCTTGAGAAAAGGCGGGGGGAAAAAGTGCTGGTCTTTGCGCAGTACCGCAAGCAGGTCGAGACCATAGTCGGGGCACTGCGCGCAAAAGGCTGGAAGGCTGAGCGCTTCTTGGGGAAAAAGGAAGGGGTAACATCCGAGGAGCAGAAAATCACCATAGAGCGGTTCAGGAAAGGCGAGTTTGATGTGATGGTGGCCACCTCCATCGGGGAGGAGGGGCTGGACATACCCTCTGTGGACACTGTGGTCTTTTTTGAGCCAATCCCCTCAGAAATACGCTCGATACAGAGGCGGGGAAGGGCAGGCAGGCTCAAGGCAGGCAATGTTTTCGTGCTGATAACAACTGACACGCGCGACGAGGCATCATACCGCTCCTCGAAAAAGAAGGAGGAGAATATGCATCGCATAGTGGGGCATATGAAGCGGCAATTTTCAAGCGGGGCCCGCATGATGCAAAACGCAGGGCTTTCTGGCGAGCAAAAGCAGGCAATCGCAACTGGCGGGGCAGGGCAGGAAAAATCCGAAGCCTCGGGCAAAGGGCGGCTTTTGAAGGATGCGGCTTATCCGATGCCATCTGCGAAAAAAAAGCGCAACGAGCAATCGCAATCCAGGCTGACGGACTTCTGATTCCCCTTTTTAATCCTTTTTTGCCATTCTTATAACATGGGAGACGAATATTGGCATTCTTACACGCTGGGCAGGCTTTTCTCGCAGCTGCGCACTTCTTCCCGCGGGCTTTCGGAAAAGGAAGCGGGCCAAAGGCTTTCCTCTTATGGCGCAAACGAGATTTCCGAGGTGAAAAAGGACGAGTGGTATGTCATGCTTTTCAGGCAGTTCTCCAGCCTGCCCATCCTGCTTTTGATTGCAGCGGCGGCAATCTCGCTTGCCCTGGGGATGACGGTTGATGACAAGAAAATAATCGACGCGATTGCCATAACCGCGGCGGTCCTGATTGCCGTCTCATTCGGATTTTTCCAGGAATACCGGGCTGAAAAGGCGCTTGCAGCCCTGAAGAAAATGGTGGTGCTCCGCTCTGTCGTACTGCGCGGCGGAAAGGAGATAGCAATCGAATCCCGCGAGCTTGTTCCTGGCGACATAGTGATACTTGAGGAGGGTAACCGGGTGCCAGCGGACATGCGGCTGATGGAGTCTGCCAACCTGGCGGTTGAGCAGTCCGCGCTGACAGGCGAGTCCGTTCCCTCGCAAAAATCGGTATGCACCCTTGCCAAAAAGACGGTGCTCTCGGACAGGGAAAACATGCTCTTCGCAGGCACCACTATAGTGCGCGGGCACTGCAAGGGCATGGTGGTTGAAACCGGGATGAAAACTCAATTCGGCAAGATAGTTGGCTATGTAGAGGGGGAAGGGGAAAAGGAAACCCGGCTGCAAAAAGACATAACAGAGCTTTCCAAGAACCTGGGGTATGCCGGCATTTTCCTTGCATTGGTCTTTTTCGCAATAGGGATTCTCCGCGGGGAAACCGCCACTGATATGTTCGTGGTGGCAGTCACATTGGCGGTAGCCGTTATCCCTGAAGGGCTTCCTACGGTGCTTGCGATAACGCTGGCGCTCGGGGTTCAGAAAATGGCAAAGCAAAACGCAATCGTGCGCAAGATGCCTGCCGTGGAAACGCTTGGCTCGGCAACGGTCATATGCACAGACAAGACAGGGACAATCACGCAAAACAGGATGACTGTGCAGGAGATAGTCCTGGTGCAAAGCTCATATGCGATTGCGCAGGGCAGTCTTGACCCAAGCTTTATCCGCAAGAATCCCGCGCTGCGCCGCGCTGTTGAGATAATGGCGCTTTGCAACAACTCGATGGCAATCGAGTCTTACGGCAAGAAGGTCTTAAGCGGGGACCCGACCGAGACCGCGCTTCTCTCCGCGGTCTCATCGTGCGGCGGGAATGAAAAGAAACTGCGCTCCGAGCACAGGCTGGTCGGGGAGGTCCCCTTTGATTCCGAGCGCAAGATGATGAGTGCGATTCGCATCTACAATGGTAAAAGGCTTGCATTGGTCAAAGGCGCCCCTGAAAAGGTTCTTCCCCGCTGCTCAAGGCTCCTGACAAACTCTGGCGAGGAAATCATGCGCCCTGAAAGAAGGAAGAAGGCGCTTTCCGATTCCCATGATTTGGGCAACGAGGGCAAGCGGGTGCTTGCATTGGCTTACCGCCCGATAGGGAAAATGGCGAAATACACCCCTGCCGCGACCGAGCGCTCGCTGGTGTTTGTCGGCCTGGTGAGCATGGAAGACCCGCCCCGCCCTGAAGTGCCAGAAGCAATATCCCTCTGCCGCTCTGCGGGCATACGGGTGGTGATGATTACCGGGGACTCGCTTGCAACCGCCCGTGCGATAGCCATGAAAGTCGGGCTTTTGGAGCAGGGCAAGAGGGCATTGGACGGCTCTGAACTGGAAAACATCTCAAACTCCAAGCTGGAGGCGCTGCTGCCCCAGGTTGCGGTTTTTGCGCGCGTGACCCCGGAGCAAAAATACAAGATAGTCTCAGCCTTCATGCGGATGGGGGAGATAGTCGCAGTGACTGGGGACGGGGTCAATGATGCGCCTGCCATAAAGAAGGCAGACATAGGGGTTGCAATGGGGATTTCGGGCACCGATGTCACCAAGGAATTGTCCGACATGGTGCTTACAGACGACAATTTCACCTCAATAGTCAACGCGGTCAAGTACGGCAGGACAATCTTCAACAATATCAAGTCATTCGTGCGGTACCAGATATCCACAAATGTCGCCGCCCTTTCGCTGATGTTCGCAGCCCCGGCGCTCTCGCTTCCGCTTCCCCTGCTTCCGCTGCAGCTTTTGTGGATAAACATCATGATAGACGGGCCGCCAGCCCTTGCTCTCGGCGCCGAGCCGCCCTCGCATGATGAGATGAGAAAACCGCCCCGCAACCCCAAGGCGAGCTTTGTGAACAGGAACATGGTCCTCTCGATTTTCATGCTGGGGCTGCTGATGGCTGCAATAGCACTGGCGGTTTTCGGTTTTTACCTGTCGTATTCCCCGGAAAAGGCATACACGGTGGTCTTCACGCTATTCGTCTTTTTGCAGCTTGCAAACGCGCTCAACTGCCGCTCTGCGCAGGATTCGCTTTTCAGCCGCCTGTTTTCCAACCCGTATGTCTTCCTGGCCATCATAATTTCCTTCGCCCTTCAGATGGCGATAGTCTACTATTCGCCCCTTGAGGACATATTCAAGACAGTGCCGCTTGCCGCAGAAGACCTTGCGGTCATATCCTGCGCCTCGTTATTGGTGCTGATTTTCGAGGAGCTCAAGAAAAGGTTCTTCAGGCAGACTACGGTCTATTGAGCTTGGCAGAGGTGATTGTATGGATGCTTTGACAGCAGAGAAAAAGGCAGTCTCCTTCATCCGCGCATATTTCCGCAAATCTGGACGGAAAATGGCTGTGCTGGGGCTTTCCGGGGGGCTGGACTCCGCTGTGGCACTCGCTCTTTGCGTCCGGGCGCTTGGCGCAAAAAACACGATTGCCGCCATTCTTCCCTCGGATTCCACCCCCAAAGCAGACCTTCGCGATGCCCTGGGGCTTGCAAAAAGGCTCAATGTGAGGGTAATAAAATCAAACATCGAGCCGGCCCTTTACGCATTCGGCTGGCTCTCGGAAAACACTATGGGCAGGGCGAACCTATCCGCCCGCGTGCGCATGGCAGTTCTCTATTCCCTTGCCCACAAGTATAATGGGCTGGTGGTGGGCACAGGAAACAAATCAGAGCTTTTGCTTGGCTACTTCACCAAGCACGGGGACGGCGCGGCTGACCTTTTCCCGCTGGCAGGGCTTTACAAGACCGAAGTGAAGCGCCTGGGGGCTCACCTTCGCCTGCCAAAACGCATGCTGGGCAAGCCGCCCTCACCCGCTTTGTGGGGGGGGCAGACTGCGGAAAAAGAGCTGGGCTTTTCCTACGAAGAGGCGGACGGGATACTGATGGGGCTTGAAAAGAGGACTCCGGTTGCTGCGCTATGCAGGAAATTTTCCAAGAAGACTGTGCAATCAGTGCTTAGGCTCATGAGACAAAACAGGCACAAGCTTTTTCCCGCCCCAATCTGCAAGATGCCAGGCATTTAATTTGCCCCGGGGGCGTATCCATTTCCCTCGCCTAGCCTGCGGGTCAGCTTCTGGAAAAAGCTCACGCTTTTTCCATCTTATCTGAGCCTGTCGGCTCAGATTCAGGAAAAATCTATCAAGATTTTTCCATCCGATTGGAATTGAGATTCCAAGTCTGGAAAAAGCTCACGCTTTTTCCATCCTATCCAAAAAGCCCTGCGCCTTTTTCCGTATGCCCTGGCTGCCCAGAGGCACCACCACCGCGCCGGCATCGGGCTGCCCGTAAACAAGGGTGCCCCCCTTTGCGCGTGCCATAACAAGAAGGGAAGTCAAATCGTCCTCGCCAACCACAAATATCGCGCCGCTGCCTGCCGCAAGCACGCTGTCCACGGCTGATGAAAGCTCGTCGGTTATAACTCCGGGCGGGGAGAGGACCACAAAAGCGCTTGCAGCATGCAAAGCAAAGGTTTTTTTCATATCCAAAGGTATTTCCGCCCGCTTTATCTTGAAATCAAATGCCAGTATGTCAGGCGCATTGCCAAGCCGTATCATGTCAAATGCGCATTGGTCCCCAACCGATATGAGCGGCCTTTTCGCCGCGGCAAGGGCAGCTTCCAGTTTTTCCTTTCCCAAAACAGTGCCAAAGGGCTTGCGCACCTCGTCTCTTAGGTGTTCTGGCAATCTCAGCATCAAACTACCTTATTTTTCTGGCAGTCCCATCCTCATTTCCCACAATCACAACCGGCTTTTTTTGTGTGAACAGCCCGTTGTCCACAACTCCCGCTATGCAGTTTATCTCATCTTCGAGGCGCCGCGGGTCCTTTATCTGGGGGAACAGGGCATGCAAAATCAGGTTGGAGTTGTCAGATATGAACTTCCTTCTCCCATCCATGCGCGTCTCGAACCGTCTGGCGCCAAGCTTCACCAAGTCGCGCTTGACAGCATCCTCGGCAAGGGGTATCACCTCTACCGGCACGATTCCGGACAGACATCTGGCAAGCTTGTTCTCCCCTACCATGACTGCGAAAGTCTCAGACCGGTAGTCGACTATCTTTTCGCGCACCAGCGCCCCCCCGAGCCCCTTTATCAGGTTGAGGTTCTTATCCACCTGGTCTGCCCCGTCAAACGCGATATCCAGCCTGGAAAGCGTGTCAAAGCCCTCCAGGCGAAGCCCGAGTTTTTTAGCCTGGTATTCTGATGCGACGGAGGTGGCTATGCAGGTAAGGTCCAAATGTTCCCTCCTGTTCCTCTCGCCTAGCAGGTCTATGAAAACCTTCGCGGTGCTGCCTGTCCCAAGGCCAATATTCATGCCTGGCCTGACCATGCTAAGTGCGGCCTGGGCTGAGGCCGCCTTCGACTTGTCCATGCAGGGCTAACCCAGATTAGCGTTAAAACCCTTCGCTAGGCGGCAGGCTCGTCCACTAGATTTTCAGGCGGGCAAAGCTAGATGGACTTGAGAAGGTCCGCCTTGGTGATTATGCCCGCAACCTCCCCCCGCCGCAGCACCAGCACAGCAGGGTAGTGCTGCAATAGTGGCGCTATGGAGGAAATCGGGGCATCTGGCAATATTGTGGGGAAAGCCTCGCCCATTGCTTCGCAAACACGGCAGCGCGCAAGGCTTTTTCCTGCGGAAAACTGCTCCAGCATGGTCTGCTCGCTTATGCTGCCGATTATTTTCTTCCCATCTGCAACAGGGAGCTGGGAAATGCCCTTTTTCCTCATCAGCGAGGCGGCAAAATGCAGCGTTTCATCGCATGAGACCGTCGCCACCCCCTCATGCATCACGTCCTTGGCTTTTTTCTCAGATGAATGGCGCATGCTGCGCAGCGAGTCGATTATCCTGGACGCCTTGGAATATGCAGGGTCTATGCTCCCAGCCTCTATCTTTGCCACAAGCGACTGCGAAACACCGGCTGCCTTGGCAAGGGCGTGCTGCGTGATGCCAAGCCGCCGCCGCATCTCCTTTATCGCACGTAGGTCTTCCATGCAGAACCAGTGCCGATGGCCATTTATATTCCTATCGGAATTAATGTATGGTTTCAGGCTTTGGCTTGGATTTCTCGGCTTTCCTCTCAAAATCCGCATTTCTGCCCGCAAAAGCCGTGCCGTATCCTGCCAGCGCGCCGGTCTTGGTTATGTCTTTTGTCGGGTTGAACCGGTATTTCTCGCCGTTTATTGCCACTATCTGGCCTCCCCGCCCGCCGCCAATCACTGTTTTTTGAGTCATGAGCCGCACCTCATCTTCCTTGGCGGTGCAAGACGTTTATATAGTTCCCTGAAAGTTTTATTCTGATAAGAATTAGGCTGCGCTTTTTTCCAAAAATGAAGCGCCGGCATCGTTTTCCTGATGGGAACGGCCGCCATCGTTATGAGTAAAATGTGCCACGCTATTTTTGCCTGCGGACAAAAATGCGCAGCCTTTTTTGCTGAAGCAAAAAAGTGCCAAGGGCGTGATTTGTTCGTGCGCCAAAACGCGGGGTTTGGGCGGAATTGAACACGCGGCTTCCAGATTTCTCGGTTTGCTGCGCGCAACATTCTGCACGCAGAGTGTCATTTTATATCATCGCTGAACGGTCAGCTCATCACTCAAATTATGCGGGTTCCCTCCTGCGAAGTCCCCCAAATATGAGTCTGGCACTCTAACCAAGCTGAGTTACCTTGGCACGGATGATTGTTGGGGGGAAAGGCATTAAAAGCAGTTCATCTTCCAATAATGCGGAGCGGCGGGAGGACG
Organism: Microcaldota archaeon; assembly: GCA_964392435.1. Classification (GTDB taxonomy): domain Archaea; phylum Micrarchaeota; class Micrarchaeia; order Anstonellales; family Anstonellaceae; genus UBA10161. Next base: position 40,916 of record CAYMOY010000001.1, read on the forward strand.
GCTCACCGCGCCCTGCTTTGCGGGGCGGGGAGGAAGTTCTGCCCACCGGAAAGAGTCCAAATCGCTTAAGGCGATATCGGGAACAGAAACGATTAACCGCCCCCTCCGATGAGAATGACGAAAGGAGAGGGGGGGAGCGGGTTGAAACGGCCCGTGCTTGGAAACAAGATGCACGGTGCAAGGCCTTGTGCCGCTTGTCCATCCGCGAGGATGGATAGCTGGGGGGCAAAAGCCCTCCGGATAGTCCAATGCCGTCTGAAACAGAAGGCAGACTACTACCTGCCGCTCCTCATACTGAAGTGGGATAATGGATTTCTCTCCTGAAGAAAAAGAAGAAGAGGCCAAGCGGCTGTATGCCAAGCTTTCCACATTGGGCTGGAGCCTGGATGCCTGCAGGGTTTCATCCCCGCTCACCCTTGAGGTAAACAGGCTGAAAAAGGAAAAGGACGCGGTTGTGCTTGCGCATTCCTACCAGACTCCGGATATCATTTACGGGGTTGCTGATTTTACCGGCGACTCATATGCGCTATCTCTTCAGGCAAGCAAAACCAGCGCAAAAACTATTGTTTTCGCAGGGGTGCGCTTCATGGCGGAGACCGCCAAGCTTCTCAACCCTGAGAAGCGCGTGTTCATCCCCTCTCTCGAAGCAGGCTGCTCGCTTGCAGACGGAATAACTGCGCAAGAGGTGCGGCAGCTTAAGGCAAAGCACCCTGGCGCCCCGGTGGTCTGCTATGTGAACACCAGCGCCGCGGTGAAGGCCGAGTCAGATGTGTGCTGCACCAGCGCCAATGCGGCAAAGATAATCTCAAGCTTCAAGGAAAAGGAAATAATATTCGTCCCAGACCAGTTCATGGCGGAAAACCTTTCGCGCCAGACCGGCAAGAAGCTCATAGGCTGGCATGCCAGATGCGTGGTGCACCAGGATTTTGACCAGAAAAAAATAGACGCAATCCGCGCCGGTTTCCCGGGCGTGAAGGTGCTTGCGCATTCCGAGTGCCCGCCATCGGTTGCAAAAGCCGCTGACCTGGTGGGCGGCACCGCGGACATGGAGCGGTTCGTAAAATCTTCAAATGCACCCTCCTTCATGCTGGTGACTGAATGCGGGCTTTCAGACAGGCTGCGGGCCCAGTCTGGCGGCAAGCAGTTCCTGGGCATGTGCTCGCTTTGCCCTTATATGAAGAAGAATTCGCTGCCTAGTATAATTTCTGCTCTTAAAGGCGGAGAAAAGGGAAATGAAATAGTGCTGGATGAAATCATTGCAACTAGGGCAAGGAAGTCGTTAGAGCGTATGCTCGCCCTGTCCTAGCCTTCTTAGTCGCCGCCGCCCTTGTTGAGCTTGGAAAGCAGGATGAAGACCATAACAGCCGCCACTAGGCCTGCTGCGTATGGGACGTACCACTCATCAAGCCCCATCCGGTTTTCGCTCCACACCCAGGCTATTGCGTAGCCCACTACCAATGCCAAAGCCAGCTTGGCAAACCCGAGTATTGCCCGGGTCTTGTCAGATCCCATGCAATCGATTTTCCAGCCAACGCTTAAAAGCCTGCCCAAAGCGGAATTCCCCGGCAGCTCCAGGCTTTGGTTTAAAACGTTTTTCCCCCGTATCCTTGCGCTCCCATTTTTTGGGGGAGGTTGGTTTGATGGTGGAAAAAAGACCTTTTGACATACTAAATGGCGCCCTGAACAACACCGTGGTGGTGGGCCTCAAGGGAGGCAGGGAGCTTCGCGGAACAATGGCATCCTACGATGTCCACATGAACATAGTGCTTGAAAAGGCGGAACATTTGGAAAACGGGGAGGTCAAGCGCGGGCTGGGCACTGTCCTGGTGCGCGGAGACTCGGTCGTGTACATTTCCCCTTCCTGAGTTTTTTCTCAACCGGGCTTGTGGCGCAACGGTAGCGCGCCTGCATGGCATGGCCATTTCGCAGCGGCGGAATGGGCACATAGTGCAGGAGGCTGGGGGTTCGAATCCCCCCGAGTCCATACCTAAAACCTTAGGGGCAGCAGAGGCCCATTCTATCCCCATATAGGTCACCCCTGGTCTAGTTCACTCCAATCCAGGTCTCCCCTTCGGGCTCTCCAGCATCCCCTTGCCGCCCTACCAATAGGGTTATTATTCTCCTCTAGTTATTTTTCGCAGGTGTGGGAATGGCGGAGCAGTTTACTGACAAGGAGAAGGCGATACTCTCGCAGTTTTGCACCAACCTGGACAGCGACTGCTTTGTGCTGGTCAACCTCCCGGAGGCGGTGAAGGGCGCGCTTTTCTCCCGCTATTCGCGCTCCTCAAAGTCATTGCGCCGCGTGCTTCTCGAGGAATTCATACAGAGCCCCGAGTCAGGCTTTGAGGCGATTGTCGGTTCAGCGCAGGGCAGGGGGGAGTCGCAGCTTGTCGCAACCAAAAAAGCGGAAGATTTCTACGACCGCGTGCTGGTGGGCTATGGCGACGACTCGGTTGCGGAACTTGGCGGGGCGCACCTTGCGGCAGAGAACATCTCAAACTTAGTGACAAAAGTGATGCAGGACAGCAGAATAGGCGTTTCCCCGCTTGAAAAGTCCACGCGCTACGTTTACTTCGACCAGAAAGAGAACGGGCGCTACCGCTACTTGCGCGAGGATCGCATCATGTCCTCCAAGTTTGCGGATGAATACGTGCGTGTGTGCGACCTTCTATTTGAAACTTATGCATCCCTCATAGCTCCTTTGACCGAGGTTGAGCAGAAGAAAAATCCGCGTGGAGCGGATGTCTCTGACAGGGCATACGCATCCACGATAAGGGCAAAAGTGTGCGACCTGCTCCGGGGCATATTGCCATCCAGCACACTCACCAACGCCGGCTTTTACGGGAACGGGCGCGCATTCGAGTACATGCTTGCCAAAATGTACGCCTCCCCCCTTTCCGAGGCGCGCTCAGTTGCCAAAAGTGCCCAGGCAGAGCTGTCCAAAGTTATCCCCTCGTTCGTGAAGCGGGCGGATGACAAATACGGCAAGGAGCTGCAGGGCTATATCTCTGCGAACAGGGAGGCGATAGAAAAGCTTGCTTCAGGCTACCTGCAGCTGCAAGCGGCATCACCAGACACCGCGCACGTTTCTCTCATTGACTATGACAAGGATGCAGAAGACAAAATCCTCGCAGCCATTATCTTCTCCGCTTCTCACTCAGAGATGAATGAGGTCAAGGCTGCAGTCCAGAAAATGCCGCCCTCTGAAAAGCAGCAGCTCCTCTCAGCATACATCGGCACGCGCGCCAACAGGAGGCAAAAGCCGGGCCGCGCGTTCGAAGCGGCTTACTACACGTTCTGCGTCACAGGCAACTTCGGCATGTATCGCGACTTGCACCGCCATAGGATACTCACCCAGGAGCGGCAATTGCTCACTACGAAACACGGGTTCGATATGCCCCCGCAGCTGGTGGATGCCGGCTTTGCTGAAAAAGTTTCAGCCGCAGTGGCAGCGGCAGACGCCCTCTTCACGCGCATGTCTCCTTCCATGCCCTACGAGGCGCAGTATATTGTGCCGCTTGGCTGCCGCATGCGCTGGTACATCAGGATGAACCTGCGCGAGTGCTACCATTTCTGCGAGCTTCGCTCAATGCGACAGGGCCACCTGGACTACAGGCGGGTTGCGCAGGACATCCACAGGCTGATTGCCTCGGTGCACCCGAATCTGGCGGCAGGGATGAAGTTCGTGGACTATGGGAGCTACGAGCTTGAGCGGCTGGAAGCAGAGAAAAAGATAGACAGGAAGCTTGATGCTCTCAAGAAAAAAGGCTAGCCTTCAGCCTGGCACACTCTTCAGCCCGAACCAGTCGCCCAGCACCTTTCCGATGAGCCAGCCGGTTATTGCCGCGAGCATTCCGATGACTGCCATCTCAAGCCCGCTCTTCCACCATTGCCCGACTGTTATCTTCGCCTTGTAAGCCCCGACTGCGAAAAGCACCAGTGTTGAAAGAACAAGCGAAACAGGTATTGCGACAGAAACAGGCAGGAAGGCGAAGGGTGCCAGGGGCAGCGCCGAGCCTATTATCGCCGAGCCGCCCACCACCGCCGCTGCCTTGACGGGGTTGGAGCTTTCAATCGGGGCAAGCCCCAGCTCCTCTGTCATCATCACCGAGAGCCAAAGCTCCTCGTTGGAGGTCACTGACCTGACCATGCGCTCAAGCTCGGCGCCCCTAAAGCCCTTCTGCATGTAGATAAGCCTAATCTCTTCTGTTTCCACTTCGGGCACATGCTTTATCTCCCATTTCTCATTCTCAAGCTCAGACCTGTAGTGGTCCTGCTCTGCCCGCGTGGAGGTATAGGCAACAGCAGCCATTGAAATTGACTCTGCAAAGGTGGCGACCAGCCCTGCCACCAGCACTATGAAATGGTCGTTGGTGGCAGAGGCGACTCCCAGCACAATGCCAAGCACGTTGACCAGCCCGTCCTGCCCGCCGAGTATCACGTCTGAGAGCATGCCCGCCCCGCCGCGCTTCTTTTCCTCCTCCAAATGAGACTGCACCTTGGCGGTGAACTCTTTCATTTCAGAAGGGCTGCGTTTTTTTGCCATGTGAAAACCGGATTCCTTCTGCCTTCTTTCGCATCCACCTATTTCTTCCCTACGCCAAGCTTCTTCCCCACTTTTTCAAACGCCCCAAGCGCATCGTTGAGGTCGTCCTTGGAGTGCGCCGCGGTAATCATCGTCCTTATCCTCGCTTTGTCGCGCGCCACCATAGGAAAGACAATGGGCAGGGCGAACACGCCCTCTGCAAAAAGCTCCTTGGAGAAGTCCTGTGCCAGCTTGCTGTCCCCCAGCATCACCGGGGTAATGGGTGTCTCGCTCTCACCCGTGTCAAAGCCGAGCTTCTTGAGGCCCTTCTTCCAGTAGCGCGTGTTCCTCCAAAGCTTTTTCACCAGCCTGTCGTCAGACTCCAGAAGCTCAAGGGATGCCTTGCATGCCGCCACTGTTGCCGGCGGCGCAGAGCCTGAAAGCAAAAATGAGCGCGCCTTGTTCTGCAAGAATTCGCAAAGCGCAGCGCTGCCTGCCACATAGCCGCCCACCACCCCGAACCCTTTGGAAAAAGTGCCCATCTCAGCCTCTATTTTCCCTTCGAGCTTGAAGTGCGAGACAATCCCCCTGCCATGCTCGCCAAGCACGCCGTCCCCGTGCGCGTCATCCACGTATATGTGGGCGCCGTACTCGTGCGCAAGCTTCTCTATCTTGTCCAAGGGGGCGATGTCTCCGTCCATTGAGAAAACCCCGTCGGTTATCACCCAGATTTTCTTGTAGGTGCCCTTTGCCTTGGCCTCGGAAAGCACGCGCTGCAAATCCGCCATGTCCTTGTGCTTGAATATGGCCCTTTCAGCCTTGGTCAGCCTCACCCCGTCGATTATGCTGCCGTGGTTCAGCTCGTCTGAAATCATGAGGTCCCCCTCTATCCCCAGCTGGGGCAGCGAGCCTTGGTTTGCCGCAAAGCCGGTCTGGAAGTAAAGGGCGGCCTGGGTGTGCTTGAAGCGCGCAATAGTCTTCTCCAGCTCAAGGTGCAGGTCCATTGTCCCTGCAATCGCGCGGACTGAGCCTGAGCCGACCCCGTGGGATTTTGTCGCCGCTATGGCGGCTTTCTTCAGTTTTTTGTTCTCGGACAGCCCCAGGTAGTTATTCGAGCAGAGCATGATGACGTCTTTCCCCTCCACATTGCAGCGCGGCTTGCTCCCGCCGGACAGCTTCCGCAGCTGCCAGTTGAGGCCCTTTTCCTTAAGTGAATTTACCTCTGACATAAAGTATTCGTCCAAAGCCATCATCTCACCGGTTTTCACTGGTTTGGCAATATTTAAACAGCTAATGCCAGCCCTGGGAAAGTGCCGCCTCCATGCCTGGCAATTTCTCAGCCCCCTTATCTGGCAACGCGGCAAAAGCTCTGCTTTCATTCCCAGCGGCATTGCGCCCGGATAAGAGTTTTAAACCGAGTTGATTGTAATGCTGCCATGTTCCATTTGCTGCGCTTCTACTCTGGCGAGGGCAAGCCTGTTCTCCTTTCCAGAGGTGAAAGCGGCGAGGTTGGATGCGTTGGGCTTTCTCAAGGGAGCAGCGCAGACATAAGCTTCGGCGACCTTTTTTGTTGCATCGGCTACCGCACCCCGGAAAAATACATCCATTGCCCAAACAAGGCAACGCACACCCGCCAATGCCCCACTTGCGCAGCCCGCGATGTTGCCAAGGCATACACAGTGGGCGATTTTTCGGGGTATCCAGCGCTTTATGCAGAGGCGCAGCATGAACAGTACTGCCTCTACCTTGCCCAGTTCGGGGAAGAAATAACCAAGTGCGGAGTGACCCGCAAGGAGCGCTTTTCTGAGCGCATGCGCGAGCAGGGGGCTGATTTCGGCTGCGTAATCGCATCATTTATCGGGCCTGACGAGGTCTATGGCGCGGAATCCGCGGTGCAATCGCGCTTCTCGTTTGCGAATTCGGTGAGGCTGGCGCAGAAGTTGCGGCTTATCTCATTTGACTCCTCTGTTGCCAAGGAACGCATTTCCTCCTCAGTTGAGCTGGTGCGCTCCTCCGGCATTCTGCCGGATTTCACCCCCCAGATAGAGGATTTCTCGCAGCACTATCCGCGCGTAAGGAATGTCCGGCAGACTTATTCGGTGCTCGGGGAGATACTCGGGGCTAAAGGGGAAATACTACTTTTTCGCTCAGACTCTGGCAAGGATTTCGCAGTCAACATGCGTTCCAAGGTGGGCAGCTTCTTCAGCATGGACGGGCAATAGCGCTTACCTGACCGGGTCGTAGTGCTTGGCAGGCGAGGCGAGGAAGTGCGATCGTATGAAATTTCCAGTATGGAATGCGATGTATTTCAAATAGCCCCACTTGTGCACGCGGCGCATGGATGCCCTGACATTGGCATTGTTTACGAACCTGAACCGCCCTGCTTTGCGCAGCCGTATCGCCAGGTCAGTATCCTCTCCGGTGATAAGCTCGGGCTTGAATCCGCCAGCCTTGCGGTAAACCTTTTCCTTGCAGACCATGTTCTCCGCATAAACATAGGGCAGGCAAAGAAAATTCATCAGCATGGCAATTGGGCGCAGAATGAAGACAAGCGCTTCGTCCAAGGGCGTTCCGTCCAGGGGGGTGACGCTGCCAAGCACCCAGTCCGCCTTGCCCTCCTCAAGCGGCGCAATAGCCTTTTCGAGCCAGTCTGGCGCCACTTCAACATCTGCTCCTGTGAATGCAAGTATCCTTCCCCTCGCCTTCATAGCTGCGGCATACCTCCCTCCTGATGGCGTGCCATATTTTTCAGTTACCACCCGCGCCCCATAATCGCGGGCAATCTTGGCGGTCCTGTCCTTGCTGCACCCGTCCCCGATAACTATCTCATAGGTTTTCGAGAATTTCTGGCGGCGTATCGAGCTTAGCGCAGCCCCGATGTATTTTTCCTCGTTGTAGGTCGGTATGATTATCGACACCTCGGGTTTTTTCATAAAATCACCTTGAAAGCGCAGCGCCTTCCTCGCACGTTTTCGCCCTGAGCAATAGCTTCGGCTTGCTGGAAAGCTTAAGCGGAATGTCCGAGAAGAGCGTCTGCCCCACCATCGCCATGCCCGCGCGCGGGTTTTTTTCCATCTCGCCCTCGCACCAATGGGCGAGCCCTGACTGGAGCGCGAACTGCCTTGAGGCGGCAACAAAGCCGTCCCAGCTTTTTTCCCCAAACAGCCCCTCCAGGGCATCTTTGCCAGCGCGGTTGACCTTTTCCTTCCAAGACTCATCGCGGATTACGCTTGCTGTTTTTATCGGGGAGAAAAAGGCGAGCTCCAATCCCTTTTCCTCAAAAGGCAGCTTAACAGGCGTGCTATCCAGGTCTTTGCGCGCCAAAATCCCTCCCACAGCCTCGGCGTCCACGCCCGAAAGGCCTGTGCCGCACTCCACGTCCGCATCATGCGCGATTTTCACGCACTCTTGCCGCGAAAAGCCAGCCCCGAGAAATTCGTTTAGCGCAAGCGAAAGGGAGAGCGCCCCTGCAGCGCTCATGCCAAGCCCGTATCCAATCGGCACGTCTGTGGCGTGATTTATCTCCAGCAGCCCGATTTTTCCGCAGCGCTTTGCGTATCGCCTCAGCACGGATTTGGAAACCGGCGCATCCGATTCCTTGCCGTTTATAGTTATCCTTGTGCTGCCGCTTTTCCTTTCTGAGACCTCGGTTGCCATCCTGCGGTCGATTGCAAAGCCGGCTCCGGCGGCATCATTCTCCCCTATTGTGAAAATGCCGGTCAGGTAGGCTGGGCAAAACGCAGAGATTTTCTTCATGGAAAGGGTGCTCTGTAAACCCATTTAAATATTGGGTATCACAAAAATCGTGCTTTCTGATTGGGCCCATAGTCGAATGGCCGCCTGTCCTTGGGGCTGCGGCTCGACAATGGTAAGACGTCTGCTTGACGTGCAGAAGACTCGGGGTTCGATTCCTCGTGGGCCCATTCCGAACCCAGGGGAACCTACGGTTCCCCTAGGTTTGAGGTTCTTCCGTAACCCCTCCCTTTTTCTGAAGACTCGGGGTTCGACCGCCAACTGCGAAGCAGTTGGGGGGACAGGAGAGCCGCAGCTCTCCTGGATTCCTCGTGGGCCCACTCCCATAGGGGGCAGATGCAAACAGTCTGTCCCCCTAAGGGTTTCACCCCCTCTGGATTCCTTAGGTGCCCACGTTTTTCACTGCTTCGCAGAGGCTCTCAAAGCCTTTTCTGCCCGTAAAATTCGCGCCTTATTTCGCGCATAAGCTTCTGGACGAATGTTTCGTCCTTGAAAAACTGCTTTATCATCTCGTAAACCGCGCGCCCGTCAGCTTTGAGGGGCTTGCCCCTGCCACTCACGAATCCCGTGCGGCTTATGCCATAAAACGGGTCCAGGCATAGCTCCAGCAGGCTGTTGCGGTTGTTCTCATCGGACAAGGCGCGTCTGCCGACCTCTCCCGCCCTATCCACCAGCTTTCCCAGGTTTTTCCTCACCAGCGTTTCTGCGCCCATGCTCCCCCAGGTGCAGCTTCGCACCAATCTCGCATTGCCAAAAAGCATTTCTGCAGGCTCGCGAAAGCCTGGCTTGAGGGCAACCTTCAGCAGCCCGCCATCCTGAGCCAGGGCGAGCTTGCGTTTGCGTTTCTTTGGCACAGCTGCCAAATCCTCATTGAGGATGCCCTGGAATTCCCTCAGGCGGGCACTTATAGGCAACTGCGCCGTTATTTTGGCAGCAGGGGGCTTGGGCTTCAGCTTCATCTTCCCACGCCAAAATAAGGGGCAGAAGGGAATAAAAAACAAGGGCAGAATAAAAGAAAAAAGGGAGAAACAAAAGAAAAAATTGGCGCTTGCGCGCCGAATTTACGTTTTGGTGTGTATCAGCACGCTTGCGGGTTTCCTAAACACGTTGCCAAGCTTCATGGCCGCCAGAATTCCGACCTTCTTGTTCTCGGCCATATCAGCCAGCCTCTGCGTGATGATGCCGTCGAAGACGATGGCGAAGACTTCCTTCTCCTCCTCAAGCGACTTTATCATGTCCCGCACTGGCATCTCCTTTGTCGAGGCAAGCTCGGCGTTGTAGAAGCGAGCGCGCAAGGTGTTTTCCAGCTCGTCAAGCGACGACAAAAGCGCCGGTGGCACTTCCGCGGGCTTGTTCTGGGCTGGCGTTTCCTCCTTGGGCGGCTCTGGCGCCTTGGCCTCAGCCATCTGTGGGGCTTGCGCTTCGGAAGGCGGGCTGGCTATCTGCACAGGGGCGCTCTGCCCATCACGCATGGGGCGGTCCCGTTCCCCCCGCCTGTCATCCCTTCCCTCGCGCCGCCTGTCGTCCCGCTCAAAACGCCTTCCGCCGCGGTCGCGCCTGTCATACTCGCGCCTTTCCTCCCCGCCTTCCTTCTGGCTGTTCCCCTGCTCAAAGGGCATTTTCGCCCTCAGGCACTTTATCAGTTCCTTGCGGGTCAGCTCCTCCACTTCCTTTCCAGCCGGAGCGCGGGCAACGAAATCGATGTCCGCCACGCGGGCAAGCTCGGTAAGGATGATGTCCCCGCCGCGGTCGCCGTCCAAAAAGACGGTCACCTCCTTTTCGCGGGCAAGCTTGGCAATCGCATTGGTCACATTCGCCCCGCCAACCGCAACCACGTTGGTCACGTCGTTTTTCAGAAGATTGATGACGTCCGCCCGACCCTCGACGATTATTATCGAGTCCACCTTGTCAATCCCTGGCCCGCAGGGCAGCTTTTCAGGCCCGTACTCCTCTATTTCTGCAACCTTCACTTCCTGGCGGACCATTTCCGAAATTTCCTTGCTTTCCGGTATTTCGTTTGTCAGCAGGCTTTTGAGAAGATTCTTTGCCCTGTCCACCAGAACCTTGCGCTTGGAGTTGCGGGTGTCCTCCACCTTTTCTATCGCGATTTTCGCTTCGCAGGGGCCCACCCTGTCCACTGTTTCCAGCGCGGCTGCCAGTATGCAGGTTTCCACCATGTCTAAGGACGATGGCAGCTTTATCTTGCCCACGCTCCTTCCTCCGCGGGGCTGCAAATCAACCTCTATCCGGCCTATCCTGCCGTTTTTCTGCAAATCCCGCAAGTCCAGCTCGTCGCCAAGCAGCCCTTCGGTCTGGCCAAAGACAGCGCCGACCACATCGGGCTTCTCGACCATTCCGTCTATCTCCACGTTAGCGTACACCAGGTATTTCACTGTGTCAATGTATGTCTTTCCCATATTTTCACCTTTTGCTCTCATTCCTTCAACTTTGCAAGCAGCTGTTCCGGTGTGCAATCCGCGGCAAGAGTCTTTCTCCTGCTTGCTTTTCCCGCAACTATGCCCACCGGGCAGCCCAGCATCTTCTCAAGGCAAGAAACCAGCACCCTGTTTGCCTCGCCTTTCACAGGCTCGGCGGGTATCTCCACGCGCAGGGCAATCGGATTTTTGGAAAGCAGGCGGGCTGAAAAACTCCCCTTGCTTGCCGATGCCCTGACGGAAAATACTGTTGCCATTCCAATGGCTCCAATACAAAGACACGGGGTCCTCCCGTTTCCTCAGCTGGCTTGCAGCTGCGGATTCGCGCCTCGCGCCGGCACGCTTCGCCGGCTTTTTCAGCAAGTTTCCTTGCCCCGCAGCCCAAAAGGGCAACGGAAATGAGCGTGAAATCCTTGTGATGCCTGGTCTTGCCAGGCTGTGATGCTTTTTTCTTGTTTGAAATCCGGGGTGCATTGCCCCCTTCTGCTTGTCATGTGCGGTGCGTTGAGCCTGCTGGCTCCTCGTCCGACACAGTTCTGCTGAACTTGTGCGGTGCGCCGGGCTTTGTTGTGGTGCTGTTGCGCCACTTAGCCGCAAAGTGCGTCGCACTTCCGCGGTCGCCCGCCATCCGCCAATTGCTGTTGCAATTGTGCGGTGCGCTGTTGACAGTGGATTCATTGCCTTGCGGCTCCTGCTGCCATCCACGCACAGCAACTCAGCCTATGGATTTTGGGGTATATAAGCCTTCGCTTCCGAAAACGGTTTTAAGTGTTTGTATTAGATTATGGGCAATGGTGGTTTGATGCAATATATACACAGCCAGGCAAAAAAGGCATATGCGAGCGGTATAATTCCCTTCAGCTTCAGCAGCGAGGCCCGCGCAATAGGCATAACGCGGTACAAAAACAAGGACTATCTTGTGGCTACTAGCAAATCCAACGAAATACTCAGGCTTTACGGGCAGTGCAAATCAATAGAACGCGGCCTGAAAGACAAGCCTGCCGCATCCGGGCTTGTTGGTCGGGAATTTTTCCTCAAGGTTTCCAACCACTTCACTGACCGTTCTGACTACTACTCGTTCATTCACCTTCGGGCAGACGAGCGGGCGAAGCTTGTTTCTGGGATGAACAAGGGCAGGAGCGGGCACAAGGACTCTGTGGGGAGAAACTAGTTGGTCTTGAAAAGGTAGTATGCGACCAGCAGGAAGACTATTGCCATTATCAGGCCGGACCAGGGTGCGTATGGCAGCGCCACATCTATCCTCACCCCTGCAAAAGGCATCAGCATTTCTACTCCAAGCAGGAAGAGCATCCCGGATATGAAGCTTTTGAACTCCATTTTTTCACTCCGCACTCTTTAGGCAAGTTCATTTTAAAAACTTTGATTGCGATTCTCCCATTGGAGGTGTGGACATGGCGGTTGATGTGAAGATAGGGCAATGTATGACAGTGGGTGTGTTCACTCTTCCAGCGGACAAGACAGTGCGCGATGCCGCGCGCCTGTTGCGCAAAACCAACGTGGGCTCGGTCATAATCACCCAGAAGGGCAAGGCAAAGGGAATTATCACTGAGCGGGACATAGTCTACAAAGTAATTGCCGTAGGGCGCGACCCGGCGAAAACCAAGCTCAAAAGCGTGATGAGCCGCCCCCTGAAGGTAATCAAGGCTTCAGACCGGATAGACTCTGCCGCAATGGCGCTAAGAAACAACAAGGTGAAGCGCTTGCCGGTTGTGGACAAGGGCGGCAGGCTGGTTGGCATAATAACCGAGGGGGACCTGCTTCGCGTCTATCCGGGCATGGTGGATGTGGTTTCCGAAATGCGGGAAATACGTCCTGGCAAGCCCAACGAGTTTTTCACAGGAGTTTGCGAGAGTTGCGGCTGCTATGCCGAAGACCTCAAGCGCGAGGGAGGCAAGCTCAAGTGCGAAGAGTGCTTAGAGGAAGAAGAAGTCTGAAACTGGATTTTTGCACCTGCCCGCCAAAAGCAATTTCCAGCTAATTTTCTTTTCATTGCCTTACTGCCAACAGCGCGGCTATTGCGCATGCTGCCGCCAATCCCAAAGCAAGCGCTATGATGGGCAGCCGCCTGTCCTTGCACGAAAATGCGTCTGGCAAAAGTTCGAAGAGGGTGACAAACGCCATCGCGCCTGCTGAAAAGGCAAGCGCAACCGGGGTGAGCGTGGTGGTGGCTGCTATCAAAAAAAAGCCGACAATTGCCGCGCCTGCCTCGACCGCGCCCGAGAAAACGCCCCAGAAAACCGACTGTTTTTTGCTGATTCCATAAGCCGCAAGGGGAGCCGAGACAATCAGCCCCTCTGGGAAGTCCTGGACTGCCATTGAAACGGACACCAGCCATCCAAGAGGGCTTGAGGCTGCAAACGCAGCGGCTATTGCAAACCCCTCGGGAATATTGTGGAGAGTGATGGTTCCTCCGACAAGCAACGCCTTTTTCCCCTCCTCCGACATGCCCGGCGCCTTTTTTCCCTTCACAAACGCATGCGCGTGGGGAATCAGCCGCTCCATTGCAAACAGGACAGCTCCCCCGAGCAAAAAGCTTCCAATCACCCTCCACAATCCCAACAGAGCATAAGCCTGCAACAGCATTTCTCCGGCGGAAAAGAGCATGACTCCGGATGAGAAAGCGATTATCGCAAGATGCTCGCGGCGTCCAAGTTTTTTTATCAAAAACAATCCGGCTGCCCCTGCGGCTGTTGCGGCAAACGCCAGCATCGCCCCGAAAAATACATCCGGTATCTCAAGCATATGCGGTTGTATCCAATCGCACCATTCTTATTCCTTGCTTCCATCATCTATCTGCCAATATGGGCCGCTAGGCGGTTTCCAGGCTGGCAAGGGTTTTTCAATGGCATTTGGCACCTATCGCAAAGGCGCGAGGGCTGAGCGCGAGCTTATACACTATTTCTCCAGCCACGGCTTTGAGGTAATCCGCGCCGCAGGCTCCGGGGTCAATTCCCTCTCGCCCGACCTTCTTGCCTTCAGGGCTGGCAGGCAATACGCAATAGAGTGCAAGGCATGGGACAAGTCTTCCCTCTCATTCGATAAAGAGAGGCTTTCAGGCATGAAAAGGTGGGAGGAAGTGACTGGCATCACCTATCTTATTGGCTGGAGGCAAAACAGGGAGGGGTGGCTCTTCTTCCCAATCCATATGCTCGAGGAGCAGAATAAGAGCTTCACCATCACGCTTTCCAAGGCAAGGCTGATTGGGCAGAAGATTGAAGAACTGGTCTAGTGGTAATACTCGCGGCAAATGATGACAAGTACGACTCCGATTCCAAATGACGATGTGACTTGACTCTGATGCCCAAAAAATGATGACATCAGCAACCAAAAGCGCTGAGGCGCGGCTTGGGGGGCCCCTGAAAAGCCCAGGCTAGGCAAATTCATTTCCGGGCAAAAAGCTTCAGGCGGGCTGGGAAACAAACCCGATCTTGACCAGAAGCTCTTCCTTTTCCTTCTTTGAAAGCTTCGGATGTTCCACTATTCCCTGCTTGAAAATGCGGCAGTAATCCTCGTGCTGGGTGGTGCTGCCCTCGTTCTTCCGATAGCGCTTTGACTGCTCGTCGGCATAGCGGTTCCACGCAGTTATTATTTGCAGTTTTATCTCATCACTCATGCTTTCATCTCCTAATCAGAGCAGATACTTTGGCCTTGAACTAAATTCAGAAGGCGTAGTTTTATCTTATGCTCAAACATGTTTAAATAGCTTGCTACTGCGGCGACTGAGGGCGGTCTGCGGCAGGAAGGGGGCTGCGGGGCTGCCAAACGCAAGACACTGGCTTGCCTTGGGAGGGGAAAGCGCGCAAGCGGCTGGCTGCAAACGATAAATAGGCTCCGGTTGCAATCAATGCGCGCGCGGATGAGGAAAACGTGGATTCTAGCAGCCGTGTCTAGCGGCAATGGCTTCAATCTGGAGATCTGACGTGCGCTAAGCTTCTCTGCAGTCTCCAGCCTGCAGTCCAGTTTTTTTCTGCGCGCCAATCAGCTTCATGCTCCAGGCTGCGTACAAGATGAGGGAGAGGGCGCAAGCCAGGAAAATCGGGGCAAAACCAAGGCTTTGCACGGCGAAGCCTGAGGCTGCCGAAGCTAAAAACACAGCAACCGTCCCGGGCGCATGCAAAAGCGCGATGTCGGTAGCCCTTTTCTTGCTCGGCTTTGCCTGCAGGTAAATCATTTCTTCCCAAACCAGCGCAAGGTTGGCGTCTCCCAGGGCCATTATCAGGAAAAAAAGCGGCACAAGATGATTGGGGGCAGCAACAATCCCAGCAATGGCAATCGCAAAAATTGCGGCGCCAAAAGTCGCAGCTCTTTGGGTTCCCCAGCCCCGATGCGAAATGTATTGCAGTGTAAAGCCGAAAATCAGGAAATACGCGGCATAGATGAGCCCTATTTCAAAAGCGGAAAAGCCCGTCATGCTCAGGAAAAGGGGCGCGAGCAGGTAAAGCATGACCATGTAAAAGGTGCTTCCAACCGCCATTGCTGCAGAGGTTTCGTAGAAAGTTTTGCTCCGGCCTAGCATCGCAAGGTCAGACCACCGCACTTTTTCCCTTGCCGGGCTGTTTTTCACCCCAAAAGAAAGGTAAAGCGTTATCAGCGCCACTATTATGGCGAGCAGGAACAGCATACTGTAGCCGGCTAGCGGGGCAAGCAAGGCTACTGATAGGCTGCCAAGGGCGAAATACACCTGCCTTCCGCCCACCATGCTGCCCAGCGTGAAATGCTCATCATGGGGCTTGGCTGCGATTATGCTGCTTCGGTTGACCGCCCATATGAGCGAGCCTCTCGCCCCGTCGAAAAGCTTGCCGGCTGCAAACCCGAGTGCGGTTGGCGAAAAAAGGTAGGCTGCCCCCTGCGCGGCATTTGAGGCTGCGCTGAGGCTGTAGCAAATCCTCTCCCCTGCCAAATCCGCCAGCACAGAAGCTGCCATCCTTACTGCAAGGGCGGCTAGTGGCGCTGCTGCAAAAACCAGGCCAATTAGGGCAAGATCGATTTCCTGCTCCAGCATGGCAAGCGGGACCGCCAAGGTTACAATTCCCCCTATGAAGGCATCGAAGAAATTAAGCCAGAAAACGCGGCGCACCATTGTTCTGTTTTCTTTAGAGGAGATTAAAAATCCGAGCCAGAAAGCCAGTCAGATCCGAATAAGCAATGGGATAATGCCTTTAGGGCCTGTAGGCATCCATATCGTCCTGCATGAATTCCACGGCTTCCAGCACTTCTATTGCAAGCTTAACTGTTTTTATTTCACCGGGACTGAATTTTCCGCTTTTTCTCATCTTTGCGGCCAGCCAATCTTTCCCATCCAAATACTGCTTTGGCGATTCAAGCACCAGCCCCTGGTCATATATAATCACATTGAGCCTGCCTGCCAGAATCTCATTTGCAATATCGGGCAGCTTCTCCGAGGCTTTGGCGATGATGGAGTATATCTGAAAAGCAGCCTTTGCGTGCTGGTTGTTTGCCCCTGAGGCGAGGTAAGAGTCCGCTTCCCCGCCGCAGAAGCAATTGCGCAATATTTCCAGGCAATCAAAGATGGTCTGCAAATCCTTTACAGACGCATTGCCTGCCTTCACATTCTCGATTGCCTTGCCCGCATTCTTAAGCCTCATCGGGTTAAGGCGGTATTCTACCGCCCCCGGCCAAGCTTTCCTGATGGCCCCAATCAATCCGGCAACATCGATGTTGTCAAGCTCCCCGGTGTTTTTCCTCAATCTGCACACATCATTTATCCTTTCAGTCAGATTTGCCGGCACAGGCTCGGTGATGCTGCGGTTCAAGAATGCCGTTCCTGGGGCGTTTGTGCGGATTGCCCCGCATCTGCCTGTGGCCTGCAAGATAATCGATGAAGCATCAATTGGTTTGGTCTTAATGTTCAAGCTCTCACCTGGCTCATCTGTGTATGCAAGTGTATTTAAATGTATTTATCTTGGGCTTTGCCCGGTTGCCGGGCAGCTTCAACACTCTTTGCGCAGCAGCTTCTTGGGTCTCTTTTTTATAACCATCTCCCCTTAACCGATATCAGTGGCCACGGTGGTGTAGCCTGGTAGCACGGGAGACTGTGGATCTCTTAGCCCGAGTTCAAATCTCGGCTGTGGCCTCACTTCGTTCAGCCACAGTCTCGCCGCCTTTCGGCGTCGATCGGCTGTGGCCCTCGCAATGCGTTGCTCGTGCCACATCTGTCGCAAACCTAAGGGTTTGCTCCATCGGCTGTGGCCCTTCGCTTCGCCTTTTTGGCAAATCTAATTAAACTTCACCTGGGAAATTGGCGCATGAAGACATCGGTGCTGCTCTTGCTGCTCATCGGAGTGGCCCTAGCCATATCATTTTACGTATTCCTCAAGCCTGCTTATCCGATGACAGAGGCGGATGCGAAGAGGTTTTTCCTTGAGGACCTGAAGGAAAAATACCCCGCGGCGGACGTGCGGGAAATAATGGAGATAATCTCCCTGACTGCGCAGGATGGAACCCCGTACTACCAGCTCAAGGCAAGGGTTACAACCGGCATCTATTCGCCATGCCCTGAGCGCATCCACGTATACTATGATTATCCGCCGAAGAATTTCGTTTCCCAGCCCCCTGAGTACATCACGCGCGGCTGCCAGATATGCATCAACGAACCCAATTGCATAATCGCGTTTCCTGAAGAGGCTATAATCGCTTCGCACACTTATCCGGGGGCCGAAAAAGTCGCAAATTTCATAAGGAATAACGCGGATGCCGCAGCCGAGCTGCCAGTCTCTCTGGATAGCTACAATGGCTATTCTGGCGTCTGGAGGGTCAAGTGGAACTCGGCTTCAAGCGGGGGGTCCATCTCGGTGATAGTTCTCAAGTCGCAAAACAAGGTGCTGCCCGAATAGCGCCCCGCCTTCTTTCTCAGCCCTCGTAATAGTAGTACTCGCCAGCCTCCTTTTGTTCGCGGTCAAGCGCAGAATCCGGCTTGTTTATGCGCGGCCTCCTGGAATCCTTGTCTCGCCTCAAGGTTATACCCACACCGGCAAGGAAACGGTTCATTCCCTCCCGCTTGCCTGATGGAGCCAAAGCGCGCCCCTGCACCCCGGGCTTGCCCTCAAATATCGCCATGCGCGAGGAAATGGCATCCAGCAGCACCAGGTCATGGTCTATGACAAACGCGCATTTTTTCGAGTCCACTATCAGATGCTGCAAAAGGGATGCGAATTCCAGCCTCTGCTCAATATCCAAAAATGCGGAAGGCTCGTCGAACAGATAGATGTCGGCTTCTTTTGAAAGCGAAAGGCCTATTGAAACGCGCTGCAGCTCGCCCCCCGAAAGCGTGGTGAGGCTTTTTTCCATAAGCGTGTTGAGGTTCAGCCTGCGCTTTGCCTGCTCCGCAACTGCCATGTCAAGAGAGGATGCGGCAGCCCCGCCCAAGGCATCTGAGGATGGGCAAAGGTCGCGTTCCCCGGTGAAAAGCTGGCGCACTTCGATTCCCTCCTCTGGTTTCACATACTGCGGCTTGTAAGAGACGCGAAGCGCGTTTCCAACCTCTCCGTTGTCTGGCTTTTCAGCCCCGGCAATCATCTTTATGAAAAGCGATTTGCCAATCGCGTTTTGCCCAAGCAGGCCGATTATCTCCCCTTCCATTATGCTGCCCTGCTCCGAGGAAAATGAGAATCTGTCGAATTTCTTCTCAAGCTTGGGGTAGGCAAACTTTGTCTTGTTCGCCTTTATCTGCCCTGCCGATGCGACTGAGAACGTGATTGAATGGTCCCTGAAGCGCGTGTTTTCCTCCCTCAAAAACCCTTCCAGATACTCGTTTATTCCGCTTCGCGCTGCCTTTACTCCAGAGACTGCGCCGTATGCGTTCTCCTGGCCGTAAAAGACGTGCACGTAATCCGAGAGATAGTCGAATATCGCAAGGTCGTGCTCGATTACCACCACGCTTTTTTGTTCTGAGAGTTCCTTGAGGGCGCGCGCTGCAGCCAGCCTCTGCATTATGTCAAGATAAGCTGCCGGCTCGTCGATGTAATAGATATCTGCATCTTTGCAATACGCCACAGCTATCGCCAGGCGCTGCAGCTCGCCGCCGGACAGGACCGACACGCGCTTTTCCATTATTTCTGATAGGAAAAACGCCTCTTCGGCTTTTTTCGCAGCATGCCTCTCGTCTGATTTTTCCAAAAGCTGCCTGGCGGTCCCACTGAAAAGCTCAGGTATCCTGTTTATGTTCTGCGGCTTGAGCGCAACACGGAGCTTCTTGTCAAGTATGGTCTTGAAGTAATTCTGCAAGTCGGGCGAAAGCCGTTTGAGTATCTCCTCCGGCTCCGGCTTTTTTTCAAAATCTGCGAAGTTGGGAGATAGCTGGGCTGCCATCAGCTTTATCGCAGTGCTTTTGCCTATCCCGTTCTTGCCGATAAGGCCCACCACCCCTTTTTGGGGGAGCGGAAGGCCGTAGAGCCGAAATGAGTTCTCCCCATATTGGTAGATGGGGTGGGACATTTCCTGCGCGAGGTTGATGATTGTGATGCAGTCTGCCGGGCATTTTTTTGGGCATATGCCGCAGCCGGTGCAAAGCTGCTCCGATATGATGGGAAAGCCATCAGCATCCACGATGACCGTGTCGTCTCCCATGCGCACTCCAGGGCAAACTTTCATGCATAGGTAGCCGCATTTCTCCTTGAGGCACTTGTCCCTTTCAATGACTGCAATGCGGGTCTTCCCGAAATAATTTTCCATCCCAACCGCGCCTTATTTGCCCTATTCAGTTTAATAGCTTCTTCCTCTTTTTTTGTTGTAGCAAGTGTAAAGGTAAGTTTATATAGGCTTTGTGGCATAAGCTGGTCAGGCGGGCTATCCGTCGGTGTGGGGGATGGAAGCGAAACAAACTTCCGAACAAGATAAGTTTTCCAAGAACGGCCGGCCCGCCGCACGCTTCAAAAAGATGGGGTGAATCTCATGGCAGAATTCAAGCAGTTGCAAACCACCGGCCAGAGAAACCCCCCAAGGGGCGAGATAAAAGGCTCCCCTGTGATAAGTCAATTCATCAAAATGCACCCCCTGGCAAACCGCCATCTTGCGCTTAGGGACTGGGGTGAATCCCCCTGGAAAATCGGGCTCATTGTTTCGGAAGCCATTCTTGCCCTTGAGCGGGAGTCTGGGAACGTTCAGAAAAAAGAGCTGGCAGCAAAAACAATCAAAGATGTGCGGGAAAGAATAAACGGGGCCAAGCAGCTTTACAAGGAAATTTTTGATGAAAATGGCGGTGAAAGCGAAGCCGCCCTCAAGCTGCTCGACGACATATCGTTCATGGAAAACATGTGCAACATAATCGAGGCGCAGGTAAACGGTCTGGTATCACGGCAGAATAGCTGGAAAGCAAGAGTCTACGACATCGGGGAGAGATACACCAAGCAAGTCTTGATTTCCACCCCTTGGGAAAACATCCGTAAGAAAAACCCCTGGATAACCATTGCAATGGGCGCAGGCGTGGGGCTTGCTGCCGCCTGGTTCACCAACGGCTGGAACGCGGCGGTGCAGATGACCCAATATGTCCTGCAGCTGGGGCACCAAAGCACGTTTATTCTTGAGAGGATAAAGCCAATTACCGATTTCGCATCCGGGGTGATTTCAACCCTTGGGGCAGGCGCCATTTTTTACAAACTTTCAAAATCAGATGCCTTGCGAAGGTTCTACACCAAGCACATCAGGGGCAACCAGGCGGCAATAATGAAGCACGCCTCCTGGATTGGGGCTGCCGCAGGCATGGCATCCGGCTTTGCGCTTTTCGCCTCGGGGCAGCTGGACGGGGCGATACACGCAATGCAGTATTTCTGGAAGACCCTTCATACAGACCCGGCAATCAAGAATTTCATCAATCCGCTCACAGAATTCTTCTGGAATGTCGGGGGGATGATTTTTTTCGGGTGGGGCGTGAACAAGCTGGACCGGGAGTCCTTCAAGAAGAAAGAGAAGCTTGCAGACGAGTGCGAGCAAAAGCAGCTTGCCATAGTTGAGGAGGAAAAGCTGTTCCGCAGGAAGACAATTGCGATAATAAAGCAAAAGGCGATACTTCTTTCTGCCCTGTATGGATACTGCGCAGAGCTAGACTTGGTGGATCCTGAAATTTCTGCGCTTGCCGAAGCCGGGAATTTTGGGAAAATAAACGAAATCCACAAGGAGAGGATGCGGGAGATTTTCGGGGATGAAAAGATTCCCGACTATCTTCTGGATGCCGCCAGCCAAGACTCCACATCCACAGACAGCGTTGTTAAAGTGCCGGAGGCTCCCATCACCAAGGAAATCCGCCCTTCCAAGCCAACCAATTAAATCCCATCGCCCCATCTTCTTCACATGAAGCTTGGCAAGCAGGACCCAAAAGAGGGCGAAATCAGGCTCACTCCCGAGAACACAGAGGACTTGTGGCACATAGAGCGCATACTCCAGCCTGGCGACAGGGTGCTCTCCAAGTCGTTCCGGCGCTACAAGGCAACCGAGGGGGACGCGGGCGAGAAAAAGCCGGTCACAATCAAGCTTCTTGTGGAAAAGGTGGAGTTCTCCCGCTTTGCCAACCGGCTGCGCGTCACAGGCAAAATACTCGAGGGCACGCCGGCTGAATTTGTCCAGCAGGGCTCCTACCATACAGTGGACATAGAGCAGGATTTCCCTGTTTCAATAATCAAGGACAAATGGATGTCCCATCATCTTTCGCGCATCAAGCAGGCGGTTGCCGAGACGAAACGCCCCAGGCTCGGCATGCTGGTGATGGATGAGAGCAAGGCGATTTACGCGACATTGCGCGGCTACGGTGTGGAATACGAGCTTGAACTGGAGAACTGCGCGAGCAAGCGAGACGACAGGTTCGATGAGAAAAAACTTGCGTTTTTCGGCGAAATCACAAAAAAGCTCCAATCCTCCCAGGTTGGGCGGATTATTGTCGCTGGGCCAGGCTTTGGCGCTGAGAACCTCATGAAGTTCATAAAGCAGAAATTCCCTGAGCTTGCCAAGAAAATAATAGTGGAGCACTGCACCTACGCAGAGCGCACGGGCATAAACGAGCTTCTCAAGCGCGGAGTTGTCTCAAAGGTGGCTTCTGAGGAGAGGGCGGGAAACGAGCTTGCGCTCATGGAAGAGTTCTCAACCCGGCTGAGAAAGGATTCTGGCCTGGTTGCCTATGGTCTTGCGGAGGTGCAAAACGCAGTTGCCGCATCATCCGCCCAAACCATCATGGTGATAGATGAGCTTCTGCGCAACAAAAAGGAAATAGAGGCTGTTGTGGAGGAGGCGGAAAAGAAAAAAGTAAAGCTGGTCGTCTTCTCGCACGAGTCCGACGGCGGGCGCGAGCTTGAGGGGTACGGCGGCTTTGCCGCGCTTCTCCGGTTCAGGGTGCGGTGAATTTAAAAAAATAAAAAAAGGAACAGTTTCTTGCTGCGCAGGGCGATGCTCC
Source organism: Microcaldota archaeon (assembly GCA_964392435.1). GTDB lineage: Archaea > Micrarchaeota > Micrarchaeia > Anstonellales > Anstonellaceae > UBA10161. The sequence goes on from CAYMOY010000001.1 coordinate 63,048, forward strand.
CCCAGAGGCCAGCAAAGCTTTAGGTCAGGACGCTATGTTGGCTTTCCAAAACCTGGCAGACGCACGCATTTTTCGCACATGCCTCATCTCCAGGCTGGAGAAAAAGCAACTGGCGCCTCTGGTTCGCCAGAACGGACAATCGCCCTCCAAACAGTCATGTGCGACACCTTCATGGCATCAGCCACCTCTCTGACTGGCATGCCCTCGCTGAAGTAAAGCTGCAGCGCCAGGGCGACTTGCTCCCGTGTCATCTTTCTGGGTCTTCCGGCCCAGCATTTCTCAGCATTTCCGAATTTTTCCATTGCAAACCCCTCCGTTTTTCCCTATTCCAAAAGGGGCGCAAAAAGTGCGACCGCTAATGGTCATACGGTCCGGAGGCCCGTGCAGTTTGCCAGCCACACAAGCCAGTGCTCATCCAGCACAGACAAGCTTCAGAATAAGAGCGGTGCTGGGCATGGGCGAAAAATGCCTATATGCGAATTTTTTCCCAGCCATTTTCTGCACCGCAAAACTCAGTATATGCTTGACTGGGAAAGAGTATTTATATGTTTGTAACAGGCCGTGTTGCATCTGAAATGAGGTTTGCGCATCTTGTTTTTCTGCTTATTTTATCAGCAGCAGCTGGGCCAAAAGCGCCTCGACCTGCAGCATCTCATTCGCGCCTTCGACCAGCCTGAAGTTGTACTCGCCAATCTTGTCAACGATTGCGACTTTTTCCCGCTCGGTTATGGTAAGCGCATCCACGGTCCGGTACATCTGCAGCAGCACGTCCTCCCCTGACATCCCATAGCTTATCATCAGCTGATGCAGCTTTTTTCTGGCATCTATAAACTTCCTGTCCAGCGCCAGCTCCATCATCTGCTTCACTTCGGCGGGCTCTGCCCTGCTTGAGGACTTGTAAACAGACTCTGCGGTGATGCTTTTCGAGTGCAGCGCAGCCCCCTGCAGCGCGTTTATGGCCCTGCGCATGTCCCCCTCGGATACATAAAGAAGGGCCTCCATCGCCTTTCCGTCAACCTTCAGTTTCTGCCCGTTTGACACCCGGTCTATCATCTCCTTGCATTCCTCCGCGCTTAGAGGGCGGAAGCGGAAAACGGAGCAGCGAGACTGGATGGGCTCTATTATCTTCGATGAGTAGTTTGCAGATAGTATGAAGCGCGTCACGTTCACGTAGATTTCCATCGTCCTGCGAAGGGCGTTTTGCGCGTCATTGGTGAGCGAGTCAGCTTCGTCCAGAAAGATTATCTTGAAAGGCACCTCGCCCAGCGAGACGGTGCGGGCAAAGTCCTTTATCTTGCCCCTAACAACATCTATGCCCCTCTCATCCGAGGCATTCAGTTCCAATATGCTCTCCTTGTAGCTCTCGCCGTACAAGTCCCGGGCAAGCGCAATGGCGGCAGTGGTTTTCCCAATGCCGGGCGGCCCGGCAAAAAGCAGGTTGGGCATGTTCTTTTCCTTGACGTAAGCCTTGAGTATTGATACGGTTTCTTTCTGGCCCACAATGTCCTTCAGGCTGCGCGGGCGGTATTCCTCAGTCCAAGGCGTGTATTCCGACATGTTCCCCCCCTCTTACTTGCTGCGACAAATACTTATATACATTGGGCATAACAATTAGCCAGCATCGGGGAAAGCTATGGATGATTTCACATTTTCGCTTGCGGCAGGGGCAGCAGTTTCGGCGCTAGCACTGCTTCTGTTTTCCCCAAGCGGTTTTTCGCTTGCCGCATTCATCTTCCTTCTGGCGCTTTCGCAGGCGGGTTTTTTCGCCCGGTCAGCGCTTTTGAAATCGGGTTTTGCCCCAAAGCGAGCGGAATACATGTTCATCGCTGCCGTTGTTGCCTGTTTTTTTGCCGCAGCATTGTCCCTGGGGGTAAAATTCGGGGAAATGACCCAGGTTTTTCCGGTTCCTCTGGCTCTTTGTGCCGCTCCGGCGGCTTTGCTGTCCAAGCATTACTTCTCTTAGGTGATTGCCTTTGCATGACCAAGTGAAACTGGAGCATTCCATTCTGGATTTCTGGAAAAAGGAGAAGATATATTCAGAGGTCAAGCTCCAGAACAAGGTGGGCAAGGCATTCTATTTCTGCGACGGGCCCCCTTATGCCACCGGGCAGATACATCCTGGCACAGCATGGAACAAGTCCATAAAGGACGCAATCTGCCGCTACAAGCGCGCAAATGGCTTTTCGGTGCGGGCGCAGCCTGGCTTTGACACGCACGGCCTTCCAATCGAGGTGAAAGTAGAGCAGACCCTCAAAATATCTGACAAGCGCCAGATTGAAAAGCTCGGGGTGGAGGCTTTTGTGGAGAAATGCAAGGTCTTTGCCACCCAATATATAGGCGTGATTTCGGACCAGTTCATCCGCTGCGGTGTCTGGATGGATTTCGAAAGCCCCTACATAACATACAAAGACAGCTATATCGAATCTTCCTGGAAAACCCTTGCCGCAGCACACCAGAAAGGTTTGCTGCACGAGGGCGTGTATGTGGTGCCCTATTGCAGCCGCTGCGAAACCACGCTTGCCAACTACGAGCTGGAATACTCAGAGCAGTCCGACCCGTCAATATATGTGAAATTCAAGTCGGTCTCTTCGGACAACGAATACTTCATCATTTGGACCACCACGCCTTGGACGCTGGTCTCCAACATGGCAATAATGGCGCACCCCATTTACACATATGTGAAGGTGAGGGTGGGGGACGAAATCTGGATATTGGCAAAGGACCGATTGGACCATCTGATGGGCTTGGTGGGGCAGCCATCCGCAGTGCTCGGGGAAATCTCGGGCAAGAAGCTTGAGAAAGAAAAGTACGAGCACCCCCTCCAGGACAAAATCGGAAAGCAATGCGAACGCAGGGTCGTCCTGTCTGACGAATTTGTCACCCTTGAGGATGGCAGCGGCTTGGTGCATTGCGCCCCGGGGCATGGGCCTGAGGACTTCATAATCGGCAAGCGGTTCGGGCTGGAGATATTCTCACCTGTGGACGGGGCTGGCAAATTCACCCGGGATGCCGGAGCCTACCATGGCACACAGGTGAGGGCAGCCTCTGAAAAGGTGATAGAGGACCTTCGGGCTTGCAAAGCGCTGGTGCACTCCTCTTCAGTCACCCACAGGTATCCCCACTGCTGGCGCTGCAAAACGCCACTCATCTTCATGGCAACAGACCAGTGGTTCATCACGATAAGCAAGCTCAAGGAGAAGATGCTATCTGAGATAGAAAATTGCGACTGGAACCCTCCGTTTGCAAAAACGCGCTTCCGCGAATTCGTTGCAGGCGCCCCGGATTGGTGCATCAGTCGCCAGCGCTATTGGGGCATACCATTGCCCATCTGGAAATGCGGAAGCTGCAGCCACCTCAAAGTGGTCAGCTCAAGGGCTGAGCTTCCCCCCGTTTCAGAGCTTCATCGCCCATACATAGACCGCGTGAAGCTCAAATGCGAAAAATGCGGCTCTGCCGCGCACAGGATACCGGACATACTCGACGTCTGGTTCGACTCTGGCAATGCGGTATGGGCATCACTCTCCGAAGAGGAGAGGCGCAACGAAGCCTTTGCGCGCACAGAATTCATAGTGGAGGGGAAAGATCAGACGCGCGGCTGGTTCTACTCGCTTTTAGGCTCAGGGGTTGTGCTCAATAACGAGATACCTTACAAGACGCTTCTAATGCACGGATTTTTCGTTGATGAAAAAGGGGAAAAGATGAGCAAGTCGGTGGGCAATTTCGTACCTCTTGAAGAGGTGGTTGACAAGTACGGCGCAGATTCCTTCCGGCTTTGGGCGCTTTCCAACACAGTGTGGGAAGACCTGCGCTTCAACTGGAATGAGATAAAAGAAGCGCATGGGACGATAGGCACCATATACAACCTGGGCGTGTTCCTCTCACGATTCTGCAATTCACAGGCCAAGCCAATCATCCCATCCGATGAATATCTGCGCATAGAGGATAAGTGGCTGCTTTCACGGCTTTCAGCAACCGTATCTGAATGCGGGGGAGCGTTCGATTCTTACAAGCCTCACCTGGCAGCCAAGGCGGTGCGCGAATTCCTTCTTGAGGACATCAGCAGGTTCTACATGAAGCTGGCAAAGCAGAGGATAGATGAGGAAGGCGATGGGTGCCCGGCAATTGCAGTGCTATATTCTGCAATATTCGAATCCCTCTGCCTGCTTTCCCCCATCGCGCCATTCATATCCGAGGGAATCTACCAGTCATTCTATCGAAAATACGAGGGCAAGAAATCAATAAGCCTGTTCTCCTGGCCTGTTGCTGACAAGAGGCGCCACGATGCATTGCTTGAGAAAAGGTTCGCAATCTCCCGCCAGATAGGCACGGCAATCGCCTCGGCAAGGCAAAAGGCGAATGTGCCTCTGCGCTGGCCAATGGATGAGGCGCGAATAGTCTCCGAGTCCACCGAAGTGCTTTCTTCTGTGGAGCACCTCTCCGGATTGATAGAGGCGCTTGGGAATGTGCGCCTGGTCCGGGCGGCCAAGCAGCCCAAGACGGAAATAATAGTCTCGATAAACCGCTCGAAAGTCGGGGCAAAATTCAAGCGGGAATCGCCAGCCGCAATCAAGGCATTGGAGCAAGTGCCCCCCGCTGAAATATCAGCCTGGATTTCTGGCGGTGGCAAGGAGCTGGTTCTGGCGGATAAGTTTGCAATCGAGCCTGACATGGTCAGCCTGGAGGAGACATCCGAGGGCTTTGCAATAGCCGCATTTGACGGCGGCAAGGTCTACCTCAAAAAAGAGATAAGGCGCGAGCTATATGAGGAGGCGATGGTGCGGGAGGTGGCCCGCCGCGTGCAGCTGATGAGGAAGGAAAGGAAGCTGGTGGAGTCCGACGCAATATCTCTGCACATGCAAACAGATGACAAGGAGCTTGCCTCAATTTTGCGCAAGCACGCCTCGGAGCTCGCATCCCAGGTCAATGCGCAGGAAGTCATCTTCGCCAAAATATCAGGCGGCTTTTCCAAGGAATGGGCGATAGGCGAAGCGGAGGTTTCAATCTCATTTGAGAAGAAGCGAGGCTCCCCAGAATAACATATATATTACTTTGCCCTTATATCGAGGTCAACGCTATTAGGTGATGGATTGATTTGCGAAAGATGCTCCGACCAGTGCTATACGACTGAAAAATGCAACTATTGCAGCAAGAACGTCTGCGAGGCTTGCAAGAAGTCTGCAAAGCGCGTCAAGAAAGTGCGCCGCTTCGTCATATGCAAGGACTGCTGGGGCAACATAGCCAAGCGCAGCAAGTTCAAGGCGCTTTAGGCAGACCGAGAGTTTTTTTAACTATCACTGCTTCTTAATTCCGGTGAAGTCTTGCCTAGGATTACCAAAGTCATAGCCCGCGAAGTGCTCGACTCGCGGGGCAATCCGACCGTGCAGGCGGAAGTGTTCTCTGAAAAGGGATGGGGGAGGGCGACCGCGCCCTCAGGGGCATCGACAGGCGTGCACGAGGCTCTCGAGCTTCGAGACGGGGGAAGCCGCTATGGCGGCAAGGGCGTGACAAAGGCAATCGCCAGCGTCAACGGCCCGATAGCCAAGGCTCTCTTTTCCGCAGAGGCATCGGACCAGCGCGCGATAGATGCGCTGCTTTGCGACCTGGACGGCACGCCCAACAAGTCAAGGCTTGGGGCGAACGCGACCACCGCGGTTTCGCTTGCTGTCGCGCAATGCGCAGCTTCAGAGGAAGGGGTGGGGCTTTATCGGATAATTGCCAGGGGAAAAAAGCCGATTCTGCCTTCTCCAATGATGAATGTCATCAACGGGGGCAAGCACGCCGGAAGCGGGCTTTCGATACAGGAGTTCATGATTTTCCCAATCGGCTTTCAAAAATTCTCAGAGGCTCTTCGCGCTGGCTCTGAGATTTACCATTCTCTTGGGGAGCTGATTGCGAAAAAATACGGCAAGCAGGCAACCGGGCTTGGGGATGAGGGGGGGTTTGCCCCTCCGTGCAAAACAACCGGCGATGCACTCGACCTTCTAGAATCTGCAACAGAGGATTGCGGTTACCTAAAAAAAGTGAAGTTTGCGATTGATTCTGCGGCATCCTCTTTCTTCGAGGCAAAGTCTGAAAAGTACCTGGTGGACGGCAAGAAGCTCTCGGCAGGTCAGCTTTCAGACTTTTACGTGCGCCTTGCAAAAGAATACCCCCTGGAGTCAATCGAGGACCCATTTGAAGAAGAGGCGTTTGACGAGTTTGCGGCCCTTCACAAGAGGCTTTCCGGCAAGGTGCAGCTTGTGGGGGACGACATTTTTGTCACCAGCCTTTCCCGACTGAAGAGGGGCATAGCCACGAATTCAGCATCCGCGCTTCTCCTAAAAGTGAACCAGGTTGGCACGCTCACCGAGGCGCTTGACGCGGCAGAGCTTTGCAGGCAAAGCAGCATGGGCGTGGTGGTTTCGCACCGCTCTGGGGAAACGGAGGACACCTCGATAGCGGACATTGCAACCGGAATAGCCTGCGGGCAGATAAAGACCGGCTCGCTTGCGCGGGCAGAGCGGACTGCAAAATACAACCGCCTCTTGCAGATAGAGGACGAGTTGCCTCCCACCAGCTTTGCGGCTGGGTCTAAGATAGCAAAGGGATGACATCATGCTTACATTCACTCTTGAGGAAAAAAGAAAATTCCCGCTGATTTCGCTTCTGTTCAATATCTCCCTTGGCGCTCTGCTTTTGCTTGGCGCATTATCAATGTCATTTGCAAATTTCATGCTGGGGGCGATATTGTTTTCTCTGGGGCTGGTGCTGCTTCTTGGCAATGAATACCTGGCTTTCCGCCGCTTGAAGATACGCGGCTTTGCCAGGGCAAAAACCGTCTCGCCGACAGCGTTCCTTTCGGGTATTCTCAATTTTGCGATATTGGCTCTTTTCCCAGCAGTTGCCGCGCTGGTGCTTTATTTCGGCTTTGGGGCGGAAGAAAGAGTTCTGCTGCTGGTCTTCGCATCTCTTTGTGTTGCCAGCATAAAGGTGGCTGCCCGCACAGCCGAGCTATTCCTTGTAAAATAAGCCCATAAAGTCCCGCTGCACCTGCCCCGGGCGAATGTGGGGGAAAAGGCGCTTACTGCAGACCATATTTTTTCCTTATTCCGTTTTCCGGATGCTCTGCGACGGCGCGCAGCTGCTCAACCAGAAAGCCCACAAGCGTCTTTGCAGCCTCGGCTTCCTTCTCGCTTTTGCCCTCAAGGCGGCTGTCTATGTTGCTGCGCCAGTTCCATTGGGCGGCAAGCTTGCTTTTGTCCCCTGTCCGGTCTACTTCGTGCAAGGTGGTAAGGACCAGAAGATAGGGCCTCCCATCGCTTTCTTTCATCAGCTTCTCATTCGCCTCATCGACTATTTTGCGAACCCTTTCCTCTTCCTCGGTTATTTTTTTCTCGTCTGCCATGATGATTACCTCTTTTGCGCGCCAGCGCAAAACTGCACGGATGGCGAAGCGCCTCGGGCAGGATGGAGCAAACCGAAGGTTTGCGACAGCTTTGGAGCTTCAGCTCCAAACTGCACTGATGGCGAAGCGCCTCGGGCAGGACTTGAACCTGCGACCTATGGATTGCTGCCGTTGCATTCGCAACAGTTAACAGTCCATCGCTCTACCGTTCAGTCTCAAGAGGGCGCACCCTCAAGAAAAGACTGAGCTACCGAGGCAGATTGTCCAAAACGTCTCTATAGTTTTGTCCATGCCACTGGCCGGATTTGAACCAGCAACACATCGGTGCCGAAACCACCGGCGGATTTTGGCGCATCCTGCGTCCGTTACTCCGCTGGCAATTCTTCAGCCGATTGCTCTCCCAGGTTGAGCTACAGTGGCGTGCATTCGATTGTACGGAAAAACGTTAATAAATCAAAGCCTATCCCCCAATGCCCGCCCGGCATGCTCCCTCATGAGGCACCTGTCCATCACAACCAGCAGCCCCGCCTCCTCCGCCTCCGAGGCGGCAGCAGGGCTTATTACACCCTCCTGCATCCAGACTGCCTTTGCCCCCAATTCAATTGCTGATGCAACTATGGGCGGTACCTTCTCGCTTTTCTGGAAAATGTTCACCACGTCTATCTTGAATGGGACGGTTTCAAGGCTGGGATAGCTTTTCTCCCCCATCCACATCTGCACTGACGGGTTGACCGGCACCACGCGGTATCCTTGCATCTTGAGGTAAGATGCCACCCTGAATGAGGGCCTCTCCTTTTTGTCAGAAAGCCCGACTATCGCAACGGTCTTCATCCCAAGTATCTTCCCTATAGTTTCAGGCTCGTTCATCATTAAGCCTCGCCATTGCTCCTGCAAAGTGCGCTGATGATTTCTCCGTGCGGGGCATCTGTGCGCACCGCGGTCGGGCAAAAATGCGTCCGCCCTGCCGCAAACCCTTTCTTTCTAAGGCTGCCAAGCGCCTCTTCAATCCCCATTATCCTGCCCTTCATTTTCTTTGCCAGATGGTGAAGGTCATAGTAGCCATATGCCCTTATTTTGCTTTCGGCATCCATCGTGGAAAGTATCTTGCCAATCTCCCCCCTTTTCGAATAATCCCTCTTTGCATTGAGCGTTTGCATTCTTGCCAGGAGCTTTTCATCCCACAGCCCGCCTATCCAAAGCGGGCCGGCGTATTCGAGTGAATGCCCGCAGTGCGGGCAGGAGTTTCTCCTTGGGAGCCTGGCAGATTCCCTGTAGCAGCACTTGGGGCAGTAAGACACAAAGCCAACAGTTTTCACCGCCTTGACTGCCCTGTCCGCGCCAGGTTCAAGCTCGAATATCATTTTCACATAATGCAGGTGGGAAAAGGTGAGGATGGGCTCTGATGCGAGGTTGAAAGGCGCGGCTGTGAGGGCCACTTTGGCAGCCAGTATCCTGGCGGCATTCTCGTGGCAAAACTCGTTGTCCAAAGGCGCTGAGCCGTAGTTTTTCAGGCAGGCTGAATGGTGCGCGCCGCAAAGCACAGCCATGTCGGTCGCAGTCACGGACAAGTAGCTTTTCTCCCCCGCCCTCATGCAGCGGCATGAATCGAAAATGAAAGGCGAGGGCGAACCGAACGGGTCCAGCTCCACAAAGTCGAATTCTTCTTCCTGCAGGAAACGCCTGGCATCCTGCCTGGAAAGGCTGCAGTTCACCTTGTTTGCCTTCGCGTTCCTCCTTGCGCAGGAAACGGCCTTGCTGCTCAGGTCGCAAAGCGCCAACTTCGCCACGTTCTTGTTCTCTTTCTTGTAGCGAAGGCCCCTCACCCCGCTTGCGCACATCGCATCCGCCACTGAAATCTTGCCGCCAATCGCCCCAACAGCCAGGCTGCAGATGTCCCTGCAAAGCTCCATTTGGGGATTGTAGAAAACCCCCTCTGGAACAAACAGCGAAAGGCTTCCCTCTGAAATCCTTTTTGCCATGCTCCACTTCAGCCCGATAAGTGATAAAAAGCCTGCCTGAGACCATCTGGCATGCAAAGGGAGGTGCGCCGTTCCATAATTTCCGGGAGAAAGGCAGCCCCTGCCTCATCCGCAGTGGCGCACCGGGCCATCATCGCATCTTCGTTTGCAGACGGGCAGAGCGTGCTTTCCAATGCCCAGCTTTCAAAAAGCGTGCTTTCTACAATAGGGATATGCAACCGCATCGGGGCAGACATACAATATGAAAAAGGGACGATTGACATACTGGGCGGGGGCGAGGCATCCTTTCCCCCCATCCTGGATTGCCAGGAGAGCAACACCTCGCTCAAGCTTTTCATGGGCATCTGCTCCCACTTTCCAGTCGAAGTCAAATTCACTGGCGCGGGCGGGCTGCTGGGCCGCTCGTTAAGGCCTTTCACCTCCTATCTTGACCACCTGTCAGCCTATACCTTCAACCCTTCAGCTTCGCTGCCCCTGCAGCTGCGTGGGCCGATACAATCAGGGGAAATAGCCTATTTTCCGCAGCTTGGCACGCAGCTTCTCTCTGGCATGCTGCTTGGGGCTCCTATTCGGGCTGAAGAGACTAGCATAGTGGTAGACGGGAGCTTTTCAGACCGGCACTGCCTGGATGCGACGATAGGCATAATGAAAAAATCGGGCATCGAGTTTGTGGTGGAAGAGCCGGACTTCCTCATGCTGCTTGGGGGCCAGGGCTATTCGCCATTAGGGGATTTTCCCGTGCCGGCAAGCAGGCGGCTCTCCTCCTATCTGCTTTTGGCAGGCGCGCTTGCGGGCAAATGCACGCTTTATGGCATGCCGGAATTCCCCCAACTGGAGTCAATGCTATCGCATTTCGGGGCGTTTTCCAAGTCGCATGAGGATTCATTCACTGCCGGGGCAGGGGTGCTGGAGGCTGCCGATGTCGATGCAGCGCAGGCAGGGGAGCTGCTTTGCCATGCCCTGGTGCTTTCCTGCCTTGCTAAAGGGGACAGCCGCCTGCTCGGGTTTGCCCGCTTGCCCCCCTCACGGCGCGCAAGGGCCAGGCGGCTTGCCGGCATGCTGACCCGGATGGGCGCCTCAATAACCGAAATACCCGAAGGGCTGATGATTCGGGGGGGCAAGCTCAAAGGCGCCGAAGTTGACGCAGAAGGGGATGCCCACGCGGCAATGTGCTGCGCCGCAGCCGCGCTTTGCGCCCAAGGCCCGACTACGATAAGCGGCGCAGAATGCTTGGATGGAATATATCCGGATTTTTTCCGCGATTTGGTTTCACTGGGCGCTATAGTCAGGTGAAAGAAGCCACCTAGCCAGTGACAAATCGCTGCCAAAGCTTCCGCTATGAAGCTTATTTCCTGCAGACTAACTGATTACAGTTCGCCCACTCTGCGCTTCAGCTTGCGCTTCAGGCGCTTGCGCCTCTTCTTGAGCCACTTCCAGCGCATGCGGCCCTTCTTTTTCCATTTCCTTGGTCTTGCTCCCAATAAGTCACCTAAACGTCAATTCTTTGCTCTTTATTGCCCAATAAGAATATAAATGCTCATTTTGCCCAGGCACCTTAGCTTTCCCTCCACTTCTTGCGGATTGCGTCAATCAGTCCGTGCGCGTAGTTTATGCAGCCGAATGCCGTCACATAATCTTTTTTCTCAAGGAAATACTTCGTGTCCTGGCAGTAGCGGCGCGCAAGGTCCAGCACATCCTTTGTTTCTGAAGTTTCCCTCACATCCTTCACATTCGTGTAGAACTGCTCTATGTCCGACTCAATCCTCTCTTGCTGGCTGCGGTTGGCGGGTTTTCCCCCGCTCCCAGCCTTGCATTCCTTTTTCCCACCCATCTAGCCCCTCTCCATGTACCGTGCCCTTTTTTCTATTTCGGAAACCATCCTGATGATGGAGGGCTTTCCGCCCTTCTTGCAATACGCCCTCAGGAATTCGGTTCCGTCTGCGCCAAGGGACTTTTTCATCATAACCACGTCGGTTGCCTTGTCCTCGTCATCGTTGCTTATCGAGCCCAGCCCGAAATCAATCACAGCCATGCCTTCGGGGGTGTTCATCAGATTCGCAGGGGTGTAGTCCCCGTGCACCACATCTGCGCAGTGCAGCTTCACAAGCATTTCCGCGGCATCTGCAATCTCACAGGCTGTTATCCTCCTTTTCCTCAGCTCATGGTAAAGCATTTTGCCCCTTAGAAATTTCATCCGGATGGAAAAGCCATCCACCTGATACACGATGGGGCAGAGGGCGCCTGCCTCCTTTGCCCGGGCAAGAAGCCTTGCCTCGCGCTTGGTGCGGCCGATACGTATGCTCCTGTCAAGTGCGCAGTTTCGGTATTTCTTCTCAACACGGAATTTTTCAACTGCCTGCTGCCCGAGGAAGGAGACTTTTCTTAGCACAGCTTCGGCACCTTTCATAGACTAACCAAAAAGAATGGCTGGCAGCATCATCAGGCAAAACAGGGTGAAAAGGGCGGAGGACAGCCAAATCCGCCAATCCCAGGCCAAAACCTTGCTTCCGTCGAGGGGGAATATGGGTATCAGGTTGAAAAGCGCAAGGGAAAAGTTTATCCGAAAGCCCAGGATTGCAACTGCCGAGACTATGTCGTTTCCCATGAAAAGCAGGGCAATTGAGAGGAAAATAAACCCGACCACCCAGTTCATCGCCGGGCCGGCAAGCGATATTATCCCGTTTTCCCTCAGGCTAATCCTGCGCATGGCGTAGATGTAAACCGCGCCTGGTGCAATGAAAAAAATGGGCTGCCATCCGAATATCTGGGGCAAGACCACCAGGGCAAGTGCGAATGCCAATCCTGCGGGCCAGGAGCGAAATTGCGCCCTTGCCCCGTATTTTATTGCAAAGTATTTGTGCGAAAGCTCATGGAGCACAAAGCCGCTGCCAAGCGTTATCACCGCCGCAGCCATGGAGAAGATAAACACTGATGGGCTCACAGAAAGGCCAGAATCATAGAAGGTGAAGACCAGGGCTATCGCCAGTATCGATACTATTATCTCGCTTGCCTCCTGCCTGCCTATCCTGAACTGGTCCATAAGATTACCTGCTATCGTCAAGCCCTTAATTTCGTGCGCCCTTCCATTTCCCCAATTGCGCGTGCCAGGAATTTATCTGTACATCGAGTTGGATTCCCCGCGCGCAAACTTCTTTATCTTTTCCACATAGGGCTTGGTAACCGAGGGCTTTACAAGTGACAGGGCATCTTCGAAGTCCTTTTGCGTGACCTCCTTGGCATCCACGCTCCTGCGTATGGCGCTCATGCCTGCCTCTCGGCAAACATTCTCCAAATCCGCGCCGGTGTAGCCATCGGTCTTCTTTGCTGCATCTGCAAGGTCCACGTTCTTGGAAAGCGGCATTCCCTTGGAGTGTATCTTGAGTATTTCCAGGCGAGTTTTCTCCTCGGGCGCGGGTATCTCGATTATTCTGTCGAACCTACCTCCCCTCATGAGGGCCATATCCAAAAGCTCGGGCCTGTTGGTGGCGGCAATGACGACCACGTTCTTCAGGCCGGTCAGCCCGTCCATCTCGGTAAGCAGGGTGTCCACAACGCGTTCAGTGACCCGGTTGCCCTCGTCCCCGCCTCCGCGGTGCGGTGCAATCGCATCTATCTCATCTATGAAAATCACGCAGGGTGTCGCCATGCGCGCCTTCCTGAAAGTTTCGCGCACCGCCTTTTCCGACTCACCCACCCATTTGGAAAGCACCTCGGGCCCCTTCACAGATATGAAGTTCGCCTCAGTCTCTGTTGCCACCGCCTTTGCGAACATTGTCTTGCCCGTGCCTGGCAATCCGACAAGCAGAATCCCTTTCACAGGGCGGATTCCCATCCGTGTGAAAACCTCGGGGCTTTTCAGGGGCAGCTCCACAGCCTCTTTGAGCTCTTTTTTCACATTGTCCAAGCCCCCAATGTCCGCCCAGCGTATGTTGGGCTTCTCCAGGAAAACCTCGCGCAACGCAGAGGGGCGCACTTCCCGAAGCGCGTTGAAGAAGTCCTCGCGTGTGACTTGCAAATTGTCCAATATCTCAGGGGGTATGAACTCCTGGGTAAGGTCAATCTTGGGCAATATCCTGCGCAGCACCTTCATGGCCGCCTCCTTGGTAAGGGAAGATATGTCCGCGCCTGTGTACCCATGGGTTATGCCTGCCAGCTCATCCACGCTGACATCCGGCGCAAGGGGCATGCTGCGGGTGTGTATCTGCAGTATCTCCTTCCTTCCCTGCCGGTCAGGCACGCCAAGCTCCACTTCACGGTCAAACCTGCCCGGGCGGCGAAGCGCCGGGTCAATGCTGTTGGGGCGGTTGGTGGCTCCAATCACAATGACTTGGCCCCGTGCCTTCAGGCCGTCCATAAGCGTGAGCAGCTGGGAAACCATCCTGCGCTCCACTTCCCCGGTGACTTCCTCCCTTTTTGGGGCAATGGCATCTATCTCATCCATGAAAATTATGGAAGGCGCGTTCTCCTGCGCGTCCTTGAAAATCTGGCGCATCTTCTCCTCGGACTCGCCAACAAATTTGCTGACCAGCTCCGGGCCCCCGATGTGCACGAAATTCGCCTCGGACTCTGAGGCCACAGCGCGGGCAAGCAGCGTCTTTCCGGTCCCTGGCGGCCCGTATATCAGCACCCCTTTGGGCGCCTCTATCCCCAACCTTTCAAAAAGCTCGGGGTGGCGCATGGGCAATTCCACCATCTCCCGGATTTTCTGCACCTCGTCTTTCAGCCCGCCCACATCCTCGTATGAAATAGTGGTCACTTGCGCAGTTTCCTTCTCAGGCGCCTCTTTTAGCACCAGCTCAGTGTTCTCATTCACAATAACTATTCCTGCCGGCTGCACCAACGCCGCAACAAGGGGAAACGAGGTTCCGAAAACCCCGATGAATATCGTGTCCCCCCTATTCAATGCTCGGCCAACCATCTTCTTTTTGACAAACTGGTCAAAGCCAGGCGAGTATTTCATGGGCTGCGTGGGGGCAAGCACCACCTTTTTCGCCTCTTTGAGCTCGGCTTTTTTGACCACCAGCTTGTCCCCCAGTCCAACCCCTGTGTTTTGGCGCAAATAGCCGTCCATGCGCACAATGCTGAGCCCCTCATCCTGCGGGTGCGCCTGCCAGACAAGCGCGGCAGTGCTGCGCTTTCCTTTCAGCTCAACTATGTCCCCGGTGGAGACATCCAGCTCCTTTCGCGCCTTGGAGTCTATCCTGACCAGCCCTCGCCCGACATCGTTTTGAAGCGCCTCGGCGACTTTGAGTTCGATTGATTTTGCCATAAGACCACAACTCTTTCTTTTTTCCCAACTCCTAAAAGTGGCTCAAAACTTTATAAAGGGGCTCGGTTTTGCGCTGCGTTGCGCCTTCAAAGGCTTCGGTTCTGGTGTGGGCTAAGGTATATTAACAAGTAGCGATAACAGTATTTGGTGCAAAAGCAAAAACTCCACATTCTATTGTGCTTCGGCCAGCACGGCAAGAGCAACTTCAAGAATCTCCTGCCCATAATTGAAAAATTCAAGCCAGATGTAATAGCCCCTGAAGGGGTGGATTATACAAAATCCCTGCGCAACAGGTCGGCTGATGCTTTTCGCATGATACGCGGGCGTATCAATCAACAGGCAGAAACTCCCCTCCCCCGCAACAGGATAAATCGCCTCCTCGGCCCATTTCCGCTCAGAGATCCGCCATTTGCCGAATATGAATATCGTGAGGCACTGGCAAGGGGCATCGCCTATTTCCCGATAGAAGTCCACAAGCAAACCCGTCAATTCATGGGCGCCCACGATGAATTCATCAGAGAGCAGTTCAGAATTTCGATTTTACTGTCCAACTGCCCATCGTGGAACTCCGTCTCAAAAGGCAGACTGGAAAAAACGGCTCAAAACTTCCTCTTAGCAAGCAAAAAATACGCAATTTCGAACATCGAACGCGAGAACGATATCATCCAGTCGATAGGCAGCTACCAAAGCGACCTGATTGGTTCCTATCCTGAACTGTCAAACAACAAGAAAATCCGCGTGTTCGCCCACTTTGGTACGTACCACGTCGGCATTCATTACTTCGGCAAGCGTCATTATCTTGGCAATGGCGATATTCAGTTAAGCAGTTCCATGGCTTCTTTGGATTGCTCCGGCAACCTTTGCAGCCTGTTCATGCGCTTTGGAAAACTGCCTCCTGCCGGCATATTATACCATGATTTGATTTCTCTTTCCCAAATCTCCAAGCAGGCCTACTATTTCCTTCAAAAGAACGAGGAATCCATAATCAAGGCGCTAAAACCGCTGGTTTGCGATTTGAAACCCATCCTGTTGCCCTAAAAATCGCCAAGCGTCTTCTGCCCTTCCTCCATATCCGCATTCCCCTCCTTCTCGTCGAATATGATTATCCTTCCGTATTCCCCGTCGTAGCCTGCGACTTTCTTCACCTTTCCCTCCTCCACCCTTCGGATAGCCTCTGCCACCCTTTCGCCTGCAACTTTTTTCAGCCTCGCAGGAGGGGCGTGGAGCACGGCAAACTCATTCCCGAAATGCTTTATGAGCCTGAAATAGTTCTCATCCACTGCCTTGGTGGTGGATTTTTTGCCAATCGCCTCTCCTATCACTTCCTTGAGCGGCACTAACGACTCGAACGGGACGGAGTTTTTCGGTACAAATCCATCCTGCCTGTCTGCAAGCTGCTCCACTCTGGAAAGGACGCCGATAGTAAGCGGCTTTTTGCACACTGGGCAAATCCCGTTGCGCTTCTTCGTCTCCTCAGGCGAAAAGCTCACATTGCAGTTTCTATGCCCGTCAAAGTGGTATTTGCCCTCCTCGGGGTAAAACTCGTAGGTGCAGGCAAGCTTTTTCTTCTCCTTGTACCGTATCGCCTCGTAAAGCTCGTCATATCTGAGGTGGTCCAAGTCGAAAACATTGGCCTCCCTGCCTATTTTCTCGGGCGAGTGCGAGTCTGAATTCGAAAGAAGCTGCAATCTGTCAAGCTCGGAGAGCCTCCAGTTCATCGCCGGGTCGGAAGACAAGCCCGTCTCAATTGCGTAAATGCGCTTTTCGTATTCCCCAAACGCCTCTGAAAGCGAGTCAAACCCGCTCATGGAGCCGAAAACCGAAAACCACGGAGTCCATATGTGCGCGGGGATTACGAGGTTCTTGTCAGAAACGCTAAGCACTATTTCGCATACCTCAATCGCGGACATCCCAAATATCGGGCGCCCATCCGACTTCAAATTTCCCCTCTTTCCAAGCGCCTCGTTTATCTGCGCAACTATTTCGAGCGAGGGGGAGAGCAGCACAAGGTGCACGCGCCGTCCGTGCCCTCCCTGCGTGTAGATGCAGGACACTTCTGCTGACAGCACAAAATTCACGCCATCATACTGCAAAAAGCCCGAGTCCGACTCAATCGCCTTTGCCTGAAGCTCGGCAAACCACTCGGGGTGCGTGAAGTCGCCAGTGCCCAGGAGGTCAATGCCCTTTATCTTCGCCCACTTGCTCAAAGTCTCCAGTTCCATTCCAGGCGAGGTCGCCCTGGAGTACTTGGAGTGCATGTGCAGGTCTGCGACTGCCTTTACCACGAAATTCCCCTCCCGTGCCATTTTTATCCTCTTGCATTAATAATTCCTCCAGAATGATTCGATGGTCATCTTTGCCACTAGAAAAACCGAAAACTTGCCATTTCAGCCCCATGAGGCTTTGGGCCCAAACCCATTTCTGGGTCCAGCCTACTCAGAAACCATCAAAAACGAGCTGAACGCGCTTCGCCCCAACTTCTGCTCTGACAAAATGGCGGAAAACCTTGCAAAAAAAGT
This sequence comes from Microcaldota archaeon, assembly GCA_964392435.1. Classification (GTDB taxonomy): domain Archaea; phylum Micrarchaeota; class Micrarchaeia; order Anstonellales; family Anstonellaceae; genus UBA10161. The sequence continues at coordinate 80,199 of CAYMOY010000001.1, forward strand.
TCCAGAAGGCGGTCTGGACAAGTTTTTGGGCGAAATGAAAAGCCTGGTCTTGGTTATAGGGCAGAAAACAACAGACGATTCGGCGTTGATTTCACTTGGCAATCTTCTTTCTGATTCAAACTTCAAGCCCGAGTATCTTGCAACTGTCATGCGCATCAATAAGGATAAAACCGGAAAAGAAGTATCTTGGAACATCGATGCCATCGCCAATCTCATTTCCAACTCGAATTTTAAGCCCGAATGCTTCGAAATGGCTGAACAGCTTACGAAGAACGCAGGCAAGGATGAGACTTACCATGTTTTTCATGCCCTATCCGCTTTCATCTCCGACAACGGTTCCAGCACTGAAAACCTGAAATTATTCGAAAAAGCGTTCGATTGGGCAATAAACAAGACAAATGAAAAAGATTCATTCCTGTGCGTCCGTTCTGCGGTTTCTCTTATTTCCGCACACGAATTCAAGCCAGAACATCTGGATTTATTCGTGAAAATCGCAGATTTGATAATCAGGAACACGCAGGGGGGCGACACTGGCGAAACCCAGTGGGCATTGATAAATCTTTCCGGAACGCTCTCCGAACCCAAATTCAATCCGGATTATCTTGAGCCAATGGCAGCTATTCTGAAGGGGAGGGGCAGGGCAGAAACATCCGGCATCCTAAAGGCGGTTTCAACAATGTTTTCCCATCCCGGTTTTGAGCCGGAAAAGCACAGGTTTTTTGAAAATCCCATGTCCATAAGCCTGATCCTAAACCAGTCAGGCAAAGAGGCGGTCTTTGCAATGGCCTCCTTCTTCGATCCCCGCATATCCGAGGACATCAGGAATAATTATCTTGCCGACCCACTGAAAAACATCCAGCTGCTTATGCCGCGCATTGTCGCCTATGGAGTGGCAACCGATCTTGGCGAGCCGATTGATTCTTTGCATGATGATGGACAGAACAGAAAGAAATATGTGGACTCTCTGAATCTCTCGCAGGTTCTCGGGCTTCTAATGTCCGACCCTAACTTATTTTACACATCTTCCAACAATATGCTATTCGACCGCCTGAACAAGCTTCTCGGGGAAAATGGCGCCTCCCTGTCCCAATTCTTGCAAGAAAACCAGCTTATCGACACGAATCCAGACCTGGTCCGCAACCTGTTTTTCAGGGCAATGAACTACGGCAGGCTTCACGGGGGGCCGGATTCCATATTGGATGGTGCTGGGTTCAAGCAGCTGGTGCCGCTTATCTTCGAGCCCATAAAATCCGGAAAATTCGATGCCAACTATTTCTATCTTCTCGGCAACGGGCTCGAGGCCATAAAGTCGCTTGGACTGGCAAAAGATTTGCTAAAGGCAATAGGCGAAACCGCCTCGGGCGACCAAAAATTCAACAGAGCCCGCGAGTTTGTTCGCAAGTACCTGGAAGGCACGCTTGAAGATTCTTCAAAAGCATTTTACAATCCCTCGCTTTTCTGCTCAAAAGACGGCAAGCAAGTGCTTGTCCAGGTTTTCGACAAAGAGGACAGCGGCAATGGCGAAGGCGGGAATTTTAAGGAGGCGATGCGGGACGCGCAGCTGCTGTGCGGGAAGCCCAAAAAAGGCGAGTATGGCGAACTAATATATGAAAATGGCAATAGGCGGATAATCCTCATCTGCCAAGAGGAAGGCACAAACAGGCAATTTTTGGAAAACAGGCTAAAAACCGACTCGAACATGATACTGACTTTCAGGGGGCATAGCTACAGCCTGAATGACAACATTCCACCCGAGATTTTTGGTAATGTGGACGCGAATATCCTGTTTGTCATGGGGAGCTGCGGCAGCTCTGGGGCAGTGCCTAATTATATGGAAAAAAATCCCAAAATCAATTTTTCATTCGTCTCAAACGAGAGCACTGGCAGGGCGGCCGTGACCCAGAGGGGATTAATCCCTGCGTTGCTCGACCAGAAAAGCAGCGGCAAGAAATATGCCGATGTCTTGAAAAGCCGTGAGAAAGAGATCAAGGCGGGGCGCGGCGACCTAGAGACAATCAAAACCTACGATGACGGGCAATGGCTTTTGGATTATGTTCTGCGCAATGCCCCATCCACCTTAGCTTCACAATTATAAAACTCCTCTCCGACTTTTGGATTATGGAGATACGCAAGATGCGCGCAGGGGATTTGCCTGCGCTTTCGCGCATGGCATCAAAGATTTTCCAAGAGCCCTACCCAAAAATGGTACTAGCGTGGCTAACTGATTCCTTCAAATCCCGGGTGGAGGGCGCCTGCCTTGTGGCAGAGGACAATGGGAAGATGGCAGGCGCAATATTCGGGAACAAGCTGCTTACCACGCGCCCAGGTACGGCAAGAATAACCGAATTTTTCGTGGCAGGCGATTATCGTGGCAAGGGGGCGGGCAAGGCGCTTTTCTCATCCTGCATGTCCGCAATGAAGAAAAATGGCATGAAAAGCGTGTCCTTGCTGGTAAGGGAGAAAAACAAGCGCGCGCTTTCGCTTTACAAAAAAGCAGGCTTCAAGCCGTTCAGGCTCATGCTTTTGAGGAGATTTTGATGGCAAGCTCGAACATATTCAGGTCTTCAAAAGGGGAGAACAGGATATTCCGCGACGAGTCGGCCCTTCTTCCCGACTTTTTGCCAGATGAGCTTCCTGGCAGGGAACGCGAGATACGCGAGCTTGTCTATTGCCTTCAGCCTGCGGCGGAAAAGCGCCAGCCCGAGCACGCGCTTCTCATCGGAACGCCTGGCACAGGCAAGACATCCTCCGCGCGCTTTGTGCTCAAACAGCTCTCGGAGTACAGCCAGCGCCCTCTTCCCGTCTACATCAACTGCTGGGAGTATTCTAGCCGCTTTGCAATATTCTCCTTCCTGGCAGCCTCGCTTGGCGAGCCCATGCCCCGCCGAGGCATTGCGGCTGATGAGGTGTTTTCCCGCATTGTGGAAATAGCGAAAAAAGAGGAGCGGATACCCATTTTGGTGCTGGACGAGGCAGACAGGCTGGAGTCATCCGAAGAAGGCGTGCAGGTGCTCTACGACTTGTGCCGCGCAAACGAAATACACTCGCTCAAAACCGGCGTGATTGCGATAACAAACGATGAAGAATTCCACACCAGGCTGGATGCCCGCGTGCGCTCCTCATTCGTGCAGCACACGCTGAATTTCCCGGCATACACTGTCCCGCAGCTCAAAGAAATAGTCTCGCGGCGCGCCAAGCTTGCCTTTGCCCCGGATGTGCTTGATGCCGAAGTCGTCCCCCTCTGCGCGGCAATAGCATTCAAGAACGGCGGGGACGCGCGCGTTGCCCTCTCGCTGCTCTTGTCCGCTGGCAAGGCTGCCGAGCGGGAAAATGCGCCTCGCGTGTTGGTCTCCCATGTGCGGCAGATGGAAGGGCAGGCGCTGGGGGCATCCACAGTGAAAGCAGAGCGCAAGATTGCCGACCTTGACGAGATAGACCAAAAAATAGTGGAGGAGGCAAAAGGCGGCATAGAGTCAGGCCAGCTCTATTCAAGGCTAAAGAAATTCGTGCAGGAGCGCGCGCTTCGCAACAGAATCGAGCGCCTTGAGAAAAACGGGATACTTGAGGTTCAAAGCAAAACGCTAGGGAAGGGCAGGACAAGGCTCATCAAGGTGAAAGGGTAATCTAGCCAGCCTTTATCTTCTTAGCAGCCTCTTCAAGTTTCAGCATCTCTTCCTTCCCATTCGTAAGATTCCGCAGGGTGACTTTTCCCTCCTTTTTCTCCCGCTCGCCAACCACCACAATCCACTCGCAGCAGCCAGAAGCGTATTCCATCTGCTTTTTCAGGTTCCTCCTGTTCAGGTCGGTCTGCGCTGCGATGCCTGCGGCTCGAAGCTGTGATGAGACCTGCAGCGCATAGGGGTAAAACTCGTCTTTTGCAGCGGCAACGAAAACCCCGGTTTTTTCCTGCCCTGCCTTTCCCATCAGGGCAAGCAGCCGCTCTATCCCAAGCGAAATCCCAACCGCCGCGTCGCCCTGCCCGTACATGGCAAGCAACCCGTCGTATCTTCCTCCGCCTGCGACCGAGCCTATCTCCTCGCTCAGCTTTATCTCGAATATCGCGCCAGTGTAATAGTCCAGTCCGCGCACAAGGGAAAAGTCCAGCTCGACTTTTATCTTGTCCGAGTACTCCGAAACCAGCACCATGATGTCTGCCAGGTCCTTGGCGGCCTCGGGGGAATAAGTCATTGCCACCCTCAGCCTGCTCCCGTTATTTCCCGATGCAGTCAACTCGGCTAAGAGCTTTTTAGCCTTGCCTTCCTCAGCCCCAAGCTCCACGAACATCCTGATGGCAGCTTCATCACCTATTTTCTCCCGCTTGTCCAAAATGCGCAGTATCGCCCCTTCCTTTCCGGGCAAGAGCTTGGCGGCAATGGCCGAAATTATCCTCCTGTCGTTGATGCGCACTACCCCGCCAGAAAAGCCAAGCTTTTCAAGTGCGGTCCATGCGACTGCGATAAGCTCAGCCTCTGCCCGCACCGAGGGGCAGCCGATTATGTCCGCGTCAGCCTGGTAAAACTCGCGGAACCGCCCCTTCTGCGGCTCCTCGCGGCGCCAGACAGGAGCAACGCAGTACCTTTTGAATGGCTTTTTGAAGGTGTTGGAGGATGCCACGCGCGAAAGCGGGACAGTCAGGTCAAAGCGCAGGGCAAGCCTGCCATCATCCACCCTGAAAAGCTGCCCCTTTATCTCCTCGCCGCACTTTTTCTCCAGCACTTCGGCTGTTTCAAGCGCCGGCGTATCCATGGGCGCAAAGCCGAACAAGCGGTAAACCGACCGTATCGTTCCTATGGCAAACTCCCGCCGGTTCATTTCATCCGGCAGAAAGTCCCGCATCCCTTTTGGCGCAGAGTAGTCCATGCGTTTATGGTGTCCGCTAGGCTATTTATCCTTATCCCCATTTGAGAGGATGCCAGGCTGGAAAAGGCGGGGGCTGGCTGTTGCTTGCATTCACGCTGCAAATGCTGCGCCCTGCCGGATTAAGGTGCGGGCTTCATCCTATTTTTCTCAGCCTTTCATGCTGGAGCCTATCCATTCCCTCAGGTTTTCCTTTGTGATGGCGCCCACGCGGTTGGCAATCACACGGCCGTCCTTGAAAAGCAGAAGGGTGGGTATGGAGGCGACCTCGAATTTCTCTGACAGCTCTGGCTGCTCGTCAACGTTCACCTTGCCGAATCTGACCTCTTTCATCTCAAGCGAAAGAGCGTCCACAACAGGCCCCAGCATCCTGCAAGGGCCGCACCAGGGGGCCCAGAAATCCACAAGCGTGACTCCCTTCCCGGTTTCCTTGTCGAAATTTTCTTTTGTCAGCGTAAGCATCCCAACACCTCTCGTTTAGATGATGGCGCAATTAATTAAAACCGATTACCCGGGTTTGCGCGCCCAAATGCCTATTCCGCCTTTGCCTGCCCGCCCTCCTCCTTGGGTGCTGAGGCCTGGCTGCCGAAATAAGCCTTGAATTTTGGGGTGGTGGACAAGCTCTTTGTCCTGCCAGATTTTTTTTGCTGCACAAATCCTTTTTCGACAAGCTCCGCAATATCCTGGTATATTGTGGAGCCCAGCCGGTCTGCCAAAAGGGACTTCTTTATCCCCTCGCTTTTGGAGATGTAAGCCAGGGTGCGAAGCGCGTGTCGGGATATTTCCCCCTGCTGGGCAAAATCCTTCACATAATTCACATAGTCCGCGCGCAGCCTCATGTAATATTTGCCCTCCTCCAAGGCTATTTCAATCGCGCTCCCCGCGGAGTCGTATTTCGCCCTAAGCGCATCCAGCCGCTGTGACACAAAGCCTGGCGCGGCAACGCCAATAAGCTTGCCAAGCTCGGCAACAGACAATGGCTTGCTGCTCATGAAAAGCGCAGCCTCTATTATTCTTTCCGCCTGGGTCGAATCCATAAAAACCAACTCGCATGCTCTTTAATCTCACTTCGCCTTTGGCGCAGATTGCAGTTCCCCCTTCACCCTGATGAAAATTTCCCCGAAGAACTTCTCCTGGAATATCGAGAGCTTCCTGTCCTGGACCAGGTGCAAAAGCGGCAGCAGTGTTGCGACAACCTGCACAGGTGTGCCGTCATTGACTATCCTTGAAAAGGTTGCAAGCCCCTCGCTGTCCTTTTCCTGGAGCACCCGTTCGTACACCTCAGCCATCCTCTGCTCTATGTTGAACTCCGGGAGGTGGATGTTTATCACGGCGGGTATCTCTATCTTCTGCGCCTTTTCTTCCCTTTTTTTCTGCTCATCAAAAACCTTCTCCATGGCAAGCAGCAGCTCGTCCAGCGTGACCATGCGCTTGGGGGGGATGCGGGTCTTGAGCTCCAGCACCGGTATCACTTCTGGCGAGGCATCCTCCTCCACATATGTTTCCTCGACCACGACTTGGGTCTCCTCTTCAAAGCGCAGCGCAGAGGCCTTGAACCGAACCAGTATTGCGGCTGCAAGTATCAGATTGGCAGGCACCCGCAAGTCCAGCATCTCCATCTTGTTTATGCGCTCGATGTAGCTCCCGGTTATCTCCACAATGTCTATGTTCCAGGGGTCCAGCTTCTTGGCCGCAACCAAGTCCAGCAGCATCTCCCTCCAGGTTGGAAGTGCGACTATCTTCTCCAGCTTCACATCATCGGATGTCATTTTAGAGGTGTCCACGCGTTCTTGCGCATCCGCAATGTCCCTTTCCTCAGCCTGTGGCGCCACTGCATTAGCTTTTTTTGCGGGCGCACGTGCAAGTGTTTCATCTTCAGAAAACTCGCTCTCATCACCCTTGTTGTCCTTGCCATTGCCCATGCCGAAAATACTGCGCGCTCCCTTATATTTGTAGTGGGAATTCTGGTCGCAGCCAGTTTTCCCCGCATACAAAGCCCTGCCCGCCCATCATTGGCGCCACTCCAATAGTCAGGTTAAAAAATCCAAGCGCCGGTAATCAAAGCGGAGATTGTGATGGAAAAGAAAAAATCAGTCGACGAAATCACAGATGAGGCGATAGGGCAGGGGGGCTGCCTCGCAATGGTGTATTTCGACTTGCATGCCCCGACATCGGAAGAGGTAAAAAATGTCATGGTTGGCTTCATAAGCAGGCTCACCAAGGAGCCTGGCGTGATATACGCAGTCGGTGAGATAGACCAGCCGGCTGAAAAGGACAACCTTTTCTCCACCTGGGCGCAAGTCAAACTCCTGGCGCGTGATTTTTCCACCCTTGTCCGAGTGTCTTCGCAATATTCGCCGATAGGGGTGGAGATACTCCGCCCCGATGAGGTGCGCATTTCCCTTGGCGAAGCGCAGGGGATGATTCTTGATGTTTCGCAGACCAGCCTGAATTTCACCCGCATGATAATGGAACGCGTCCTTTCCAAGGAAGAGGCTGAGCAGTACAAAAAGAAGATGGAGCAGCGTTCCGAGCTTGGCAGGAAGCTTTTGGAGAAAAAACAGTAGGTGCTATTATGGACGTGCCCAGGGTAAAATCCGGCATTGCCGGGCTGGACAGGATGCTGGGGGGCGGCCTTCTCAAAAATAGTGTGGTCGCGGTTGCGGGCGGCACAGGTTCTGGAAGGACGGTCTTTGTCTCGCAGTTTTTGGTGAACGGGGCGATTGAGCAGGAAGAGCCCGGGCTGTTTTTGTCCTTTGACGAGCAGAAAAGCTCGATATACGCCAATCTTGCCTCATTCGGCTGGGATTTGATGGAGCTTGAGCGCAAGCAGAAAGTGGTCTTCATCGAATACCCCCAAAACGAGCTTTCCGCGTTCGTGGAGCAGGAAGGCGCCCTTCACGACCTGATTGAAACCCTTGGCATAAAGCGGGTGGTGGTCGACTCAATAACCCCATACGCACTTTTGTACACCAATCCTGAGGAGAGGCGCACAAACACGTTGAAGCTGGTTTCCGCGCTGAAGGGGTGGAAGGCGACCTGCATGGTTTCATCTGAGGATGTGCCTGGCTCGGAGCACAGTTTTCCGCATACCGTTTCCGGCTTGGAGTCGTTCGCAGATGGCTTCATCCATCTGTCTTTTTTGCGCGAGGGGGGCAGGCGCAACAGGGCGGTTGAGGTAATAAAGATGCGCGGCTGCCGCCACGAGCATGAAATCCAGCCAGCTTCAATCACTGACAGGGGATTTGTCATCGGCCCTGTGGGCGGGGATAAGAAAGAAGCCCGGAAAAAAAAGCCGTTTCCCCCCATATGAGGTTTTTGCAAAATGGACAAGATTGACCCGTGGGCATCGGAGCAGTCATTCGACTACTCCAAGCTGTTCGAAGAGTTCGGCATGTCGAAGATAAATCCGGAAATTGCCGCCCGGCTTGACTTTTACCTAGCGCGCCGCGGCATACTTTTTGCGCACCGCGAATTGGATTTGTGGCTGAAAGACGCCATGGAGGGCAAGCAGGTCGCCATAATGTCAGGCATCAAGCCGTCCTCCCAGTTCCATCTTGGCAGCAAGCTCACCGCGGACGAGATGGTCTTCTTCCAGAGGAAATTCAAGGCAAAGGTGTTCTATGCAATAGCCGACCTTGAGGCATATGCTGACAACGGGCTTAGCATGGAGCAGACGCACGAGACAGCAATATCCAATCTTGCCGATTTCCTTGCCCTTGGCCTTGACGAGAAGAACGCATACATATACAAGCAAAGCCAGGAGCGGCGCGTCATGAACATGGCTTACGTCTTTTCCAAGAGGGCAACGCCAGCAATGCTCAAAGCGATATACGGCGATCGCAACTATTCGCTTTATTTCGCAGCGCTCACGCAAGTGGGGGACATATTGCTCCCGCAGCACAAGGATTTCGGGGGCCCAAAGCGCGTCATAGTTCCGGTGGGCGTGGACCAGGATCCGCACATCAGATTCGCACGAGACATAGCATTCAAGGAAAAGCTGGTGCTGCCCGGGGCAACCTACCACAAGATAATGCGCAGCCTGAAAGGCGAGAGCAAGATGAGCAAGCGAGACCCGGCCACAACATTGTCACTTTCCGATTCTCCAGAGGTTGCGAAGAAAAAGCTTTCCGCGGTTCTTACTGGGGGCAGGACCACTGCTGTGGAACAGAAGAGTGCTGGCGGGGAAATAGGCAATTGCGTCTTTCACGAGCTTATGCGCTTCCACTTCATTCAAGACGAAAAAACTCTTGAGAAAATGCGCCTGGATTGCACCGGTGGCAAGGTGCTTTGCGGGGAATGCAAGGCGCTCTACTCGGAGCATGTGCTTGGCTGGCTTGCGGCCCATCAGGAAAAGAAAAGGAAGCTTCTTCCCAAGGCGAGAAAGATTCTCGAAGATGCAGTTTGACTTCTTCAGAAAGGGTCTGTAAACCCCAAAACATACGGCACAATTCTCAATATTCCATTCCCTTTTTGGCCCTGGCGATGCGCGGCACAAAGGCGCATGCGACAGAAGCCTCTATCTGCTCGGCGCGGTGCATCATTCCATCTGAGAACCAGCCCAATGCTCCTTGCCTCCAGCCGATTTTCTTTATGCCGGTCATTCCCCGCAGCGCCTCTGACAAATCGCTTTTCTTCGCAACTATGCGCCTGACAATCCGCTGGGGCACCACAAAGCCCATGCCGGTTCCGTAGCTTTCCTCTTTCCCGTCGTAAACGCAGCAGATGGTGATGTCGATGTGCATTCCGCGGCACATGCCTGAGAATAAGCCCGACTCAATGCCAAGCGCGTAGTCGCAACCTTTTCTTTTTGCAGCGCCGCCTCTTCTTCCCCGCGCATTCCCATTCGCCCGCTTCCAGGCTGCGTGCGCGCGGTTTTTTGCCCCTGCAAAAGTTTCCTCGTTGAACGGGTGCCTGCAAACGCGCGAGTCCTCGCAATGGTGCGTAATGGCGAATTTTTTCCCAAACACTCTGGCAAGCGCACTTGACGCGCCCTTGAGCTTGGTGGGGTTGTCGGTTGCCACCTGCACCATCAGGGGCCTTCTTAGTTTCCCTTCCGCGTCAATCTGCCCTTCAAATATCCTCGTGCAGGAAATCTTTCGCAAATCCTGCCCGTACAAAAGGGGAACGGCGATTATCTCCAGTGCGCGCAGGCCGCGTTTCCTCCTGCGCAAATTTATCCGCTTCGCAGCAGAGGCAGTCTCCTCGCTTACCACTATGGCATCCAAATCCTGTTCAGAATCCGCCCCGCCAGCCTCATCCTCTATCTTCACAATTCTTGTTTTTCGGGCAAGCCCAATCCTTTTTAGCGCCGCCTTCAGGCCCGCCAGCCTTTTCGAATAGGGGAGAGAAGGGTATATCTTGTGCCTGCGCACATACTCGTTGCTTGTCAGGCCGATAACCACCCGGGTGAATTTCCTGCATTTTGAAAGAAGGCGCAGGTGCCCCTGGTGGACGTATGTGAATGTGCCTCCGAGTATGCAATTGGCTGCCATGGTTCCTACCAGGTGTATTTCCTTCCTGAAAGCTCGTAGATGTATGCGACCATGAACACAAATCCGATGAAAATCGGATATACCCAGAGCATGCATAGCAATGGCAGGATATGGCGCGGCTTCGGTTCCGTATGGGCTATCTCAAACGACTTTATCAGAAAATAGGCCCAGATTGCAAGCGAAAAAAGCCCCAGTATCCAGGCGGACTGGAATGTCAAAAGCCCGTTGCCAAGCCCGGCGAAGGTTGCGCTCATGCCTGCGGAAATGTTATATGTGAAAGGGGATATCCAATCGAAGAAATTCCTGCTCCAGCTCATCAGGGTCCATGCCATGAAAAGCGCGGCGAAGAATCCGCTGCCAAGGGTGGTCGGCAATATGAACAGCCCGAAATCGCCGTATTTTGGGTTGAAGAACAAGTCTATGTATTTTAGTATGTTCATGACACCGCCGCGGTACCAGCGCAGCCTTTGGCGATACAGCTTGTATATCGTGCCTGGCACATCTGTGAGGACAGAGGTCTCGTGGCATGCGCGTATCTTGTACCCGTTCTTCTGCATCCTAAGGGCGATTTCCATGTCCTCGGTGAGGTTCTGCTCGTCAAATCCGCCCAGGTGCTGCAATATGTCCTTGCGGTAAAGCGCGGTCGGGCCTGGCGTTACATACAGCCCGTCTATGCTGGCAATGGTGCGGAAGAAGAACCCGAACGAAATCCAATATTCTATCTCCTGTATGCGCTGCAGTATTGTGCGCGGCTTGTTCACGCAGACGAATACCACCACCGAGGCGACTTTCTCATGCTCGTAAAAGTGCCTGACTGATTTTGAAAGCACGTCTTTGGCGGGATAGGTGTCCGAATCGATGCATGCCACTATTTCCCCCTTGCAGTTCCCTATCGCGTAATTGAGCGCAGATGCCTTGCCGCGGTTTTTGGTGTTGCGCAGCAGGCTGATGCCTGGGGTTTTCTGAAGCGTTTGATATGACCCGTCGGTGGATCCGTCGTCAATGACAAGTATGTCAAGCTTCCCCTCATACTCGATTTTTTTGCACGCGTCAATGGCCTCGAATATCGTCTGCTTGGAATTGTATGAAGGGATTATCACGGTCACATCAGGCCAGCGCTTGGGGGCGGGCAGATGCGCCTCATCCTTCGCGCCCTCAAGCCACATGATGAGATACGCGCTGAATATGAATATTGACAGTATGGTGTACCCGACGAATATTATCCGATATGATATTGAAAGGAAAAGGAACAGGCAAATCGCAATAAGTATCATTCCCAGGATGGCAAGCTCGCGCCTTTCAGGTATGTATATTGTGGAGCGCTTGAATTCTTTTTCCAGGGGTCTTTCCGCCAAGTGCAACACCAGGCTAATTCTTGCTCAGGTGGGTTGCCACCCCATTCTCATCAGTCAGCCCCAAAAGCACATCCTTGTTGTTTATCACAAGGGCAGGCACCTGCGAAATGCCGTGGCGCTTCACAAACACATCGATGAACTGCAGATTGGTGTCATAGGGGAAGGCGAACACCCGCAGATTCGGTCTTGTCCTGCGCAGGTTGTCCAGCACCCCGCCCTGCGCCCGGCATTCCGGGCAGTCCTCTTTGATTTTGTAAAAGAAAAGGACGGTGTCATAAGGCGTGGTTCCGCAATATGTCTCGGCTGCGCGTATGTTGAGGTAAAGACCCATGTTCGAAAGGTAATATTGATTCCTTATTTTGTCATAATTCGCATCAGCCAGGTTGCTTTGCTCATAATACCTTATCTTTTCGGATAGTGCGTAAGCCTGGGAAGCCTTGGTCTGCGCAGAAGAATCCAGGTAGATGCATATTTCATCCGTGTCGTTGGACATCAGCTGCGAGTATGTGAAAAGCATGCGTTCGGCTTCGGACTGGAATAAGAGCCCCTCCACCTCGGAACGAATTTCATTCGCCCTCATGGCATCAAGCTGGCTTATGAAAAAAAATCCAAGCGACACTATTGCTGCTGTCAAAAGCGCTGCTTTCAGGTAAGGACTTGCCATAAGATTACCTTTCTGTGGAAAGGGTTAATTAGCTGTGGCTTCCGCCTTTGCTATCTTCCCACATCCTGCGGATAAGGGAGCGCAGCTCCTCGCGCTTGCGTTCAAACTCGTTTTCCTCTTCTTGGGATAGTTTGACTTTTTCCACAAAAGATGGGGATTCGCCATCCGCCGCTCCGGAAATCCGCCCAGGTGCTGTTCCTTCTGGCTTTATTATCTCGAATTCCTTTATCAGCACCCTGACCCTCTGCTCAAGCAATGACTGTTCTCGCTTCAGCTCAGCAAGCAGGAAAGATGCCTTTTGCAGCTCGTTTTTGGGGATTCCTGCCTGGCCGCCTTCCTTGATTATCTCAAGGGCGGCCATCTGCGAACTTATAACCCGGCCAATCTCCTTTTGCTTGGAAAGCAGCGCCTCGTTTGCGCGGCTGACCTCATCTGCTATGTCAACATATTCGTTTTTCAGCTGCTCTAGCGTTTCAAGGCTCTTTCCCTGCTTTTGCGCGGTTGCCTCAAAGGCGGCCTGCTGCTTTTTGACTGCCTGCAAGGCTTCCTGGAGCTGGGACGCCACCGCGGTCTTTTGCCTTTTTGCATCCTCCTCCATCTTGGCAAGCTCCGCAAGCTGCCTCTTTCCAATTGAGCCTTCCTTGCCGGTGATTGATGCGAACTGGCCGCGCAGCTGCTCAATTTTCTGCTCAAGCTCCTTTTGTTCTTCCGAAACGGCTTCTATAGCCCCTGCAAGCTCTGTTTTCAGGTCGTCTATTTTCTCAAGCTGGTCCTTCATTTCATCTATGTCTTTCTGATATTCGCCGCTTTCCACATTTCGGCGCATCTGTTCGGATCTTGCTTCAAATGCCCCGAACAGGTCCTCGTTTTCGGAAAGCTGCTCTTTCAGGGCGGATTCGAATTTCTCCAAAAGCTCAATCTCGCCCATGAGGTCTCTTGCACCCTTTTTTCCAGCCCCCTGCGACAGCCCGCTCTTTGAGCCGAATGTCTCGACTTTTTTCTTGAGCTTTTCCAGCTTCCTGGCAGCCTGGCTGACCGCTTCTTCCTGTTCTTCTGAAAGCCGGGCAATCTCATCTTTGAGCCTCTGGATGTCCTGCGGCGCCATAGCGGCCGCATTCTGGGCGCTTGCTATCTCGGCTTGCATCTCTGAGAGGTCCTGCTCGCCTTTTTCCACCTTGGAGAGCAGCATTTCCAGCTCCTGCTTGGTCTGGCCCGCCTTTGCCTGTAGCTTTTCGCTTTTTTTAGCCAGATATTCCGGGCTTTGGGCCTTCCAGGCAAGATAAACCTTAGTCAGCTTGTATTCCACATTGATGAGCCCTTCCTCCTCTAGCACATGGGCCCAGTCCTCAACTGTGCGCAGAGGCAGGGAAAGCTCGCGGGCAGCCTGCCCCATCTCAATCTTTCCCCGCTCCCGCAAAAGCTTTATCAACTGGTCCACTCCAGTCGAAATAAGAAGATCATCAAGACCCATATGTTTTCCGATGCAAATCCAATCCTTATAAAGATTTGTGCGGAAGTCCTATTCTGCAGCAAGGCGATAAATCCGCCTTTTTTCCGCGCGGGGTTTTCCATGGCAGGCTCAGATTTTGACATCAAGCTGAAACGCGAGGCGCAGACCTCCCTCCAGGTTTTCAAGGACCAGTCATTGCTGCGCAGGAAATTCGGCGAGGAAGCGGTTAAGCTGTACAACCTTATCGACAGCGGCAAAACTGCCCAAGAAATGATTGCACAGCTTGGGATGTCTGAGGAGCAGTTCATAGGCATCCTGGAATTCATGAACAACAATGCAATGGTCAGCGTCATTCCTTCGGATTCAGCATCTCCAGAACCAAGGGGAGGCAGCCAGCTGCCATCGGATGCCAAAGGGCCCGCCGGGGCTGGAGAGGACAACGAGCCGGATGAGAAGATGGACTCGGATTCGCTCTCCCCTCTGGAAAAGATACTCAACGACAATTACGGGGCGCTGGGGGTCCGCGTATACGGTTTGATAGATGGGGAGAAAACCGCCGAGGAAATACTTCGGGAAACCGGAGTATCCGAGGCAAAGCTGGTTGAGATTCTCGAGTTCATGGACGAGCAGGGCATCATCAAACTCGAAAAGCCAAGTGAGAAAAGCGGCGCGAAAGATGGTTCGGATGATGCGGAAGATGGTTCGGACGCTAAAAAGGACGAGGAGGCTGCCCGCGAGCCGCGCTTCAAGCCCATGATAGAGGAAGAACCTGAGGAAAAGCCTTTCGAGCTCCCCAAGATCCCCGAAAAGCCCCAGCAACCTGAGAAGAAAAAGGAGGAAGAGCCGGATGAGGACATAATAATGGTCGATGTTCCCGCCATGGCAAAGCTCACACTTATGCAAAAGGCAGTAATTTTGACCGAGCTTTCCACCAAGTTCGGCAAAGGCGCGCGTGAGCTCGTGGATTTGGTCGACGGAAATCGGGATTTCGTTGAGCTTTCGCTTTCAACAAGGATGTCGTTTTTCGACATTGATTCGATTATGGCTTATTTCGGGAAGAAAGGATTCTTCACTTTCCGTGTGCTTTCCAGGGAAGAGATAAAGAAGAAATATGGCGAAGATGGTTTTGCAATATACAAGCGTTATGGCAGGGATGGGCTGCTCCTGTATGAAATGATAGGCAAAGAAGCCTCGTTGAAGGACATAATAGCAAAAAGCAAGGTGGATGCCGACAGGGCAATAGAGATATTCGTGTTCATCCACAAGGTTCTTGGGCTTGACATCCCGCTCGACCGAGACATCATCTATCGGCAGCTGGGATTGAAAAAATGACGGGGGGCAGGTCAGCTGGGAAAATCACCGCCCAGTTTCAGTTTCTTATCCTGGAAAGCGCCATCGCCTCAATCGCAAGTTCAGCTTCGCTGTAGCCGCCCTTTTTTTCCCCCCACTCTGATAGTGCAAGCGATTGGGCGCATGTCAGCTTCAGCTTCGCCTTCAGTCTGGCTATGGGAACCCTCCCCGGGCAAACAAGCACAAAGTCGTCCGGGCTTGCAGCCCCGACTTTTCTTGTGGCGGAGGAAAAGTTCACCTCTCGCGACAAGAACAGCAAAGCCTCGTTTGCTAGCTTTGGAGACAAATTGCCCCCCGAGGCGAAAGATTCCCGCGCCAGGCGGAAACACGCTTCCAATTCCTTTTCTGTCCTGGCGGCGGAAGGGGAGATCAGAAGCAAATCCCCTATGGAGGAGGAAAGCCCTACCAGCTCTTGCATGCTTTTTGCCGCTGATGAGCATCTTAGGACCATCATGTCATCATCGTCTGGTGGAACATTTAAAAACACAAGCCAGAAAATAGAGCCTGCATTCGTTATTCTTAAGGAGGTTATGCGATGGAGAACTATCACGGGGCATCAGGCTCAACAATCAAGGGTACGGGGGGCAAGCGCGGTCACGCCGGAGACAAGAAGCTGCGATTGGTTGGCGGAACTTTCACTGCGACCAAGATTGGCAAGGAAGACATGCGCCGCGTCAAGCACAAGCGCGGCAATGTGCGGAAGATAAAGCTCAAGACGGCGAAATTCGTAAATGTCCTCACGAAGGGGGGCAAGATGCAGAAAGTGGCAATGAGGACTGTTCTTGAGACTCCGGACAACCGCCACCACGCGCGTCAGAATATCGTTACAAAAGGCGCAATCGTAGACACTGAAATCGGCAAGGTGAAAGTCACCAACCGTGTCGGGCAGGACGGCGTGGTGAACGCCAAGCTACTGTAAGGGAATGAAGTTCACCACAAGTTGCGCGCATCAGCGCAACTGCGTCGTCAACGCGAAGCTGCTGTAAACGTTGGCGAGACAGCCGTGTCGCAGCACCACGGGCGGATGGTGGACGCAAGCTTCTTTGAACAAGCAGGAATTGCCCTGCGCCGCGCTTGCAAATTCGCGTCCATCAGACGAGTCTCCATTTTTCACCCAGATTTTGGCATAGTTCGCGCACAGCAGCTTGCCATCCCCTTTTATTCCTTTCTAACCAGATTAGCCCACATAAAGAGGTGTGTGAATGTCAATGGCTATAGCTAAAAACATGCCCGTTCCTGCGCAAGAATCTGCGAAGCTCAACATGCGTGTTCTTCAAAATCCGCAGGTGAGGCGGTTCAACAGGCAGTTCTTTTCCATCTGCAAGCTTGCCGATTTCGAACGGAAAATCGGGGTTGAATCTGGATTTTGGTCCGCGCAGGGCAATGTCAGCAACTCGTATAAGGTTGATCACAAGTTCTCTGTGCTTGCCAAATCCTCTGCGAATGCGGCATTCGCAGGGCATGGCGTGGGGGCCGGGCCCAACGAGAACTTTGTGAAACAGGAGATTCTCGCCATTTCGTTTGATGGCGCCATGAATATCAGCAAGGAAAGCCTGCGCGCCAATACGCTGCGATACATATTCCAGCATGGCGCAAAAAGCGCGGTAAATCTTTACCATGGCGGAGAAGATAAGAAAGCAATATTCCTCATAAGCAATCTGCTCCATTTTTTCAAGTCTGAAAAGGAAATTCCAGATTATCTTCGGTCCGAGCTTCTGCCGCTTATCAAATCAACATTGGAAAGCGTAACTTTATTTGGGGGCAGGACGCTTCTTGACTTTCTTCCTGGTCAAGTGCGAGGCATTATGGATG
This sequence comes from Microcaldota archaeon, assembly GCA_964392435.1. GTDB lineage: Archaea > Micrarchaeota > Micrarchaeia > Anstonellales > Anstonellaceae > UBA10161. The sequence continues at coordinate 97,182 of CAYMOY010000001.1, forward strand.
ACTTTTCCGGCGCAGCCGCAGGCTCAACAGTCTGGCGCGTGAAGAAAAGGCACCCGGCATTAAAGAATCTCTGAGCTTTCACAGCTAAAGCGAAAGCAGGATGGAGGGCACGATTATCAGCCCCATCACATGCGTTCTTCTTATCCCGAGCAAAGGGGGCAGCAGCCCTGCGGCGGCGCAAGTGGAGAAAAGAAGCAGACCAGCCCCTCCAGATATCACTGCGACCGCAAAGACCAGATAGGAGAGTATGCCGATGTTCAGCGCCCTCAAATCAAGGTTCTGCAGCAGGCTTGCTCGCTTGGAAAGGGCCATCAGCAAAAACGCGCAGACGCCTATTGAAAGCAGAAGGACTCCGATTACAGAGGGCAGGTCGCCAGGCAGGACAGGCCTTATCCCATTGAGAATGGCAATAGAGCCTTCCCTTGCCTTGCCTATCGAGAGCAGTGCGGCAAATGCGAATACTGTATGCGAGGCGGCAATCGAGGAGACCAGCGCCAGAAATTTCCGCGGTTCGCGCATAGACAGCACAACAGACGCAAAAACCGCTATTTGCGCAGGAGCCGCGATGCCTGGCAGCAAATCCGAGAGCATCCCCAGCAGCACGCCTGCCGCAACATAGGGCAGGAAATCCAGCCTTGTTTTTCCGGCAGCCTGCCTCGGCAGCGCCCGGGTGGCTGTAAATGAGAGCAATATCCCGCTTCCTGCGAAAAGCCCGCAAAAAGCCGGGAACAGGGGGTCGTTTATCGGCCCTCGAAGCGAAGCAATGCCAATTGCCCCTGAAAGCAGGAAAACAGATGCGGCCACCGCAATCTTTTTCCACTGCCCCTCAGAAGCGAGCAGGAATGAGGACGCCAGCACAAGCACGATTGCCATGTGCGGCTGCAATATGGAATATGCTGCGGGCAGGAAGTAAAGGGAGACTGGTATGAGCAGGGCAGAGGCAACCGAGGCAATCATCAACGATGAGGCGCAGACCAGAAGGGCTTCCCGCCCCCTGCCCTCAAGGGCCATCTGGTGCCCGGGCAGAACCGAAACCACTACGTTCTCATCCGGCACAGAAAGGAAAATTGATGGAAAGAACTGAAAAACCAAGTGCGCGCCAAGCACGGCCACTATAATGTAAAGGAGCATATCTGGCGCGATGGGGAGGGTGGCGACGATGGAGGCGATGGTGTTGGCATGGACTCCGGGAAGCAGACCTGAAAATATGCCAAGCAGCATTCCTGCGGCTATTGCAAGCGCCTGCAGCATGTCTTTACCCGGGGGTTATTTCCTCTGCCTCGATGTACTTGTTCCACTTGTATTCTTTCACCCTTCCAGTCACAATCACCATCTTTCCCTCGTACAGTAGCGCTGAAGCCGGGAGGTCCTTTCCCCTCACGCTGATGCATATCCGGGTGCGCTGGGCTTTTTCAGCGCCAGCTCCAGAATTTCCCAAGCCAGCTTCAACTTGCTGGCAGAGAAGGAATTTTTCAGATGTGACATTGGCGGCTTCCCCGTCAACCTTGACAAGCGTGTTGCTTTGTGCCACGATGGCTTGCGCCACGCTTGCGCTTTGGGGGCTTTCGGAAAGCAGAAAAAGAGCCAATGTCCCAACTATCGCAAAAGCAGCCGCAGCGATGGTCACATTCCCCTCTTCAAGCCGCATAAGCATGATGTATACACTTAAAAATCGGAAGATTAAAACGCCTATCATGTCACTGCTGATAAAAGGCGCCACATTGCTTTCCGGGAAAAAGTCAGACGTGCTTGTGGCTGGGGGGAAGATTGCGAAAATCGCGCCCTTTATTGCTGCAAGGGCGGATGAAAAGCTGGATGCCTCGGGGAAGCTTTTGCTGCCAGGATTTGTCAACACCCACACGCATGCCGCAATGACCCTTTTCCGCGGCTCTGCCCAGGACATGTCTTTGGGGAAATGGCTCGCCACTGTGCGCAAAGAAGAGGAAAAAGTGACCCCCTCCCAAATCCGGGCAGGCTCCTTGCTTGCCTGTTCCGAAATGCTCAGAAGCGGCACCACCAGCTTCAACGACATGTATTTCCATATGGATGAGGTTGCGCACGCTGTGGCGCAGACAGGCATCCGCGCAACTTTGGGGTACAGCATGGTTGATATGGGGGTTGGCGCCAAGCGCAAGTCCGAGCTTTCAATCTGCGAGAAATTCGTCAAAGACTGGCATGGGAAGGCAGGGGGCAGGATAAGATGCGCAATCCCCCCGCATTCCATCTACCTATGCTCAAAAGAGCTTCTGCAAAAGTCAGATGAGCTTTCTAAGAAATATTCCATTCCGCTGCACATCCACCTCTCAGAAACACGCAAGGAGGTTTTTGACTGCCTGCAAGAGCACAAGAAGCGCCCCGCCTATTACCTGGACTCGCTTGGCGCGCTCTCTTCGCGCATGGTTGCGGCGCACTGCGTCTGGCTCACAAAAGAAGAAGTGCGTCTCCTCGCCTCGCGCGGCGTTTCAGCCTCTCTCAACCCGGTTTCCAACATGAAGCTGTCTGGCGGCGGGGCGGCACCCATGCCCGAAATGCAGGAGTTTTCCATGAATATTTCCCTTGGCACGGACGGCTCGGCTTCCAACAACTCGCTTTCAATGTTCGAGACAATGAAGACTCTCGGCCTGCTGCAGAAAAATTCGCGCTGGGACCCGTCTGTGGCAACGGACAGGGCAATATTTGAGGCAGCGACAGTTGGAGGCGCGAAGGCTCTTGGCATAGGTGCCGGAAGGATTGCGCAAGGCGCGTTGGCAGACATTATCCTTCTCGACTTGCGCTCTGCCAACATGGCGCCGGCCCACTCACTTGTGGCAAATGTGGTCTACTCCGCGCATGCAGGAAACGTGACTGACGTAATCGTGGACGGGAAGCTGGTTGTGGAAAACCGGAAGCTGCTAACTGTTGATGAGGGTAAAATAGCAGACTTTGCCCAAAGGGAAGCGGAAAAGATAGCTGGGTGAATGGCTGGTGTTCTCCAGCATCAGCGCTTTATTTTTTCCCATGCCTTATTATTATCCTCGTGCTGGCATGCGGCACTCCAGCTCCGAATTTCTTTACCACCTCGGTTGCGAGCATGCCGCCTATTTTTCCGGATGAAACAGGGGAATAGCCCCTGCTAAGCCCGTAAAGAACTCCGGCAGCGTATGCGTCTCCTGCGCCAGTGGTGTCCAGCACCTTTGCCGAAAGAGCAGGTATTCCTGTTTTCTTTCCCCTGTGGAACAGGGCAGAGCCTTTTCTTCCCATCTTCAGGAAAACAAGCGCCGCTGGCTTGAAGGCAGCCAGTTTCGCCTCCGCATTCCTTCCGAGAAGCGCAGCTGCTTCCTCCTCGTTCATGAATAGAATATCCGCGTATTTTTTGGCAATCAAGAGAAGCCTGGCGCGGTTTTTCTCCACCATGGGCGGGCTTTCAAGCGAGATGGCCACGCGCTTATGTTCTTTTTTGGCAAGCTGCAGGTATTTTTCGGCAAGCTTTGCGGTGGCACAGGGCACCCCCAGGGTTATGGAGGTCAGAAAAAGCATCCTTGCGCTTCCAAAAGCAAGTTTTTCTAGAAGGGTGCATTCCCCCGACACTCCCAAATCGGCGCAAAAGGTCCTCTGCCCATCTGGGGTCACAAGCGCCAGTATTTTTCCAGTCTTGCCTTTTTTTTGCTGAAGGAATGCCGCCACCCCGCATTTGGCGAGATTGGAGGCGAATTCCGCCGCTGCCCTGTCGCGGCCAGTCGCCCCGCAGTATCCGCAAAAGCCGCCAAGGGCCGCAAACCCCTCGCACACATTGCGCGCGTTGTCTCCGGGGTAGCGATAAGCTATGTTTTTCGACAAGCTGCGCTCCATCTTGGCAAGCTGCAAGGCGCTTACATAGCTGGTCGCTCCTTTCTGAACTTTCAATTCTGCAAGCTTCTTTTGAGAAACCCGGGCAAACAGGTCGATGGCGGGCGTGCCCAATGCAAAAAGCTCCATGCAATGGATTGCGGGATATAGCATTTTAAACAATCCCGCAGCATTCACAGTCGTGGGGCAGACTGCCCTATAGCTCTTGCTTGGAAGGGGGTTTTCATATGGTGGAACAAAAGAAGCGTCCTGCTGCCCGAGACGGCACAATCGACTCTTATGTCTATGACAATGAAGGCATACAGGTGCTTGCAAAAATCACTGCCAAGAGCGGCGATTACGTCCCCTTATACGAGGTCAACGTCCGCGAGCTTTCCGAGGGCACGCGTTTGGTCCTAAACCAGCTCAAAGGGGAACTTATCACCACGGTCAAGCTGGACATAACCGATATAATGGACCCGAAAAAGCGCGATGATGTGCGCAAGAAATTCGAGGTCCGAGCCAATTTCCTTCTGGGCAAGCATTTTCCCACGCTTTCAGAAGCTGACAAGAAGGTGCTCACCGCATACCTGCTGCAGAATTCTCTTGGCTTAGGCGAGATAGAATCCTTGATGCATGACAATAATCTTGAGGAGGTGGCCATCAATTCCGCCTCAGAGCCGATTTGGGTCTACCACAAGAAGCACGGCTGGTGCAAAACCAACATACAGCTCAAAAGCGAGGAATCCATATATGACATATCCGCCATGATAGGCAGGAGGATAGGCAAGCAGATAAACGTTCTCAATCCGGTCATGGATGCGCACCTTGCAACCGGCGACCGTGTCAACGCCACGCTGTATCCGGTCTCTTCCTTTGGCAACACAATAACCATCAGAAAATTCTCCCGCAACCCCTGGACAATACCCTATCTTATCGAGCTCAACTGTATCTCTTCGCAGGTTGCCGGCCTCATTTGGCTTTGCATGCAAAACGAGATGTCGCTTTTGGTCTCAGGAGGCACAGGCTCCGGAAAAACATCGTTCCTCAACGCAATGGCGTGCCTCATTCCGCCCAACCAGCGCGTGATTTCCATAGAGGACACCCGGGAGCTGACCCTGCCCAACTTCCTGCAATGGGTGCCCATGGTCACCCGCGAGCCGAACGCCGAGGGCAAGGGCGAGATAACCATGCTTGACCTGCTGGTCAATTCTCTGCGCATGAGGCCCGACCGGATAATATTGGGTGAGGTGCGCAAGCAGCGCGAGGCGGAAATACTCTTCGAGGCGATGCACACCGGGCATTCGGTTTATGCCACGCTGCACGCTGACAATGCGGCGGAGACAATCACCAGGCTGACCACCCCGCCCATTTCCATGCCGCGAGAGACACTCTCTGCGCTGGCTGGCATTGTAGTCCAGTTCAGGCACCGCAGGCTCAATGTGCGCCGCACTCTTGAATTTGCAGAGGTGCAAAAAGGAGGGGACATAAACACCCTTTATCGCTGGGATGTGAAAAGCGACAGGATAAACGAGGTCGGAAAGATGATCACACTGTCCCAAACGCTTTCACTTTACTCCGGCCTGACCCAAAAGGAAATAGACCAGGATGTTTCTGACAAGGCTAAGATATTTTCCTGGATGGTCAAGCGCGGCTTGAAAAGCGTGGACACCGTTGGCACCATAGTTTCCCAATACTATGTCAACCCGGATGACATACTTTCCCTGGCTACCAAAAATGCAGAATGGCATGGCCAGGAATGAGCCGGGCCTTAAGATGCGCATTGGCATCAGGGAAGGGCAGGCGTTTGCCTTTGCCCCTCAGCCGGATGCTATCGCGTGAAGGAGAATATTCGCATGGCGGCCAATGACATTTTCCCCAGTTTCGTCGAATGCAGCCGGCAGGCTCGTGAAATCGAGCGCAAACTGCTGCCAGTCAAGCCTTCGCAGATTTCAGGCAAGCTCCGCCCGGAAGGCTCCACACAGATATTTCCCCGCGAGTTTGAGGAATACACCGTTGCTTACCTTGTTTCCGAGGCGCAAAAAGTAGAGCGCAAGCTTTTCGCCGCCAATTACCAATCGGCTCCAAATGTCTCCGTGGCGCAAGCTTCTTCCAAGGTTGAGCTTGGGCAGAAAGTGGCAGATGAGCTGGGCCAGTTTGCCTCAGGGGCAGCCCAACAGCCTGGCTATCAAACCACGCCCAAGGTGCCAGGCATTCCCGCCAAAAAAGATGCTATCTGGGGCGGGGCAGGTGCTCAGGCTCAGCCAGAGGGGCCATCCTCGGGGGATGAAAAAATTTCCCCGCCAGCATTGCCATACCAGCAGGGCATTCCATCCGAGGTCCGCATTGCCAAGGAAGCCGAACTTGAGGCCGAGGCGAAGATGGCAAACGAGTCCGCCCATCACCCTGCGCAATTTGGGGGATATGGAAGCGGCGAGCCTGGCGATGCTTCGCGCAAGCTGCGCTTACAGGACCAGCCCTCCTCGTCCGGTCTGATGTCCTCTTCAAAGCTTTCTCCAAGGCTCAGGGCTATAATCGAGGAGAAGCTGAGGAAAGAGGAACAAGCCGCCCAGGATGCGCCAGTGGAAATAGAAAAAGCATCTTATGAAAAAGAGGAGCAAGAAGAAAAGAATGAAGAGCCTCCCGTGCTCTCCTCGCGAGAGAGGCTGTTGCGGAAATTGCAGCGCGAAAGGCAGATTAGGGAGGGCGAGGCTCTGCTTCAAGGGCAGGAAAGGCAGCCTGCAAAAGTGCTTCCAAGAAAACTGCAAGAGCCTGCCGCTGGAGATGAAGAACTGCCTGAGCAAGAAGAGCAGGGGCAGCAGCCAGAGCAAGAGGGGCGGGAAGACTTGCAAAGGCCCCCTGAGGATGAGGAGGAGATTCAGGAGCAGGAAAGGCAGCCTGCCAGAGTGCTTCCAAGAAAACTGCAAGAGCCTGCCGCTGGAGATGAAGAACTGCCTGAGCAAGAAGAGCAGGGGCAGCAGCCAGAGCAAGAGGGGCGGGAAAACCAGCAAGAAGAGCAGGAGGTTTCAGGGCAGGCAGAAGGGGCGGAAGAAGAAACCCCCTCGCAAGTGGAGCAGCCGCTCGAGGTTGCCTCTGCAAAGGCAAGTGCCCCTGCCAAAAGCTCTATTTTGCAAAAGCAGCCTTTGGCATATGGGCAGGTGGCGCAAAAGGGCGCGTCCGCGCTCCCACCATCATCCCTAAGTTCTGGCAGAATACTCATAAAGCCCATTTTTGCCGGGCAGGAAAACGAGCAGGATGAAAACCAGGGGGCGCGGGACGATGGGGCGGAAAAAAGGATGGAGCGCATCTCACGCATAGTGCGGGAGCTGTCCCCGGACAGGTACAAGGCGCAGGCAATAGCGAAAAAACCAGACGCCTCATCCGAAAAAGGCGATGCAAAGCCTGGCGAACCAGCTGCGCCTTTGCGGATGGAAAAGCGGCCAACCGCAAAACCGGTCCTGAAGAAAAAAGCCAAAATTCAAGTGAATGAGCAGCAGCCTTGGGAAGAGGCGCAAGAAGAACAGCAGGAGCCCCCATCAGATGCGGAAGGGCCGCAGGGGCAGGAAAACCCGCAAGAGGAGGCGCAGGAAGAGTCCGAGGTACGGCAAAGGCTCGGCTGGAACCAGCCTCAAGCGAAAAAAAAGCTGGCGCCAAAAGTTTCTGGGAAAAGACAGGGCGAATTGGCTAATGCGAAGAGAAAGAATTTGCCTGCTGGGGCGCAACAGCAGAAGAAGGCGGGAAAAGCGCAAAAGTCTTTGCCTGCGGCAAAGGAGCCTTCTGGGGGGAAAATAAGGTCCCAAGACCAGGGCGGTTTCCCTAAGAAGCAGCAGGTGGCTTTGCAAAAGCAGTCAAAATCGCCCCAAACCGCCCGGGCAAGGCAAGCGGCATCGCCCTCCAAAGAAGTTTTCCAATCCAAATCCCCTCCAATGCAATCAGCAAAGCGGCAGCTGCCACAGCCCCAAAAATCCGTGGCATACGCACAACGCGGCACTCCTGTTCAATATCAGGATGAAAGACGCCCTGCCGCATCTTCGAGCCAACCATTGCCGTCCCGCCAAGTTGCGCCTGCTGCAAACAAGCCTCCAACCGTTTCTCGACCAAGCGTGGCTGCAAGTGCGCGACCAGTTTCACGGCTCTCGCCATATTCCGCGCCGCCTGCCAGGCCTGCCTCCGGTCCCTCCCTGGGGCGGCCCATCATGCGCCAGGTCCAAGCTCCAACAGCCTATCGCACTTCTCCCCAGCCAATTCCAAGGGCAGGATCCAGGCCGCGCATTCTTCCGGGGGGTGCGCAACAGATGGCGCCACAGACATATCTGCCTCCAAGAAGAACGATAATCCGGCCGCAAGCTTTGGGGCAAGAATCTTTGGCTGTGGGGCAGCCAGAAGAGGATTCGCAACCTATGCGGGAAACTGGCGGATTGCCAAAAAGGCGCGCAGCATATCCGCAGCCTGGCAGTGGCGAGGCTCTGCTTCAAGGGCAGGAAAGGCAGCCTGCCAGAGTGCTTCCAAGAAAACTGCAAGAGCCTGCCGCTGGAGATGAAGAACTGCCTGAGCAAGAAGAGCAGGGGCAGCAGCCAGAGCAAGAGGGGCGGGAAAACCAGCAAGAAGAGCAGGAGGTTTCAGGGCAGGCAGAAGGGGCGGAAGAAGAAACCCCCTCGCAAGTGGAGCAGCCGCTCGAGGTTGCCTCTGCAAAGGCAAGGCTCAGCGCCATATCGCAGGTTTCGGGTCTCAAGCCCAGGAAAAACGTGCTTGACGAGCCGGTGCAAAAGACGCCTGAGCAGCTTGAGGAAGAAAAGCGCATTTCTCAAAAAGCGCAGGTGCTCTCGCAGATGGAGGGGCAAAAGCAGCACGAGATATCAGGTTCAGCTTCCCTTCCTTTGGAAGAGGAAGACTTGGAAGTGCCAAAGCCGCCGCCAGATGATTCCGAATCCGGGCAGCCGGATTACGATACTGCAAAATACGGGCTGCGGCGCAAGATGCAAGAGGATGACATCCGGGCGAAGACCAAGGAGGAGGTTGAGGCGATAATGGAGGGCTATGCAAAAGATAATCTTGTATGGCTCTATGAAATTTATTCCATGGGCGGGATGCCCCGCGAGGACTTCCTGCAAAAAGTAAAGGAGAAAATGGCCGAGGAAAAAATCGCCCTGCCGCAAGTTGGGGGTGAGGAGCCACCTCCGCCTTCCAATCCCGCCCTTGCTAATTTGGGCAAGGAAATAGACAAGAGATATAAAAAGTAGTGCCTAACAATTAATATAGAGGGAATGCATGGCTGAAAACAAGGCAGGTCTGGCAAACGCTTCAAATTCAAAATCAAAGGTCTCCCAGCCGCTTATCACCCAGCCAATGAGGGATGTGGAAGGGCCGCAGGACCCCTCCCAATTCAGGAATCTCATGCGTTCGCTGGCATCCCATTTTCCTGACTTGCGCAAGGACCTGGTGCGCGCAGACATGCAGTATACGCCAGCCGGGTTTGTCCAGTCCGCCCTCATAAATGCAATAACAATAGCCCTGGTCCTGCTCGTAATCGCCTATCTTTTCCTGCGCGGGCAGGAAATGGCGCCATTTCTGATACTGCTTCTTGCCCCAGTGTTTCTTTTCCTGGCTTTCTTCTACGCGATGTATTTTCCGAAGGCAAGGGCCCGCATGAGGGCAAAGCGCATGGAACAGGAGCTGGTGTTTGCGGGAAGGCACATGCTAATCGAGCTCAAAAGCGGAGTGCCCCTGTTCGACGCTATGCTGGGCATCTCTCAGGACTACGGCGAAATATCTGTGGAGTTCAACAAGATTGTGGAAAAAGTGACGCTGGGCGTTCCGCTTGGCGTGGCGCTGCACGAGGTTGCGGAGACCAACCCCTCCCAGTACTTCAAGCGGGTCATCCTCCAGGTGGCGAACTCGCTTGCATCAGGCTCGGATGTCGCAGCCGCCCTGGAAGCCGCGCTGGACCAGATTTCGCGCGAACAGGCAATAGAGCTTAAGGCATACGGGCAGAAGCTCAACCCCATTGTGATGTTCTTCATGATATTCGGGATAATCCTCCCTTCGCTTGGCATAGCATTCCTGATAATACTGGTGTCCTTCCTGGGCTCATCAGTCTCATTCGGCCCAACCGCGCTTTTCGGAGTGCTGCTTGCCATCGGGCTGGTGCAATTCATCTTCCTGACAATGGTTGAGGGTTCCAGGCCGAAGTTCGATATAGTATGATGTGGTTCGATGTCCAACGTTCTTTATGAAATGATCGGGCGGCTCTTCTCGCGCAGCCAGATGCGCAAGCTGGGGTTATTGCTTGAAACTTCCGGCATAAATTTCGTGCCAGAGGCATTCGCAGGCTTCATAGTGATACTTTCAGTTGTCCTATCCATTTTTACCTATCTGCTGCTCTCATCCATCTCAACCACCCGCAGTTTCATGTTCAGGCTTTCCTCAATGCTCTCGCCAGGCCTGACGCTCCAGTCGCCTGACTTTTTCCTCATCGTTTCAGTTATTTTCTCAGTCCTGATTGCGACAGGATCGCTGCTGCTGGTTGTTTATGTCTGGCTGATGCTGCGGGCGGACAGCAGGCGCAGGAATGTTGAGGAGGTGCTGCCGGACTTCCTATCGCTTTCCGCAGCCAACGTTCGGGCGGGAATGACAATCGACCAGGCGATGTGGTATGCCGCAAAGCCCGAGTTTGGCATACTCTCGGTTGAAGTTGCTACGGTGGCGAAAAAGACATTCGGCGGGGTTCCGTTCAACCAGGCTGTCGACTACCTGACTGACAGGTTCAATTCCAAGTCAATCCGCAGGTCCGTGGCCCTCATCAAGCAGGGCATGGCATCCGGCGGGCAGCTTGCAGACATACTTGAGAGGACTGCGGAGGATGCCAGGCAGATGCATGTGCTCCAAAAGGAGATAGCCGCTTCGCTTCTGATGTATGTGATATTCATCGTCTTCGCAGGCGCCCTCGGCACCCCATTCCTATTTGCCATCTCCGGCAAGCTGGTGGGCATGCTGGAAAACGTGTTTGCCACGCTGCCAACCGACACTTCATCGTTTGCCGGCTCAATGCAGACACCCCTAATATCCGCGAGCCGCTCAGCAATCTCATCATCCGACTTTTTCCTCTTCACCATACTCTCATGCATAATGACCGCGATTTTTTCCGCTCTGATAATAGGGGTGATTTCCAAGGGGAGCAAAAGGGACGGCGTGCCTTACTTGCCATTCCTCCTGGTTGCTTCTCTGGCGATTTTCTTAATTGTCAGCGCCCTTCTGGACAGTTTCCTCTCCAATATTTATGTATGAACTGATGGTAATCATTGAGGTGGTTGATGTGTTGAACGGAAAAAAGAAAGGCCAGGCGGCAATGGAATACCTGATGACCTACGGCTGGGCTCTCCTGGTCATCGTAGTGGTCATCGCAATACTGCTCATCATAAATCCGCTTCAGCCTCCAGCAGGATGCCGTTTTGACACAATCGGCTTCACCTGCAGCGACCCGCTGGTTGCATCAAATGGAATGCTTTATCTGAAAATGACCAATGGCAACAGCAACAACATAGAAATCTATGGGCTGAAGTGCACAACTGACAAATCGCCCAAGCCGCCAGTGCTCTCTGGTTCAGAAACCCTGGTAAAGAGGCTGCAGAGGCAGGAGCCCTACGAGTTCAACATAACCTGCACTGCCCCTGGCGTCGGGACAATCAGCCCGCAGCCCGGCTCGGACTTCTCAGGCAAGCTCTGGATATTCTACAAAAACGAGGAGGACGGTGCTGGCTATCCAATGCGCTCCATAAGTGCGAATGTGGCCTCCAAGGTTGTTGCCTCCTAAGCTAAGGCGGCAACTTCTCCTTTTTTTTCATTTTTATTTTTTTACACCTGTACGTGGGGTAGGTTTGAATGGCAAGGGCAGAAGAGGATTTCATGGGCAGGGTTTCGGTTCCCGATGGCGCCTACTACGGCATCTTTACTGTGCGCGCGGAGGGCAATTTCAAAATATCAGGCGTCCGCCCCTCCGAAGACTTCATCCGCATGCTTGCCCTTGTCAAGAAAAGCTGCGCAGAGGCGAACATTGCGACCGGGGAGATGGACGCGAAGACTGGCAGGGCGCTTGTCAGGGCGGCCCAAGAGGCGGCCGAGGGCAAATTCAACAGCCATTTCATTCTTGATGCCTACACTGCAGGGGCAGGCACGCCTTTCAACATGAACATGAATGAGGTTCTCGCAAATCGCGCCGAGGAGCTTCTTGGGGGGAAAAAGGGGAACTATGCTCTGGTGCATCCGAACAATTCGGCCAACATGTCCCAGTCTTCAAACGACGTCATCCCAACGGCAATCCGCCTCACCCTTATCCATCAATCCGAATTGGTCACAGCTGAGGCGGAAAAGCTGGCATCCTCAATCCAAGCAAAGGCAAAGGAGTTCTCCTCAGTTGTAAAGGCGGGCAGGACGCATCTCATGGATGCGGTCCCACTCGGAGTGGGCGACGAGCTTTCTGCATTCTCATCCGCATTGCGCAAGGATATTTCCCTAATCGAGTCTGCGGCAGATTCACTGCGCGAGCTTCCCATCGGCGCAACCGCGCTCGGCTCGGGCATCAACACGCATCCTGATTATGCCAAGCTTGCCATCAAGCGCATAGCCGCCAATACCGGCATTAGGGTAAGGGGGGGAGAAAACCTCTTCAGGCTCCTTTCAACCTCTTCAGACTTCCTAGCCTATTCCTCTGCGCTTTGTTCTCTTGCAACCACGATATCCAAGCTTTCAAACGACCTTAAGCTTCTCTCCTCTGGTCCAAATACCATGGTGGGCGAATACATTCTGCCCGAGGTGGAGCCGGGGTCCTCCATAATGCCAGGAAAAGTCAACCCTTCCATCCCGGAGTGCGCAGAAATGGTCTGCAACCGCGTGCTTGGGCTGGGCCAGTCTGTGCAGCTTGCCTGCCTGGGGGGGCAGCTGCAGCTCAACGTGCAAACGCCGCTTATCTTGCAGTGCCTGACTGAGGCAAATGGCCTGCTTGCAGCCTGCTGTCTGATGCTGCGGAAGAAGTGCGTTTCAGGCTTGAGGATAAACAGGCAGAAGATGCAGAAGAACCTGGATGCCACCCTCATTTCCCTCACCGCTCTTGCTCCTTACTTCGGCTATGCGAAGATGAGCGGGCTTGTCAAGCGTGCGCAAAAGGAGGGGAAGAGTGTGCGGCAGGCGGTGCTCGATGAAAAGCTTCTTACTGGGGAAGAGTTTGACTCCCTGATGTCCCCCCAAAGGCTGACCCGCCCCTGCGTGAAAAAGAAAATAGGGAAAAAATAGCCGTGCGCGGCCAATGCACGCCAATGCACTATTCTTTTAAACCCTCTCCCCTTCAATACAGGCGTAGACTAAGAAAAAAAGGGAGACGGCTTCCAGCATTGTCTTCTAATAGAACCAATCAGGGGTGAAATCTATGTACCCTCCGCAACAGCAGGCATATGACCGTGCCATAACGGTGTTCTCGCCGGACGGCAGGCTCTTCCAGGTGGAATACGCCAAGGAGGCAGTCAAGCGCGGCGCCACCGCCATAGGCATGATCTTCGATGGCGGCGTGCTTCTGATGGCATACAAGAATGCGCCATCCAAGCTGCTTGTTCCAGAATCGATGAAAAAGATATTCGAGATAGACCGCCACATGGCAGCCACGGCGTCTGGCTTGATTGCCGATGCGCGCAGGCTAGTGGACCTGGCGAGGATGGAATCTCAGCGGCACCGCCTGGCATATTCGGAGTCGGCTTCTGTGGAAGCCATTGCCAAGGAGCTTTGCGACCTGATGCAGGTGTACACGCAATACGGCGGCATCCGCCCTTTCGGGGTTTCGCTTCTGGTTGCTGGCGTGGACAGCCAGCCCCATCTTTACGAGGCAGAGCCTTCAGGGGCATTGACCGGATACCTTGCAGACGCAGTTGGCTCCGGCAAGAAGGAAGTGGAGGAGTTCTTCGAGAAAGAATACAAGCAGAACCTGTCTCAGGACGAGGCAATCGCGCTTGCGGTGAAGGCGCTGAAAAAATCAGGCGATCTTACCATAAAGCCTGAGACGCTGGAAATAGCGGTTGCCACAATGAAGAAGAAGGAGTTTGTCATTCTCTCCCAAAAGGAAGTGGAAAAGTACCTCAAGTGAGGGGCGCCACCATGGCAAGCCTGGACAAGTCAATTACCGCGCATATGGACATCAACTCCGAGCGCTATGAGATACTGGTAGACCCCGATTTGGCTTACCTATACAGGATAGGGCAGAAAAAAGAGCTCAACAATGTGCTGACTGTCGAGGAGGTTTTCAAGAACTTCAAGAAGGGGGAGCGGCACACCACAAGCTCGCTGCAAAAGGCGTTCGGCACAACGGATGTGTGGCAGATTTCCGAGCGCATACTGAAAAACGGGGAGATACAGCTCACCACCGACCAGAAACGCAAGATGCTGGAGGAAAAGAAGAAGCAGGTCATCTCGATAATCGCGCGGGAGGCGATAGACCCGCGCACAGGGGCGCCGCACACGCAAATGCGCATCGAGCAGGCGCTTGAGGAGTCTCGTGTGCACATCGACGCTTTCAAGGATGCCGCGCAGCAGATTGAAGATGTCATCAAGGCGATGCGCCCCATCATCCCGCTGAAATTCGAGCACGTGCGCATCGCTGTGAAAGTGCCTCCCTCATATGCGCAGAGGATTTACGGCTCGCTGAAAGGGTATGGGATACAAAAGGAGGAATGGTCCCGGGACGGGAGCCTGATAGTTGTGATAGAGATGCCCGCAGGTATGCAGGGCGAGTTTTATGACCGGCTCAATAGGATGACAGCCGGCAGCGTGGAAACGAAAATATTGAAATGAATGGTGGGAAATTCAAAAAGCAAAGGAATAGTCGGGATTTACGGTGATTGCATGGCAGAAAGCAGAATAGTGATGCCCGGGGAGATTCTCTCCGAGCGAGAAGAGCGGATAAGCTATGCCTATGTGGATGGTGGCAAGACCTACTCCACAGTGGTGGGGCTTTTCTCCGAGGGCAAATTGGTGCCGCTTGAGGGCCCATACGAGCCGCTGCCCGAAGACTACGTGGTCGGTGTGATTTCCGAAGTCAAGTTCTCCGGTTACAGTGTAGATGTCAACTGCGCCTATCCAGCGTTTTTGTCCAGCCGGGAAATACGCGAGCGCTTTTCAATGGGCGATGCGATTTTCGCCAAGATAATCAACATAAACGAGATGCGCGACTTGGAGCTTGCGGACGCCAAGAAGCTGCCCCCGGGCAGGCTGGTAAAAGTCTCATCTGTGAAAATACCCCGCATAATAGGGAAGAAAAACTCGATGATAGACATGCTCCAATCGGCGACTGGCTGCCAGATATTCGCAGGCCGCAATGGCTACGTCTGGATAGATGGCAAGGGGAATGCAGGCCTTGCAGAGGAGGCGCTGCGCACCATTGAAGCTCAGGCGCACACGCACGGGCTTACTGATAGGATGGCAGCATTCTTGAAAGGGAAGAAATAATTGGCATTGATTAGGTGATTTGATGGGTGGAAATTCGGCAAACGCCCCGCAGCTTTTGTCTGGCGGGAAAAGACTGGACGGAAGGGGAATTGAAGACCTGCGCCCGATAAAAATAGTGGCGCGAGTTCTCAACGACGCTGACGGCTCAGCATACATCGAGTGGGGCAAGAACAAGATACTGGCGGGCGTGTACGGGCCTTCGGAGTGCATTCCGCGCCACGACCAGTCGCTGTACCGGGCGATTGTGAAATGCCGCTACAACATGGCACCGTTTTCAGGCGCGGAGGAACACGGGCGCAGCGGGCCTAACAGGCGCAGCAAGGAGCTTTCCAAGGTCATGCGCGAGGCGTTTGAGAACCTGATAATCTCCGAGAACTTCCCGAAAACGCAGATAGAGATATACGTGGAGGTGCTCCAGTCGGACGGGGGCACACGGTGCGCCGCGCTGACTGCTGCCGCAGTGGCTCTTGCCGATGCTGGGATACCGATGAAGGATTTGCCCTGCGCAGTTGCGGTGTGCAAGATAGCGGGGCAGATGGCTGTGGACCCAGGCAAGGAAGAGGACAACTTCGGGGAATCCGACATGCCTATCGCATTTGCGCCCCGAAACGGCGATGTGCTGCTGTTCCAGATGGACGGCCTGCTGACCCAGGAAGAGCTTTCCCGAGGCTTTGAGCTTGCAAAAAAAGCAGCCGTGGAGATACACAAGATACAGGTGGATGCGATACAAACGGTCTATCAGGAGCCCAAAGAGGAGAGGTTCCTCCTGATAAAGTAGCGCTATTGAAGATGTGATAACATGGAAACAATAAACGAGATAAAACGCGACACGCTCTCCGCGCTTTTGAGCGCGGGCAAGCGCCCGGATGGCAGGGGCATGCACGACTACCGCAAGATTTCAGTGCAAACAGCGCCTCTGCAAAACGCCGAGGGCTCATCACTGGTCTCAATCGGCAAGTCCCAGGTGATGGCTGGAATAAAATTCGACATAGCCACGCCTTTCGCAGACAGGCCGGAGGAGGGCGTGCTCTCGACCTCTGCAGACCTGCTGCCGCTCGCATCGCACCTGTTTGAGACTGGCCCGCCATCCGACGAGTCGATAGAGCTTGCGCGCGTGGTGGACAGGGGCATACGAAGCTCGAACACAATAGATTTGAAGTCCTTTTTCCTGGAGGAGGGCAAGGTGCTTGCGCTTTACATCGACATATTCATCCTTGACCACGATGGCAACCTGATAGACGCGTCATCGCTTGCCGCAATGGAGGCATTGCTTTGCGCCAGGATGCCAAAAGTGGAGGGCGGCAAGATAGTGCGGGGGGAATACTCGGGAAAGCTCCCGCTGAAGGACAAGGTGGTGACCTGCACTTTCGGGAAGCTTGCCGGCAAGACCTTCCTTGACCCCTGTTTGGATGAGGAAAAGGGCATGGACTGCAGGCTCACATTGGCAACCACGCCCAAGTACATCTGCGCAGGACAGAAGGGGCGCTGGGGCGCGATTTCGGAAAAGGATTTAATGGAGTTGGCGGATATATCGATGAGGAAAGGCAACGAGCTGCGCTCATTGCTCTCGGATTGATTGGTGGTTGAAATGTCAAACAGAAACGTAAGATACGGCGCAGAGCTCCGCAAGCGCGCAGGAAAGATTGAAGCGCTCAAGTCCTCCAAATTTTCCTGCCCAAAATGCGGCAAGAAAAATGTCCGCCGAAACGGCAACTCCCGGTGGGAGTGCAAATCGTGCAAAGCGATTTTTGCCGGAGGCACTTACTCGCTATCCACGCCTGCCGGGGAAGCGGCGGTCAGGCTCATAGACGAATACAAAAAGAGGTAGTCGCATGTACTCGTGCCCAAAATGCAAGAAGAAAATGCCTTCAATAGACGGGAAATTCACCCGCTGCCCGCATTGCGGCAACCGCGTGCTTTTCAAGGACCGCGAGCCTGTTGCGCGCGATGTCTCCACCGATTAAGCTGGTGCGGATGCTCATCACGACTGGCAAGAGCAATGGCAAATCCAACAGGGCAATAGCCTCTGCACTGTTCCTTGCAACTCCCGGCTCGCTTTTTTGGGGGCGGGGGAAGCGCACCCTGGCAGCCCTTGTCCGCCAAGCGAAGAAAAAGCGCTTTTCCCGAATATGCGCAATCTACAGCCGAGGAAAAGCCGGGCAGAGCATCAATTTCCTCTCTCTTGAAGGGGGGCAAACCCGGTGGCTTTCGCCAAAAATAGTCGTGCAAACATTGTCTGCCCCAAAAAGGGCGCATTTGCCCCGTTCCAGTTCCCTTGCCCTGTCCGGGCCAAAGGCCAAGGTGCTGCGCAGGCTCATGGGTTTTTGCCCAAGGGCAAAGGCAGGCAGATGCAAATCAAAGATATCCGCCAGCGCCAAAAAGCTTTCATTTTTCATTGGGGGAAAAAAAGCCCTTGAATTGGGGGTGTCTTATGAAAAATGAAAAAAAGCCCAAGAATGTCTGCCGCGGACCCCAAGCTGGCGGCAAAGGCCCCATGGAAAAGCAGATAAAAGGCAGGGCGACCCTCTCGCTTTTCTTCCCATCGCTCTGTTCTGCAAAGGCAGCGTACGATGGTCTGCTTTCCGAGGCTGACTTTTCGCACAGGGGCGGCTCCAAGGTGTTCTTATCCGGAAAATCCGTGCGGGTGGAAATTGAGGCGGATGACCCGGTCAGCTTGCGCGCCTCGATAAATTCCTATCTTCGCCTCATGCAAATCATTAAAACCCTTGACCAAGATAGTGGATAACGGGAGGAGCCGCGTCTCATTGCGCACATTTAGGAGGTAATCATATGGCACAACCGCTTAGGAATCAGGAAGAATTGCAGAAAAGCCTTGCAGAGTTCCAGGAGCTTTCCCGCCAGATGCAAATGATGGCTTCCCAGCGCCAGCAGCTTTCGATGCAGGTGGAGGAGCTGAAAATCGCGGAAGAGGCGCTTGGCAAGGCTGAGAAAAGCGCAATCTACAGGGCAATCGGCCCCATACTCGTAGAAACCTCAAGGACTGACGCGAGCGCCGACTTGAAGGAAAAGAAGGACCTTTTCGATATGCGCATCGGAATGCTGGTCAAGCAGGAGGAGAAGCTCAAGCCGCGCATGGACCAGCTGCGCGCAGACCTTGAAAAGGCGATAAAGGAGAGCCGGCAGAAATAAGGAGCTGCTTTTCCAAGGCGCGAAAATGGCGACAAGGCAGGGCAGCCGCATCCAATCTTCCACATCATCATCCCAAAGGCTTATTCTAAACCTTAAGCGCAGGCGCACCATCATCACTTTCCACTCTCTTGGCGACCTTGATGCGGCTGGATCGGCAATCGCCCTTTCCCGCTTCCTTGGGAAAAAGTCGCTCATCTGCCCGCCAGACCAGCCCTCCTCCCCGGCTCGCCGCCTGTTTGCCTACACACAGACTCCAACCGTGCTTTTTTCGCAGGCTAAGCGCAGCCCGGATGATGCCTTAGTGGCGCTGGATTCCTCATCTCCCCGCCTGCTTGCGCACCTTGCCGGGCTGGTTCCAGACCTGGCAATCGACCACCATTCCCGCACAGGCGGGGAAATTCCGGCAAAGGCGATCATCAACGACCCTTCAGCATCCTCGACATGCGAGATGCTCTATTTCCTTCTCAAGCCAAATGACAAAATTTCGGCAATCGCCCTTCTGCTCGGGATAATTTCTGATAGCGCGGGCTTCCAGAACGCCACCAGCCGGACATTCGAGGCGGTTTCCTCGCTCCTTGCCCTCTCCGGACTTTCTTATTCACAGATAAAGCAGCTGTCATTCGCACCCGAGTCGCTCTCAGAGCGGATTGAGGCGCTGCGCTCCTGCCAGTCCGTTTCAGCTGAGCGGATTGGCGAGCACATAATCGCCACAGCAATCGCAAAGAGCCACGAGGCGCATTTCGCTGAGATGCTGGTGCGCACCGGGGCAGACCTTGCTTTCGTTGGGTGCGCTGGGGAGGATGGCAGGATTTCCGCCAGAATGCGCCAATCAATCAGGGGCAAGGTGAGCCTGGAGCGGATAATGTCCGAGGCTGGCAAGGTGCTAGGTGGTTCTGGCAGCGGGCACGAGCTTGCCGCAGGGGCATCAGGCGGGAAGGAAAACCTGCTCCCCGCGCTTGGCATCTGCGTGAAACTGGCGGAGTCCCAGCTCCTCGCATATGAGGGCGGCAAGATAAAGAAAATAGAATGGTGAGCCCTTGCCGGACTATGATTCCCAATCCAAGTCCTACGACCTCCTCTATCAAGGCTATTGCGAGGATATCCCATTTTACCTCTCAGAGGCAAAAAAAGCCCGCGGCCCAGTTCTTGAAATAGGCTGCGGCACAGGCAGGCTGCTTTTGAAATTCTTGCAAGCCGGGGTGGATGCGCACGGCATCGACATTTCGCCTGGGATGATTTCCCGCCTCATAAAAAAAGCAAAGGCACTTGGGATGGCGGCTGAGGGCAGGGCAAAAGTTGCAGACATGCGCAATTTTTCATCCAGGAGGAAATTTGCCCTGATAATAGTTCCCTTCCGTGTGTTTTTGCACCTTCTTTCAAGCGATGACCAGCTGTCCTCCCTTGCCTGCATGCGCAGGTCACTTTCGCCTCATGGCAGGATAATCATGAATTTCTTCCTGCCCTCATCTGCGTTTATCGCAAAAAATTATGGCAAGCGGGTTTCCTGGGTGGCATACCACGACCGTGCGCACCTTGGGCGCAGCAAGGGGCTTGCGGAAAAGGGGCTCAGGGCGGTGGATTATGCCCGATACATAGACGAGCCAAACCAGGCAATCAAGGTGTCTCAGTCGCTTTACCGCGGGCAAAAGAGGGTGGCAAGGTATGATTACCGCCTGTCTTTGGTCTATAAGAAAGAGTTCGAGCTTTTGCTGCGCCTTGCGGGCTTTTCGAGATGGCGCGTTTACGGCGGATTTAAAAAGAAGCGGCTGGTATCATCAAAGCAGGAAATGGTGTGGGTAATCGACAAATGAGCGGTGATGCTGATGCCGGTGGCAGTCGTAGTTGGGGCGCAGTGGGGCGATGAGGGCAAGGGCAAAGTGGTGGATTGCTATGCCTCGCGAGCAGACATAATCGTCCGCTTCAACGGAGGGGCGAACGCCGGGCACACCATCGTTTCCAAAGGTGTCAAGCACAAGTTCCACCACATACCATCCGGCATACTTTATCAAAAGAAGCTCAATATCATTGGCAACGGCCTGGTGGTCGACCCCAAAAAGCTCCTGGAGGAAATAGGGGCGGTCAAGGAGGCAGGCGTACGGCCCAACTTATTGATTTCGCCCCGCGCCCACGTCGTCCTTCCATACCATTTCGTGCTTGACGGGGCTGAGGAGGCAAAAAAGGGCAATCTCGCGGCAGGCACCACCCGCCGGGGCATCGGCCCTTGCTATTCCGACAAGGCGGCGCGCTTCGGCATCCGCATGGGCGAGCTGATTCAGCCTGCGGTTTTCAGGGAAAAGCTGCGCATCATGCACGCGATAAAAACAAAAATACTGCGCGAAGCATACGGGATAGACTTCCCGCAGTCAGAGGATGAGATATACTCGCAGTACTGCCAATACGCCTCAAGGCTTGCCCCATACGTTTCCGACCCGGCCGAGCGGCTGCACCAGGCGATAGAGGGGAAAAAGAAGGTTCTGCTGGAAGGCGCTCAGGCGACCATGCTGGACATTGACCACGGCATGTACCCGTTTGGCACCAGCAGCAACACCACTGCGGGCGGGGCCTGCACAGGCTCGGGCATCGGCCCGACTGCAATAGACGAGGTAATCGGCGTGGTCAAGGTTTACACCTCGCGCGTGGGCACAGGGCCGCTGCCCACCGAGCTTTTTGATTCGACAGGGGATTTCATCCGCGACAAGGGCGGCGAATACGGCACCACGACCGGACGGCCGCGCAGGATTGGCTGGCTGGACCTGGTGACCGTCCGCTATGCTGCAAGGATAAACGGGCTGACCGGGCTTGCCTTCACCAGGCTGGACACCCTTTCGGGAGTTAAAAAGGTGAAGGTCTGCACGCACTATGTTTTGGGCGGCAAAAAAGTGCTTTCGCAGCCAGCATCGCACCAGGATTTTGCCCTATGCAAACCAGTCTATAAGGAATTTGCGGGCTGGAAAGACTTCGGTGAGCAGGGCTGGCATCAGATAGCTAAGAAGGGCTATCCTGCACTTCCCAAGGAGGCAAAGGCATACCTTGGCTTCATATCCAAGTCGGTGGGCGTCCCCACCTGTTTTGTTGGGGTGGGCGCCAGCCGGGAGGATGCGATTGTTTTAAAAGACGTGTTCAAGAGAAAATGAGCGGCTTAAAATTAATTTAAGCCCCTGTAGCTCAGGGGTAGAGCGCGTGCATGGTAGAACCCTTTTTCCGCCTCCAGGCTAATGCGGCGAAAAAAGCGTTCACGGAAAACCTGTTGGTTCCGCGATTGGCTCCATCAAGCACGAGGTCGAGGGTTCAATTCCCTCCGGGGGCTTTCAATTTTTACCCAGTTTTATCTTTGCCAGCAGCTGCAGCGTCTCGCTTTTCCCCTGCTCTGGGTCGATGTAATAAGCGCTGTCCTTGAGGTAAACTTCAACCACGAGGCTGCCCGACGCGGCTTTGCCTGGCGCAACGGCAATCTCGAATCTTCCTTCCCCACCCGGCTCCAGGAAGCATTCCTTGGGCTCTGATTCAAGCGCAATCTTGCTTCCATCCTCCAGCTTCAAGAAGGCCACCATCAGAGCCTCCTCTTTTTTCTGCCGCATGTTCTTGCCAACAAGTGTTACGCGCACTGTTTTGCCGGCCTCAATCTCATCTGGAAGCCCTTTTTCAACCAAGAGCGAAAAAGGGCGGGGCTGGGCATCCTCCCGCATGTCCAGCCTGAATTCATATGGGTTATTTTTTTTCTGGGGCTTATTCTCCTCCTGGTCGCTTTTTTCAGCCCTTGCAGCGCTCCATTTTTTTGCCTGGCGCTGCTGGTCGAGCGGGATTATGCCGTTTCCTTCGTATGCGCTTCCTGAGCCTGAGAAGGAGAAATTCTGGCTGACTGGCTTGCCAAAGGTCCGCTGGTGCATCAGCTCGTGCCTTTTTTGCTTTTTCTGCGCCTGGGCATCCCTCTCAAGCTTCAGAATCTCCCGCCGCTTCATCTCCTCTGCAACCCTTCTGCGCTTTAGCTCCTGCATTTCATCCTTTCGTTTCCTTTCAGACTCGCGGATAAGCCTGTCCCGCATCAGCTCGCGCTTCTCCTCAATCATTTTCTGCTGGCGCTCAGCCTCCTCCCTTCGTTTAATATCGTCTTTCTGCTTCACAAACTGGAAGCAGTTGGCGCAGTAGTCCATTCCGTTGTAAAAGCCGCCGCTTTCGTATTCCGCCCTGCACCTGTTGCAACGGTGGGTCATCTTCTCAAGCCCCTCTTTCGGGCAGACTCTCTTGCCGGTTTTTCATATTTAAGGCACATCTGCCAGCGCAGAAGGGATCATACATCTATCGTTTCCCCAAGCGAAGGGGCGTATGCTTCAAAGCCCTCCAGCTTCAGCTCCTCTGCGAACTGTGGGCAGGCATCTCCGTGCATGCATAGAACACGGTCGGGCTTGAGCTTCTCGCAAAGCTCGAACAACTCTTTGCGCCCGGCGTGCGCCGAGAAATCCAGGTAGGAGTATTGCGCCTTGGGCGTTATTTTCACGCCATCATACTCCACAAATCCCTTGTTGAGCAGATTGTAGCCATTGGTCTCCTCCACGCAATAGCCAGTGAAAATCGCGCGGGATTCTGGCTCCATCTGCAAAAGGTAGGAAAGCGCGGGCCCGCCCTGCAGCATTCCCGCGGTGGCTATTATCACGCAGGGGCGGCGCAGCACCTTTTTCCTGTCGTTCTTGTGCAATATAGGGGTGCAGGTCGCCATGTCCTGCCTGAAGCGCTTGAAATCCTTTGTGTATGCCGAATAATGCGCCAGCTCGTCTGATACCCTCCAGCCCATGCCGTCCACGAATATCTCCACGTCATGGTTGACCGAGCGGACAATGCGCACCAATTCCTGCGTCCTGCCTATCGCGAACGCAGGGAAAAGCACGGTGCCACCCTGCTCCAGCGTTTCGGTCATCTGCCTGCCAAGCTCAGTCTCCAGCTCCTTTCTTGGCGGATGGTCCCTCTGCGCATAAGTGCTTTCCACCATCAGCACATCGGGCTCCTTGCGCGGAGGTTCGGATGCGAAGGTGGTCTTGGTCTCCTCGCCCTTGAAATCTCCGGAGTAAACCACTCGCTTGCCATCCATTTCCAGCTCTATCATGGATGCTCCGGGTATGTGGCCGGCATTGTGCAGCGTTACTGAGGCCCCGCCAATCTCATGGACTTTTCGATAAGACAGGTGCGTTGTGTTCTGTTCCATCCTCCTAACATGGCTTGACTTGAAAGGAAACTCGCCGCGCTTTGCCATTATCCTGATGGAGTCCTCTATTATTATCTTCCCGAGGGCAAGGGTTGGCGGGGTGCAAATAAGCTCCGGAGTGCCTTTCTTGAAAAGGGATGGTAGGAAACCGGTGTGGTCCAAATGCGCGTGCGAAGCCACCACAAAATCCGGTATGTGGGGGGGTGCAAGCGGCAGGGTGCTGTCCGAATGTATCTTCAGCCCGCAATCAAACATGACGTTCTCTTCCCCTGCGACAAGAACGCTGCTCCTTCCGACTTCCTGCGCTGCCCCAAGAAACGTTATCTCCATAGGAAAGGCTTCGGGTGCTAAGGCTATAAAGGCATGCGGCTTTGGCAAAAAGGGCTCGCATCTGAATTTGGGAAAATGCTCGCACATCATATGCCCTGCCCATCAGGCCGTATCGCCCTGCTGCGCTTTCCCGCATGGCTTATCGGCGCAGATGGCATGCCCCCATAGGTTAAGCTCTTAAAAGTTAGCGCCCAATTCCATCAGATGAACGAGCTTACTTTTCTGGACCTGGTCATTCTCAAAAAGGTGGACCCCGACTCCACAGTGGAAAAATTCGGGAGCTTGATAAACACCTCGTTTTTCGAGACTGCAAACCTCCTTGGCACCATCAAGATAAAAGGCTATATCAACATCGAGTCTTCTGTGGGCGGCGTTTCCCAAGTGGGGCTCACCGATGCTGGCAAGAGCCTTCTTGTCTTTGCCGAGCAGAAGGCAAAGGAGCCAATCGAGCCTCTGGATAATGCGATATTGCACTCTCTTGCCGGGGGCGCGCGCGAGCTTGAAGCGTTGCAAAACGCCCTGAATATCCGCAGCGGCGATTTGGCGTATCACATAAACAAGCTGGTCGGGCAGGGCTTCATGGATTTCGAAGTCCGCTCTGCCAAGGTGTATTTTGTATTGACTGAGATGGGCTTCAACGCAACCGGCGGGGTCAGAGTGCAGCAAAGCCTTTCTTCAGAGGTAAAAAAAGAGGAAAAATCAGGCTCTGCTTCCGAATCCAGCGGAAAGCCAGCATCTCAAATCGCTGGCGCACCCGAGTCGGCTCCGCCCTGGGTCAATCCATCTGATTTAAGGCAAGAAAGCGGCAAGGGCGGTTCAAAAAAGGATGTTGAGCACATAATTGGGGAAAAGATGCATGTGCCCAAGCCGGAAAAGCAGCATGCCGACCAGAAGAAGCCGCACAAGCGCGAGCTGACTGCTGAGGAGATGAAGCAGCGCGAAAAGGCAAGGAGGCTTTTCTCCAAGGCGCAGTACTATATCGTGGAATATGCGCCTTACCTGGTGCTAATTGCAATGGTTCTGGCAATTTTCGCAGGCGCGATTTTCCTTTCACTCACCAAGCTCGTATGAGGGATTCATTTGGATTTTTCCCTTCTTTCAAAATACAAGATAAGCTACCCGCCTTCAGTTCTCTGCTCGTCATCAGCAGCAGCAGTAAAGGCAGCCGATGAATTCGGCTACCCGGTGGTCCTCAAGCTGATTTCCCCCCAGGTGCTGCACAAGTCTGACAAAGGCGGGGTCATATTGCGGCTGGGCAACCAAGAAGAGGTGGCAAAGGCATACGAGCTTCTCATAAAGAGGTTCAGGGGTTTTCTGGTGGAAGGCGTGCTGGTGCAGAAGATGGTGGCGGGGCAAGGGCCTGAGCTTATTGTAGGCGGCAAGAAAGACGCCCAGTTCGGGCAGCTGATAATGCTGGGGCTGGGGGGCATTTTTGTGGAAGTTTTCCGGGACGTGACATTTAGGGTCTGCCCGATTGCCAAGGGGGATGCGCAGGAGATGATCCGGGAGCTTCGCGCCTACCCCATATTGGCTGGCGCCCGGGGCCGCAAGCCAATAAGCCAGACTGCCCTGGTTGGGACATTGCTAAAGGTTTCCAATCTTCTGATGGAAGAGGACCCTCTGGAATTCGACCTCAACCCATTGGTGGCCGGGGAAAAAGACTGCGTTGCTTTGGATATGAGGATTCTGCGCTGAGGCGGGGATAAAAAAATGGCAATCCAGAAAAAAGTGAAGAACCTTGAATCGGTTTTCAATCCCCTCAGCGTGGCTGTCATAGGCGCCAGCCGCGAGCCGAACAAAATAGGGCATGTGATAGTGAAAAACTTCGTGGACGGGGGATTTGCGGGCAAAGTGTATCCAATCAACCCGAACGCGGAGGAGATACTCGGTCTGCGTTCCTACAGGTCTGTGCTTGAAATAGTGGAAAAGGTGGATTCCGCAGTGATAGCCGTCCCAGCGGCAGCGGTTGAGGGGGTGCTGGAGGAGTGCGGCAAGAAAGGCATCAAGGGCGTTGTGCTGATAACAGGCGGCTTTTCCGAAGTGGGGAACAAAGAAGGCGAGGCGCGAATAGCTGAAATCGCAAACCGCTATGAAATGGCGCTTATAGGCCCAAACTGCATGGGTGTGATAACCCCTGCGAGCAGGGTGGACAGCGTTTTCCTTCCCATCTACAAGCTGGGCAGGCCGCGTGTTGGCGGCATATCGTTCATCAGCCAGTCAGGAGCCGTGGGCGGCTGCATAGTCGATCTTGCTGCCCGCGCAGGCATAGGCATGAGCAAGTTCGTTTCTTACGGGAATGCCGCAGTTGTAGACGAGTGCGATTTGCTGGAGTATCTTGCTGCTGACAAGGAAACCGAGATAATAGTCGCTTATCTTGAGGGAGTGAAAGACGGGCGGAAATTCCTGGAAACCGCTCGGAAAATCACCCACAAAAAGCCGATTGTTGTTCTCAAGGCTGGCAGGAGCGCGGCAGGGGCAGAGGCGGCGCAATCGCACACAGGCTCGCTTGCTGGCACCGCGGAAGCTTACACTGCGGCATTCAAGCAATCCAGGATAATCGAGGCCGCCACATTGGAGCAGCTCTTTGATTTCGCCAAGATATTCGACCAGGTGCTGCCCTGCGGCGGGCGGGTGGGCATAATCACCAACGGGGGCGGCATGGGCGTGCTTGCCACAGACTCACTTGAGGATGAAGGGCTTGAACTTGCCCGGATTTCCGATGAGACCAAAAAGCTGCTGCGGTCATCCCTGCCCCAATATGCCAACGTTCGCAATCCCCTTGACATAATCGGGGATGCCGATTCGCACCGCTATGAGGTGGCGCTCAACGCCATGCTAAAGGATGAGGGCGTAGACATCATACTTCTGATAATACTTTTCCAGACCGCAGGCATAGACAGCTCGGTTGTAAATATCGCCATCCGGGCATCCGACCAAAAGAAAAAGCCCATAATAGCCGTCTGCACAGGGGGGGAATACACCGAGATGCACAAGCGCATACTTGAAAGCTATGGGGTTCCGACCTACGCCTCCCCCTCATCCGCAATGCGGGCAATCTCGCGTTTTCTCATATATTCAAAGCATTACTCGAAATACAACGACGTGAAATGCCCAACGCCGATAAAGAAGTCCAAATAAGGCTCATCCGCCTCAATGGCTTGCCCATTGGTTCCTGCCCGGGCTTGGGCGCGCGATTCAATCCTTTTTACTTCCCTTCACAGCCTTGTGCCCTTTTTTGGTCTTCAGGTACCTGTGTATCGAGTAGAGGCACGCCACAATCGCAGTGACTATGACCGGGCCTATGAGCAGCCACAGCCGAAGGTCTCCCTGCACCACCAACCCCACCAAGGCCAGGGCGCAGCATATCCAGAACAGCTTGCCCGCAAGCCTGTTGGTTTTTTCCCATATCTTCTCATCGGCAAGCCTCCAGGGCGTGCGCACGCCAATGAAATAGTTGCGCTTGGTGAAGTTCAGCATGTAGCCAACATAAAAGAAGAGGAGGGCAATCGCGAAAATGGTTATCAGGGACGGGTCAAAGTTGCCCCAATACCCCAAATTCGGGATGAGCGTTGCCACATAGATTACGCCCATGACAAAAACGAGCAGCACCCGAAAACCCCAAAACTGTTTTTCGAATTCTCTGATATTGCCCTGGTAGATGCCTATTCTGGGTATGACCAACAGCCCCAAGTATATTATCAGCGTAATTATGGGGATAAGATAAACGCCCACCGTCTTGCTGCCCCAGCCATCAGCGTTGCCGCTCAGACCCCAGTGGGTTATCACTTCTCCATTTTCATTTGTCTGTACGAGCGGGTCAGCATAGAACGCGATTGCGAACATCAGAGCGATTATGAGCAGCGGAAGTATGTCTTTGTGCACTATTCCACCCCGCAAAACATACTCTGATAAGGAATATAAAGGGCTGCATCTGCAGCATAAGCATGGCAGATGGGCAAGCTCCGCTTTTCACCCGCAAAAACGCACTTGCGCTTTTCTTCGCCTTGGCAATGGCGGCTGGGGCAGCGGTTCTTTTCCACCAGTTCGCATTCCTGCAGAACATCGGATATGCTGAAATATTCGCAGTTTCCCTCCTTTCATCTGCGACAATCCTGCTGCCCCTTCCTGGGTTTGCACTTGTTTTTGCCGCCGCGCCCTACCTCAACCCCTTCCTGCTTGGCATTGCCGCAGGATTGGGCTCGGGCTTGGGCGAAATCTCAGGTTATTTGGTCGGTTTTGCAGGGCACAATGCGGTGGAACGCACCAGGATTTTCCGCTCGCACAAAAAGCAGATTAAAAAATACGGGGCGCCATCGGTGTTCATCCTCGCCCTCATCCCCAATCCCGCATTCGATATGGCCGGCATTGCGGCAGGGGCAATGAAGATGAGGTGGTGGGAGTTCCTTGCGGCAACAGTGGGGGGCAAGACCATCCGCTATATCCTGCTGGCATACGCAGGCAATTTCTCAGCAGGATGGTTCTAGGTAAAAGCGACAATAATAAAAAATTGGTCTGAAGAGGGCTTTAGGGTGCTTCAAAGCCCTAGTCCTTCTCGTAATGCTTGAGCATGGAGATGTACTTCTCGTGCGCCATGCCTGCGTCGAACTCATGGCAGCTTTCAAGCATCCGCGCGCGCTCATCTGCAGTGAAATATTCCATGGAGGCTGGGAAAAATTCCTTGTCCTCCTTTTGTATGTGCGGGGGATAAAGCTCAACAAGTCTTTTGAGGTGGGTTGAAATGTGGGCAACCGCGTCCATGTCTCCCTTTTCGTACATCTGTACGGCCTCGTTAAGCCTCTTGACCTCCTCTCGCGCAGTGCTGTGCTCCCGCAGGAGCTGTTTCACGACTGATTCGTGCTCCGGCTTTATCCTTTTTTTCGCAAGCTCGCGAAAGAGTATGCCTTCCTCCTTTCCATGGTGCGTCATGTCCGCATAGTTTTTGAAAAAGTCCACTGCGGAATAAATGAATGCCGGGTTTGCAGTATGCCGCAGCTCCTCTGCGCCTACCTCTTTTTTCAGATAGGAGATCATCCTCTCTATTATCCGGTGTTCAGCCATCAGCACATGGATAATTTCCATCATATCACCTGCGCAAATAACTGCGGGCCAGAATATAACCTTAACTTTGGGGGATTGACAAAGATGGCGCAGTGCATTGTCTGCCAAACCAAACTCAAGATGCACTATGGGCTTTGGCAGCATTTAGAACATAAGGATTTCATCAAACCCATAAGATTGTTCTTTGCCGACTCTGGCTTGGAAAAGCCAGCGCATTATCCGAATATGGGTAAAGACAGGTTTACATGGAAGTATAATTTCCAAAGCCCTGCCATTTATGCAGTATGCTTGTGAAGAAACTTGGGGGAACAATGTCTCAAACAGGGGAAAAATTGCATGGGATAAACTGCACTTTTAATAAAAATGGGCCGGAAGAGATTTGAACTCTCGACCTTTCGATGCCAAAACCTCCAGCGGGTTTTTCAGCGGTGTTCCGCCGCTTCCTCCCCACGCTTTGCGTGTGGATGGCGAATCTTGCGCCCTTTCCCTCTGGCAGTTTATCAGTCGAACGCTCCAACCAGGCTAAGCTTCCGTTGGCATTTGAAGATTCAAGTGCCATTACCGGCCCACCAATTGGCTGGACAGGTTGTTTAGCCCATGATGATTTTAAAAAGCGTTGCTGGCGGCTAGTATTCAGGAACCTCTGTGCGGTAGGCTTGCTTCTTGTATATCTTTGCATTCTCGGACAGGTCAATGCCGCGCACCAGTTCAGCCCTCCTATGGAGCGCAGCCAGATAATCTCCCTGTATCTTGTCAAAATAGACCGATTCCTCCTCGGTAAGCTTGCGCGCCTGCTTCTCCGCAGACTTGGACTGTATTTTCGCCAGAAGCCCGGCTATCACCTTCTCGTTCGCCTCAAAATCCGGAGCTTTTTGCGCCTCCACCCAGATAACTCGCCCGCCAACGTTTCTTTGCACCTCGTCAGCGGCCCTCAGCTCTGCCAGTTCAGCTTTTTTTTTATCAAGGGAAAAGCTGCCTGAAAAGACGCAGCAGACCCTGCCCAGGCGGGCTGCGAGATTGACCAGTTCCTGCTGCTTTTCCTTCGGCATAAATGAGACATCCACATCATTGCCCTGGTTTTCCTCTATCACCGAAAGAAGCGCCTCCCCCTCTTTGCGCGGAAGTGTGTTCAAAAGTATGGTGAGCCTTGCAATGTCCTCGCGCCTTTCATAATTGTTCTTTACGAAAACAGCGCGCTTTTTCATCAGCTCATAAGCCTCCCCGCTCTTGCCTTTCACTGCAATATCAAGCTCCGCGCGAGAGTACCTGTTTATTTTCTCGGTGTATTCGGAGATTTCCTTCCGGTTGGGGACCAGCGTGAGAAGGTCTGCAACCTCAAGCTTCTCGGCAATCGGAGACAGCTTCTGGTCCACTGCGGCAAGCTCTTCAGTAATGGCCTTGAGGTGCAAGTCCCCCTCCTTTGCCCCGGTGCGCAGCAAAAAGTCGCGCTTGAACGACAGCTCGTTTCTCTTGCGTGAAAGCACGGCATGGTCAACAAGCTCTCGGCTGGAGATCATAACAGTCCGGTCGTCCATGTTTCATGTTCTCAAGTAAGATTTATATTAATCCTTATTTGTGGCCCCCTCAGGCCAACAACCAGGAGGCATTATTTTGGGGAAGGGGGGCGCAGATAAAAGTAGGGTGTGGGAGGTGAATAATGGCGCCCCCGGTTCCCCAAAAACATTTGGTCGCCTTGCAATCTCTTGCAAGAATGACGTCGAGCCGCGCCCATCTTGCTTCTCTTGCCGGGCGCTGCTTGACGGTGGTGATTTTACGAATCCTTCATAGTCATTTTGCCGAGTACAGCACCGCCCTGCCCACCTGCCGCTTTGCAAGCAGGCCAAGCTCGAACATCCTGTTCAGGCGCGAACTGGCCGCATTTTTCCCCCTGTATCCGAACCTCCTGCGGACCTCTTCCGCAGAAACATGCCTTTTCTCCTTCACGAACTTCAGTATCTCCTCGTCCACAGACGGGAGGAGCACTTCCTCCGCGCCGCCTTCAGGAGCATGAACGCCTGATTCCACCAACGCCAGTCTGCGGTCGACTTCTGCGAATTTCTCATCCAGCCGCTCTATCAGGGTCTTCAGCAGCCGGTTGGTGTTCTCCCGCTCGGTAGCCGCGGTGTGCATCAGTGCCGCGAGCACCACGGGGTCCCGGAGTTTCTGGATGTCATTTTCCAGCGGCGAGAGAACCTCATTCCGGAGTTCCTCAATCGCCTGCTTTCCCGACCCCTCCCCGATAGGCTTATATTGGTCTTCTTTCTTCATGTTCCCACGTCCGTGATGATTTCATCATGGAGGTGTCAGGTACTTGTCACGACTTAATCATGACAATATATATAAATGCCTATGGTTCACCGTCGTGAAAAAATGCAAAAAAATTGACACACAATTCCTCTTTTTAACATGTGATTGCATGCCACTTTCGTTGCAGGAAACCGCGCTTTTAATCTCAAACGCCCTGCGCGAGCGCGATGTGCGCTCAATGCGCAAAATAAACAGCAGGTGCGTTCAAGAAACAGCGATAAAATTCGAGCAGCACACCTATCTTTTTGCCCTAACCACATATGTGCTTTCCAAGGTGCTAAGCAAACCCCGATACTTTTCCCAAAAAAAATACAAGGGCGCGCTTGAAAAAATCCTAATGCTGCTGGGGCAGTGCGAGTCGCAGGCAAAATCGGCCTCATACCCCTCTCTTGCAAAAACACAGACCAAGATACTCCTGGCAATAGAGAGGATGGATGACCAGGACAGGCGGTTTGTCAAGGGCATTTTGCAAAAGGGGAAGCTCAAAATAGCCACCACTCTTTATGCCCAGGGGATTTCCCTTGGCAATGCGGTGGAGATAACCGGTGTGGACAAGCGCGAGCTCCTCTCCTATGCCGGGCAGACAATGATGTTCGACCGGCTTCGCGAGAAAAAAAACATAGAGGAACGAATGAGGGACTTGAGGGAGATATTCTCCTAGGTGCTCTGATGCCGAAACTTTCCGGGCAATCCATAGTCTGCGATGCCAGCTCTCTCATATCTCTTACCGACTCCTGCTTTGTCCACGTTCTTTATTTTTTGAAAAAAAAGCACAAGGGGCATTTTATCATTCCGCCAATGGTTGAAAAGGAGTGCGTGGAGCAGCCGCAATCGCTGCGCATGCACGCGCTCCACGCCATCCGCCTCAAGCGCGCAATATGCGACGGAATGATAGAGGTGGTGGGCCTCAACTACCCAAAAAAAGCAGAGGAGCTTAGGTGGCTAGCCAACAACATCTTCTACGCATCCGGCACTCCCCTGCGCCTGCTGCACCAGGGCGAGGCTGAGATGCTCTCGCTTGCTCTGGAGACAGGGGTGGACAACCTGCTTATCGACGAGCGGACCACCCGCATGCTCTGCGAGGACCCAGAGGCGCTTCGGCTCCACCTGGAGCGCGAGTTTTGCATCCCGATAACCACCGACACCGAAAACCTCTATGCGTTTTCCCGCCTCACATCCTGCATGCGCTTTTTCCGGAGCAGCGAGTTATTGCTGCTTGCTTATGAAAAAGGCTATTTCAAAGACTACGGCGAACTTGAAAACGAGGCAATCGAGGCTTCGCTTTACCGCCTAAAATACGCCGGCTGCGCGGTCGGCATGGGCGAAATAGACGGATATGTGCTAAAGCACATAAGGTAGGGTGCTGGTTTGACTGCTGGGAAAAAGCCAAAAATATTTGTGGACAACCGCGAGCCCGATGGGGTGTGCGACGCCCTGGAGGCTGCCGGCGCTGAAATAGAGATTTCCCAGCTTTCGCTTGGCGACTACCAGGTCTCAGACCGCCTAGTTGTGGAGAGGAAAACGCGGCAGGACTTCGAGTCCTCCATAGTGGACGGCAGGCTTTTCTCCCAAGCCACAAGCCTGTCCGCCTCGGTGCCCCGCGCAGTCATCATCGTTGAAGGCTCCCCTGACTCCGAATCGCGCCTTTCCCGTTCAGCCCTGCTGGGCGCATACTCTTCCCTTATAGCCGACCTGGGCTGCTCGATTTTCTTCACCCGCTCGCCCTCGGCAACAGCCGAGCTGGTCTTCGCGCTTGCCTGCCACGAGCAGTTTTCGAAAAAACAGCCTCTCTCAGTATATGCAAAGCGCCGCTTCCGCACCCTTTCCGAGCAGCAGCGTGCTGTGGTGGAGGCGCTTCCAAGCGTTGGTCCCACCCTGGCCCGCGCCCTCTTGGAATACTTCGATACGATTGAAAATGTGATGGGCGCGCCTGAAAGCGAGCTTAGGGCGGTGGGCAAAATCGGGGAAAAAAAGGCAAAGGCGCTGCGGCAGCTTCTTACCAGCCGCTACAAAGCCGAGCAGGACCTGCCTTAGTCTTCCCGATGGCATCTTATCCAGCTATAGCCATTAAATATAACTTTTTTACAGTCAGCTATATAAGCTTCTTCGCCGTAAAAGCGGGCTATTGTCTATTTGCAGTTGAAAGGTGGTAATATGGACGAAAAAATACTCAAAATAGTCGCTGGAAAGCTTCGCCACTACGAAGGTCAGCCCATCAGCCAGGAGCGCCTTGAGGCCATACGCTCCGCGGTATATTCGGCAACCAAGACCAACAAGTTCGCATCATTTTCCAACGTGAAAAAGTGGATAAAGGCAGCGCGGGGGATGATGAAGCGGCAGGACAATCAGGCGAAGAAAGCTGCAAAGAAAGTGGGCAAGGCCAAGCCTTCTCATCACGTCCTCCACGCGCACTTCGCGCCAGTCCGCGAGGTGGCGATACCCGAGGTTTCCCGCAAGGTGGAAGACTC
Source organism: Microcaldota archaeon (assembly GCA_964392435.1). Lineage (GTDB taxonomy): Archaea > Micrarchaeota > Micrarchaeia > Anstonellales > Anstonellaceae > UBA10161. The sequence continues at coordinate 130,980 of CAYMOY010000001.1, forward strand.
GGTCAACCTGATAAAGGAAGAGGCCGCGCCAGTCCCTCCCATGCAGGAGGTCGCACTGCCCAAGCCCCAGATTGTCTTCGACAAGATTTATCTGCAGAGCATCAAGTTCGAGATTGCTGGCATCCGCCAGACCATGGAGCGGGTCAGCAGGCAGCTTGACAAGATGGAAAGGGAGCTTACCTCACACGCCGAGGATTAAAGCGCAACTGCCCGGAGCCTCTGCCAATCCGGATGGCATCTTCTCTCCCGATTCCCCCGGGTTTTCCATCCCGTTGCGCCAGACAGCCAATCCCCTGCCATTTGGCAGCATAGTCATCCTTTTATTGTTTCCACACGTTCTTTTTCTGCGATCAGATGCTGCGGCAGGGCAAGCTTGAAGTTGATGGTATAAGGATAGCCTTAGATGACGCCAGCTCAGACGTGTGCTTTGTCTCTCATGCGCACACAGACCACACCGCCGCATTTTCCAAAAAGCGGAGCATAATCGCGTCTGATGAGACATTCATGCTTTTGGGAAGCGAGCCCTCATCATGCCCCTTGCCGGGCGGGTTGAGCATTCACCCTGCTGGGCATATGCTGGGCGCCCGCCAGCTGCGGGCAGAAACGCCTTCAGGGGTGTTCGTCTATACGGGCGATTTTTCCCTCCATCAGTCATACACCGTTCCTGCAGCCTCGATTCTCCAGTGCGACACCCTGATGATAGATTCCACATACGCCCTGCCCCATCTCCGCCTTCCAAGCAGGCATGAAACATCCCGGAAAATGGCGCATTTTGTGAAGGAGAATGAAGGCAGGATATTGGTGTTTGGCGCCTATATCCGGGGGAAGACGCAGGAGCTGGTGCGCTTCCTCAACATCGAGTGCTCTGTCTCGCCAATAGTGAGCGCGCCTGCTGCAAAGCTATGCGGCATATATGAAAAATGCGGGGTCAGGCTGGATTATATAGAGGCAGGCACTTCCGAGGGGGAGGAGGCAATGCGTTCGCCTTTTGTGGCAATAATGCCCTCCGGCATGGTGAATTTTTCATTCGGCTCCAGGCTCTCAGAGGCATTCGGGCGAGAGGTTCGGACCTCGCTGGCGACCGGCTGGGCAACAGTTTCGCGCTTCCCTGTGGATGCGGCTTTCCCATTTTCCGACCATGCCGATTTTCGCGACACCATGCGCTATATATACGACTCTGGCGCGAAAAGGGTAATCTGCGCCAACTCAAGCGAGGCAGAAGCCGCCTCGTACCTGCGCACACTTGGGATAGACGCAATCGCCAAGTCTGAAATGAGGATGGAAACGCAGACGACCCTGGCAAAGGCATGGGGCGAGCCCCAGGCAGCGCTGAGGATTTAAATCTTATTCGGTAATTCAGACGGAAAGGTGATTTTCATGGCATCCAAGGCGCAAAAGGACGACTTACTAGGCGAGATAAGCGGAAAGGTTCTGCTTTACGGCAACGGGCTGGATGCATCGGGTGAAATAATACTTTGCGAAGGGGGCTTGATAGTGCGGGCCGAGGGCAACACCATCAAGGCGCCTTTCAGGTATGTGACTATGTTTGAAAAAAGCAAGGAGCTGCCGCTTGGCAAGGTCGGCGTGGAAATGGATGTCTATGACCAATCCGGCATAAAGCATTACTTCCATGTGGGCATGGCGGAGCAGCATTTCGTTGCGCTCAAAAAGGCGATTTTGGGCAAGGAAAAGCAAAGCCAAGAATAGGATTTTATACTCTAGCTGAGGAATGGGGCTTATGTCAAAAATGCGCAAGCAGGCGACTGAGTGCCATCCGGGCACTTCTTGCCTGAAAGGTCGGGCAGTGATTGAGTTGCCTGCGGCAACTGCTCACCGCCTGCGCGGGCAGGCTATGATGGAATATCTGGTGACCTACGGATGGGCGCTTTTGGCGCTTTTCCTGGTGATCGCATTGCTTTTGGCCTCCGGCGCATTCTCTCCAAACAGCTTCTCAGTGCAGGAATGCACTTTCCAGCCAGGACTGCCTTGCTCCCCGTTCATAATCTACAAAAATTCCAGCAGCGGCCAAACCGTGCTGCGCTTCACCCTGGCAAACGGCTTGGGATTCCCGATAAACGTGACTGGGGTGAACTATACTGTCACCGACCTTGGTGCTGAAGGGCGGCGTCAGATTTCTGGCATCGTTCCGTCAAGTTATGCGGTTTCGCAGGGCAGCAGCATGAACTTCGAGCAGAACTTCTCAGGCCCCAGCCAGCCAGAGCCCAAGACATTCAGGACAATCTACGCCACGATTTTCTACATCAACTGCAAGAATTCTGTCTGCAGCGGGCCTTACCAGTCTTCGGGCAGGATTTCAGCCGTTGTGGAAGGCTAGCAAAGGGCGCTGAGGGGCGATTTTGCCCCAAATCAAAACCCAACACAACATGGCCAGTCAACAAAGTCAGTCGGCCCAAACAGGCTCAAACGGTTACTTTTTGAGCAAGGCTCGCTGCGGCGCACTTTTTTAAATTCTAACCTCGTATTTTGCCTTGCAGGATGCGGCAGGCGGCCAATGGTTCTGTAAACAGGCACCGAGGCGAGTTTCCGCAGTCTGTGAAAGGCGACACAACAAAGGTAGAAAACCAATGGTTTATATCAGGGGCTTGAAATTCCGCGGTTTCAAGTCATTCCGCCGCGCAGAAGCGAACTTCCCCCAGGGATACGTCTGCCTGGCAGGTCCGAACGGAAGCGGCAAAAGCAACGTGACAGACGGCATACGCTTCGCACTTGGGGAGGGCAGCCTCAAGGCGCTGCGCGCCAAGAAAGTTTCCGAGCTTATCAACACCTCCTCCAGCTTCGGCGAGGTGACCCTTTACATCGATGGCGAGCGGCAGTATGAGATACGCCGGGCGATAAAGGTTGATGGCAAGGATGTCAAGACCTTGTACCGGATAAACGGCAAGCGCTCCACGCGCACGCTGGTGATGGAGGAATTGCGCCCCTATGGGCTTGAAAGCGGCAGCCACAACATAATCGCGCAGGGGCAGGTGCAAAAAATAGTCGAAATGTCCTCCAAGGAGCGAAGGCAGATAATAGACGGAGTTGCTGGCATTTCTGAGTATGATGCGAAAAAAGACGAGGCGCTAGGCGAGCTTGCCCGCGTGGATGCCAAGATAAACGAGGCAAACGTGGTGCTGGGTGAGAGGCAGGGGCTTCTGACCGAGCTTGAGCGCCAGAAGGCGGAGGCGCTCTCCTACATGGAGGCCCAGGAGAATTTCCGCCGTTCCAAGGCTTCAATGGTGAACGCGGAATACTCGAAGCTCAACCGACAGCACACTGATACTGTCCAGAAATACGCAGCCATAAAATCGGAATCCGACGAGCTTGAGCGCCAGTCCTCGGTGCTATCTTGCCGGCTAGGCGAATTGGCTGCGCAGCAGAAAACAGTCACCGACAAGATAACCTCAAGCGGCAGCCGCGAGGCCGCCATGCAGGATATATCTTCTCTCAAGGAATCGATAGGTTCGGACAGCGCCACTCTCTTGGCTCAGAAAAAGGAGATCGAGCGTCTGGAATCGCTGCTGGCTGCGCTTCACTCCCAAGTGGAATCCGCCCGCAAATCGCAAAAGGAAACCTCATCTCAAAGCAAGCTGTTATCCGACCAGATCTCGGAGGTATCCTCCAAAATTGCCGAGCTTGAGAAAAAAACCACATCTGGCAACATCCAGCATGAGGAGATTGCATCCCGCCTCGAATCGCTCTCCTCGAAAATAGTCTCGCTCAAGGAGCAAAAGGCATCTTCCGAAACATCGCTTCGCAGCGCCGAGAAGATGCTTGAGATGAAAAGGCAGGAAAAAGACAGGCTCTCTTCAGCTGTTGGCAAGATTGCCGATGAGAAGCTCTCAGGAGAAGCTTCGATATACAAAAAGGAAATACTGTCGCTGCAATCAGAGCTGGACGCGCTTTTCGATTCTGAAAAAGAGATAAACCGCTCGCTGCCAGAAGTGGAGAAACGGCTTTTCTCGGCAAAGGACAGGGCAGCTACGCTTCGCGCCTCCATAGCCCCTTCAGCATCAAGCATGGCGGTGCGCGCAGTTGAGGAAATGAAGCAGAATGGGATGAAGGGGATTTACGGGCAAGTGGCGTCCCTTCTCACCTGCGACCCGAAGCACTCGATTGCAATTGAGGCTGCTGCGGGGCAGCGCCTCTCATACGTTGTGGTGGACAACACCGCAACCGCAATGAAGGTAATTGACAAGCTCAAGGAGGGCAGGAGCGGCCGTTGCACCATAATCCCGCTGGACCTTCCGCGCCTTTCATCCAGGGAAAAGCCTGAAAAAGGGGCCGGCTGCTTAGGCCCCCTCCTGGATTTTGTGGAATATGACGCTGCGTTCCAGCCAGCAATGGACTATGTCTTCTCAGACACCCTGCTTTACGATACGGCGCCAAACGCGCGCAAGGGGGGCTACGGCAGATGCAGGATGGTTACTCTGGAAGGCGAGCTTTTCGAGCGCTCCGGTGTCATCACGGGCGGCTCAATGAAAGGCTCTCTCCTCTCAAAATCCGCACTTGACAAGGTGGAATCCGAAGCAGAATCTCTCAAGAAGGAAAAAGACGCGCTTTTTGCCCGGCTGTATTCCCTCCGCGAGGAGATGAACGCCAAGCGAAGGGAAAAGGCGGAGGCGGAAGTCAAGCTCAAGGGGCTTGAGATAGAGATGAAGACCGCGGAGGAAAAGAGGTCCAGCCACAAACAGGCTCTCGAGGCCATAGGTGAAATAGAAAAGGAAATCCTGGCAACGGACCTTGAAATGTCCCGCATCAAAAAGTCATCCGAGCTCCTGCAGTCGCAGCTCCTATCCTCGATTTCTGAGCATGAATCCCTCAAAGGGAGGCTTTCCTCCGAGCAGGAAAAAGCGAAGAAAGCGGATGTTGAGTCAAACAAGAAGCTGACTTCTTTGCACTCATTGCGCTCCTCGCTTGACGCGCAGCTGAAGGCCAAAAACGATGAGTTCGAGAGGCTATCGGCGTTTTATTCGGAAAAGGAAAAGGAGTCGAAAGGCGCGCAGGAGGAGCTTTTCGAGTGCAGAAAGCAGGTTTCAGCCCTGCAAAAGCTCATCTCTGAGAACACCAAACTGCTCCAGGAAAAGGAAGCCAAACTTTCGGAGTTGAGCGCAAGCAGCAGCAAGCTCATGGCCAAGCTCAAGGAAATAGAGGGGCAGTCTGCAGAGCTTGCGCAGCAAATGGGCAAACTCAAAGTGGAAATCGACCGCAAGGCTCGCGAGATTATGGAATTGGAAGTGCGCCGCCAGACTGCGGAGACGCGGCTGGTTGACCTTAAGGCTGCGCTTGAGGAGTATTCCGGGGTTCCGACCATCGATGCAAGCAGGCAGGAACTGGAGGCGCTTGCCAAAAAGAGCGAGGAGACGATGAATTCACTTCCCACGGTAAATCTCAAGGCGCCTGAACTTTATGATCAGAAGAAAAAGGAAATAGACGACATACGCACCCGCGTGAATTCTCTGGACTCGGAGAAAAAAGCGGTCTTCCACATGATGGACGAGATAGAGGCGAAAAAGCGCGCAATCTTCATCTCATCATTCACTGCGGTAAACGACAACTTCAAGCGCCTGTTCTCCTATGTTTTCAAAGGCGAGGGCACGCTGCTTTTGGAAAATCCCTCGAGCCCATTCGACTCAGGTCTGCTGGTGAAAGTGCGCGACGAGGGGCACGAGAAATATCTGGATTCCATGTCTGGCGGGGAAAAATCCCTGCTTGCGCTCATATTCATCTTTTCCATACAGATGCACAAGGCAGCCCCATTCTACATACTTGACGAGGCTGACGCTGCCTTGGACAAGGAGAATTCCAAGAAGCTGGCCGACCTGATACGCCAGCTTGCCGGGAAAACCCAATTCATAGTGGTCACCCACAACGACACCATTCTTTCGAATGCCGATGTCGCGCTCGGGGTCACTCGCACAGAGGACGGCTCAAAAATAGTCGGGGTGCAGCTCACTTCGGCGGCGGTCGTGGCGCGCCAGAAAAAAGCCTAAGCCAATAAATGCTTCTCCTCAAGAATCGGGAAAAATCATTTCGCTGCTGTGACTTCGTATATTGAAAATCCGTCGCTATAAACGCGCACAGTGCCGTCGCGGTCTGTTCTCCACACCTTAATTCCTCGAAGCGAAAGCCGGGTCAGGGCGGTCTGTGAGGGCAGCCCTGCGCTGTTCTCCCCGACAGATATAATCGCCTGCTCGGGCGGGTAGTTCTCAATAAGAAGAGAGGGGGTGGGCCTTCCCTCGCCATGCTTGAAATATGATATCACCGGGCACTGCAGGTCGCCGCCCTTGCCAATAAGCGAGCCCTCGACCTCCTGTACGGTCGGATTAAGGAGCAATGCGCAGAAATTGTTGAATGAGATTTTCACCACTATCGAATCCACGTCCGGATTTCCCCGCATCCTTGGAGTTTGCGGGTTGAGCACGGATATGTCCATGCCGCTGACCGAAACGCTTTCGCCTGCCTGGGGGTGCTTGACGACTATCCCCATCTCCTTCACTTTCGCAAGAAGTTCTGAATACTTTGTTGATGCTGGGGCCAGAGCCACCAGGTTAGGGTTCGACTGCACGTCATTCTCCCAGAATTCCTCCACAGGATAGGCATCCAGGATGTCTGCAATCCCGTCTATCGCCACTGGCGAGTCCCTCGTGGCTACCAGAACATTGAGGTATGTCATGCCCCTGTTTTTCAAAAATTCAAGCACCTGAGGCGAGCTTCCCGCGTCAATCAACATGTAAAACTCTCCTTTGTTCACAAGCACGGAATCGGAATGCCCGTCATCTATGAAATAAATATTCAGGGGGGCCCCTGGCAGCTCGTTTATCCTGAACTGCCCGTCCGCTATCCTGTCCGACTGGTTGCGGGGGGGTATTCCTGCGAAGGGGTCTGGCCGCTCAATCGGCTTTATAGTGGTCTTGTTCTGGCGTATCACAGTCTCATTTTTAGCGGCATTGCTATGGTTGGCAGTCGTATTCTGGCCGAATGCTGTGCCATTTTGTGGCGCAACCTGCGCAGGTTTTTTCGGTTCAGGGGGATTCTGCTCCCATGGCATGGCACAGCCCGCGAAAAGCAGGACGCAAATCGCAAGCAATGCCGCAAAGGCCTTCATTTTCGCGCTTTCGCAAGCCAGGTTTTAATCCCTTGCGGATTGGTTTGGCCCCCACCCTCCCCTGCGCGCCGCAAGACCTGCGTGCCATTGCCTAAAGCACCCCAAAATACCTTTCCTTTTCCCAGGGGGTTACCTGCGTCTTGTAACAATTCCAGTCCTTCTTTTGTATTTTCAGCAAATATTCGGTGGTGTGGGCGCCCAAAGCCTCTGTGATAACCTTGTCCGCTGCGAATTCCTTGCTGGCTTCGACAAGCGATCCGGGCAGGGTGCCTATGCCAAGCAGTCTGCGTTTCTCCTCCTCATATCCGTACACCCTTTCCTCAACCGCTTTTGGCGGAACCAATTTGTTCTGTATCCCGTCCAGACCTGCCGCAAGCATAGCCGCAAAGGCAAGGTAAGGGTTGCAGGAGGGGTCGGGAAAGCGGCATTCTATCCGCGTTCCCTTTTCCTTGCCGGCAAGATTCCTGGGTATCCTTATGAGTGCCGAGCGGTTAACCCTGCCCCAGCAAATGTATACTGGCGCCTCGTAGCCAGGCACCAGCCTCTTATACGAGTTCACAGTGGGGTTGGTGATTGCCGCAAGCGCCCTGGCATGCTCCATTATCCCGGCGATGAAGCTCAAGCCTGTGCTGGAAAGCCAGTATTCGTTGCTGCCATCGTAAAATAGGTTTTTGTCCCCCTCCCAAAGCGACTGGTGGACGTGCATCCCTGAGCCGTTTATTCCGAAAACCGGCTTGGGCATGAATGACGCGTATAAGCCGTATTTTTTCGAAAGCGTCTTCACAGTTGTCTTGTATGTGAGCACAGAATCCGCTATGGAAAGCGCGTTTCCATACTTAAAGCCAATCTCGTGCTGGCCTTGGGCGACCTCGTGGTGGCTGCGCTCTATGGTCATTCCCATCTTCTCAAGAGCAGGGACTATCTCCTGCCTCAGTTCCACCGCCTCGTCGCGCGTGGCCAGGTCGAAGTAGCCCGCATTGTCATGCACCTGGGCTGCTTCCGGGTCCCCATTCCCGTTCATCCCCTTGAATATGAAAAACTCAAGCTCCGGGCCAACCTTGTAATCAAAGCCCATTTTCTTGGCACGGGCAAGCTGGCGCTTGAGTATGCTTCTTGGGTCCCCGGCAAAAGGCGTCTTCTCGTCCACATAAACATCGCAAATAAGCCTCGCAGTCCTGTTGCCAGTCCAGGGCAATGTCGCCCATGTGGACGTGTCAGGCACAAGAAACATGTCCGATTCGGCAATTCTGGCAAATCCTTCGATGGATGACCCGTCGAACCAGGTGCCGTCGCTCAGCACGTCCTCAAGCCGCTTTGCCGTTATCTCGCACATCTTGGGTGCGCCTTGTATGTCCACGAATTCCAAGTCGACAAACTCTACTCCCTTTTCCTTGGCTTCGGAAAGCAGCCGCCCTATCTCCTCTTTTGGAATATCCCCCAGCATAAACATCCCCCCGTTGGGCTTTGCTAGAGTTTAGGTTATATATATAACAATCGCAGTTTTTTTTGGACATAATAGCAAATAGTTTTTAATCAAATTGTTCAAATGTCTATTTATTATGCCCCAAGGCAGCAAAAAGGTGTTCAAATGTTGGACAAGACAGACGCGGCAATACTTTCCGAGCTGAGGCAAAACGCACGCAGCTCATTTCGGAGCATTTCCTCAAGGCTTTGCATGCATCCCACCACGCTTATCTCCCGTGTTGAAAAGCTGGAGAAGTCCGGTATCATCAGGGGCTACGGGGCGAACCTTGACCTGACATCGCTCGGCTATGAATTCATGGGGATTGTCCAGATAAAAATAGCCAAGGGCAACCTTCTGGTCGTGCAGGAGAAGATAAGCCGCCTGAAAGGCGTGGTGGCGGTATATGACGTGACTGGCGAATACGACAGCGTCGCCATAATCGCCGCAAAGACGCGCGAGGGCTTCTCAAAGCTGATAAAGTCTTTTTCGCACCTGCCCTATGTTGAGCATACCAACACGCAGGTGGTGCTAAACGTGGTCAAGGCAAGCTGGCAGTTCGAGGCAGTGTGATTCTCCTGGCAATCAACGCATTTTCGCCCTGACCAGTTCGCTTCGAGCCTGCTCGGTCTGCGAACGGGCCACATCCTGCTTCTTTCTGAAGTTGGGCAGAAGCGAGTTGGAGAAGCGGATGGGCTGGAGCTCCTCGTAAATCGCGCTCATCAGCTCAAAGTAGCGTTCGGCTTCCTTCCTGTTCCCCTTCTTGAGCATCTCCAGCATTTCCCTTCTCAATTCGCCTGCAAAGTCGCAAAGCCCCAGAAGGTAAGGCTCGAATGGCATCCCCATCTCTTCCCAGCCCGGCAGCGGCTTTTTCTCAACTGCTGCCAAAAGCAGCCTCGCCTCCGCAATTTCCTGGTAGGGCTGCGAAAGCAGGTACTCAAACTTCCTTGTCCTGGAAAACGGGGCTATCTTCTTTTCCGCCTGCGAAACCTCCAGCTTCGCCTTCTTCACTTCCCCGGCGTGGATGAGCTTTATCCCGTTTGCGCAATGGCGTATGATTTCGCGCACTGAGCCCAGTATGGCATCCTGTTCCTTTTCACGCCCCTCAAGCTCCTTCACAACAGCTCCAATTTTGGCTGAAAATTTGTCCACTGCCATATTCTCCCCCCACGGTACGTTGATGATGGGAGAATGAGGGTTTAAAAATCTGCATAGCAAACTAACCTTATGCAGCCTATTGTGGTTCTCTCTTTAGGGGGTTCGCTGGTAAATCCCGGCGCCCCGGACTCCCAATACGTTTCCTCGCTTTCCCGCCTGCTGCGTTCCACCAAGTACCGTTTCGGCATAGTGGTGGGCGGGGGGAAGCTGGCGCGAAAATGGGCTGAGGCGGCGCGCAAGAAAGGAGCCTCAGAATTCGAGGCAGACGAAGCTGCGATTGATGCCACAAAGAAAAACGCGCAGTTCGTGATAGATATCCTGAAGAAAGACGTCAACCGCGTCCCGTGCAACACGTTCGAGTCTGCGCGCGAGCACTCGAAAAAGCACCGCTTTGTTGTGATGGGCGGCACCATTCCAGGAATAACTACTGATAGCGATGCCACGCTTCTGGCGGAGTGCCTTGGGGCGAAAAGGCTTCTGAACCTGTCCAACATAGACGGTATTTATTCGGACAATCCTGTGCGCAACCACGATGCGAAAAAATTCCAAAAGATGGCATACCAGCAGTTGATAGACCTTGCCGGCAAGAACGACCTGAGGAAGGCGGGCACGCATTTTGTCTTCGATTTTTTGGCGTGCAAGCTGATTGCCAGGAGCAAAATAGAGGCGCACTTCGTGCATGGGCGGAACCTTCTTGACGTGCGCAAGGCGATAGAGGGCAAATCCCACGGCGGGACTGTTGTTAAGTGAGCGTGCCCTATGGCGGCGCGCAGGGCAGGTTGACGGCATGCTGAAATTTTCCGAGCGCACCGATTCCTGGAACCAGATGATGCTCTTCCCCTCAAAAACAGCAGCCACCCACGCCAAGCGCAAGGAGCTTGGCTTCCGCGACGGGCTCGAGAATTTCGGCACGCCTATCATCATGACTTATCTGCCGATGCTCCTGCTCACCCTTCTGCTTTCCGGCAAGCTGGAGGCGATATTCCTCGCGGCTGTGCTTTTCAGCCTGGCTGCGACCGCGCTTGGGATATTCGTGGTGTCATTGGCTTTCGTGTTCATGGCGAAATTGGTGGCGTCTTTGCTGGGTGGCAAGGCAGAGTTCGGCAGGCTCTACTACATGGCAAGCCTCGCGGCAGCCCCGACCTTTGTTTTCACCATAGTCATAAACATCTCCGTGCTGCTGGTGAAGTCGATAATGCAGGCGGCTTCATTCCCGCTTGCCGCAACCGCTCTGTTCCAGCTGGCAGGAGACGTTGTGGCGGTTTCGGTCACACTCTACGGATTTTACCTGATGACAATCGCAATAAACGCGCTTTACAAATTCGGCAGGGCAAAGTCGGTTGCCACCTGGCTCGCGCCCGCAACAGTGCTCGTGCTGGTCGGAGCTGCCATTTTAATCGTAGACCTGCTGGGCATCCCCAAGTTCCTGATAAGAACGCTGCTATGATTCAGGCTGCAATCCGCCCTGCTGATTGAACGGCTATTCCTTCCCGCTCTCCAATTCTACCTGCCTGACGATTATCCCCGCCTCTTTCAAAAGCTTCAGGGGCATTTCGCCAAGCGGGTAAGACGAGTTGTAAACCACTTCCTTCATGCCCGAGTTGATTATCATTTTGGTGCAAGTCAGGCAGGGGGAAAAGGTGGTGTAGATAACAGCGTCTTTTATGGAAATGCCGTGATAGCTTGCCTGCACAATGGCATTCTCTTCCCCGTGCGAGCAGACGCACTCATCCAGCTTGGTCCCGGAATCGGCAAAGGAGTTGCAGCGCGGGCAGCCCCCCTCGTTGCAGTTCCTAATCCCCCGCGGAGTTCCGTTGTAGCCTGTTGAAATAATCCGTTTGTCCTTTACAATGACCGCAGCCACATGCCTCTTCAGGCAGTTGCTCCTGCTGGCGACCACTTTGGCGATATTCATGAAATAAACATCCCAGTTGGGCCGGTCGGTCTTGAATTCCGATGAAAGCTCCGAGAGCAACCCGTCCACCGCATCATAAAGCTCGCGGAAGCCCGCCTCGTTTTCCACTCTCTTTGTTGCAAGCAAAAACACTTCCCCAAGCTTTTGGCCGTAATCGTCTTTTGAGGAAAGCTCCAGCTTGTCAATGACCTTGAAAGCCTCGAATGAGCGCGGGTCGCCTTCCCTCCGCCTCTCCTTCATCCTCTCGAAGCGCCTTTCCTGCGTGGCAGTAACATAGACGAGAGTCATCTTGCCGGTTGCCAAAAGCGCTTTTGCCTCTGCCGGATTGCGTATCGAGTCGATGACATAATTGCGGTCGGATTGAAGTTTTTCAATGGTTCTTTTAGCCAGTATTTCAGGGCCTAAATCCTTGCGCAGCGAATTTCCCTTGGCAATCAGCGCCTCCCTGCTGATTTCTTTGCCTTCTCCGGCCAGCTCCTCGCGTATGACATCTGATAGAGAATAGTAATAGAATCCTTTTTTCACCAGATAGTCGGCAACAGTCCCCTTGCCAGCGCAATTTTCCCCGGTCAGCCCTATGATTATGCTCATCATCTCACCCGCACACAAGTCAAAGAATTACAAAACAAGCAATAAATAGCCATACGATGCTATGCGTGGGCATGCCCGATAAGTTTTCTGTATGCAGCCATGAAAGCCTCTGAAAAGATGAGGCTCAGCGCCGTTGTCAAGGCCACCAAGGCGGCATATGCTGCTTCCCAACCCAGGGCAGGCAAATGCGGCGCAACAATCGAATACAATATTGCCCCGTGGGAAAGGTAAATCAGGAGGGAATTTCGCCCCAGAGGCTCGATGAGGTATCTCACCGGTCTTGCCTCGCGCAAGCCGGGGATTGCGGCATAAAAAGCCTGGAATGCGAACAGCATAAAGACCGGATAGAGATAGCAAAGGCAAATGCCATTGTTCATCAATAATGCCGCAGCCACTACAACAAGATAGCTTGCCGCAATTGCGGCGCTTTTGGCTGCAGGCAGATTTTCAAGCTCGTAATTTGCAAAATATATCCCAAGCGCAAAAAGGAATGCGTACCTGCCTGCAAAAGCAAGGGCCAAAAGGTCGGAATTCCAATCAGGGCTTCTCAATTGCATATCTATGCTGTTCCACATTACTGTTGCTGTAAGCAGGGCGAACAGGAGAGCGATAGACTGTTTGTCGCGACCAATCTTTCTTATGGCGGGGAAAACAAGGTAGAGCTGCAGCATTACGGGTATGAAATAATAATACCCGTTTTGCCCCCCTAAAAAGAAATCCAGGACAAGCTCCTGCGGGGAAAAAGTCTGCTGGCCGGAAAGAAAATAGGCCGCGGCCACGAACAGGGCATAGATTATCGCCACTCTCAGGAATATTTTCCTGAAATACCCTATCAAATCCATGCCCTTCGCATATCTTCGGGCCAAAAGATAGCCCGAGGTCAGCACGAATATTTCCACTCCGAACCCGAAAAATCCCTTAAGCCACAATACTTCGGGCACAAAGTCTGCAGCATGGACCCCAATAACTGCGATTATCGCCAAGCCCCTTGCAAAATCCACAAAGCCTATCCTGCCAAGCGGCTTTTCAGGCATTTTTTCAGGGGGTTTGCCAAGCAGGAAAAGCAGGCAGGAAAAGAAAGCGGCTGAAATGGCAATGTCAAGATAGGCGGTCTGTGGCACCACAAGCATCTAAACCATCAGTTCCAGAAGCCGTTTTAGGTCAGAGACATTGACAACAGGCTTTCCGTAAGTTTCGGTGTCGTCGCTTATCCTAGGGCAGGCTGTGTTGATGTACGCGTCGAATGACATGAAGTTGGCAAGAGAAATGGGGGAAATCTCGTTTGCCACCAGAATCATTGCCTTTTTCCCCTTCATCTCCAGCATCTTCTTCGCAATCCTGGCCCCATTCAAGTTCATCTGGCCGTTTTTTGTGGAAACCATTATCCCAAATGTTTTCGCCTGCGAGGCTGCCAGAAGCGAGCCCTGCCTTCTTTTTTCCATCCGCAGTATCTCCCCGGTTATTTCATACGAATCCCCCAGGTGAGGGTCTATGCAAATCACCGGCTTTGCGGATGATATCCCGGTCGGATGGAACTTCCCGCCACCAAAATAGGCAATGGCATCCGCTTTGGCGCTCATCGCGGCATCAGGGTCGCAGCCCAGAACCTGCCCTGGGTGCCGGGTGTGTTCACCGCCCCTTTTCAGAATAACCCTAAGCCCATGCGCCTCAAGCTCACGCTTTACGCGCACTGAATTCTCAAGATGCTGTATCGGAAAAACAAGCGACACTCTTTTGGCATTAGCATTCCTGAAAAGCTGCGCGGCTTTGGCAATCGCCTTGCCTGCCATCTTCCAGTCGACTTCCAAAAAATAGGGCACATATTGGATTTCAATGCCTTTTTTCACATTTGCAAATTCAGCGTGGCCGAAGTGGATTATCTTCTTTGCGCCTACCTGCCGCGCCTCCTCCAGGCACAGGTCGCAGGCGCCGTAGCAGGCTGCAGAGGCGACCATCACCTCATGTCCTTGTGCCTCAAGCTTTGCGGCTTGCTCGAGCGCCCTTGCCTTCAGCCCCTCTGGAAACTGCAGCATTATTCGCATAAGAACCAGCAGATTTGTTTGGGCATAATGATAAAAATGCGCCCGCTGCCCCGAAACCTAATACTTTTTGTCCACTCTGGCAAGCTTTATGGTAAAAATCAGCGTTTTGCCCGCAAGCTCATGGTTGAAGTCAACAGTCACATTCTGGCTATTTATCTCGACCACCGTGCCTATCGCGCCATTGGCTGCATAAAGTGCGCTGCCCACCTTCAGGCTGCCCGCATTCTCTATCTTGTCAAGCGGCAGGGTTATCACATTTCGCTGGTCGCGGTTCCCGTAAGCCTCATCTGGCTTGAGCGTAACCGTCTTTGCCTGCCCCTCCTTCATCCCGACAAGCGCATCGTCAAATCCTTTTATCATCTGCCCGGCGCCTACGGTGAACACCAGCTGCTCGTATTTGCTCCTCGGAGGCAGCCCGGCCCGCTTCGCCTCTGCCTCCAGGCTGGTGTCAAAAACAGTGCCATTCTCCAGCGTGCCAACATAATCCACATAAACAACATCTCCCTTGGCGGCGGTCATGGCTCCTGATAAAATATCGTTCCTCATGCTCTCAGTGGTCTCCCCAAGGTTCTGGTTCGATGGGGGGCTGACGCATCCGGATATTGCCAAAGCTAGCATCAGTCCTAGTGCGGCCAAAAATGCGTTTGCCATCCCAATCATCCCCTAGTCCTCAGTTTTTTTCTGTTCCTCCCCAGCATCCACAGCTATCTTTGCCAGGCGTTTTAGCAGTACCTTCATTTCTGCAGAGGCGACAACGCGCCGGGTCCTTTCCACAGCATCCGGGTTCACAGACATGGATGTTATCCCGAAATCCACCAGCTTCTCGGCAAAGTCTGGGTAGACTGATGGCGCCTGCCCGCAAAGCGAGACGGTCACTTTCTTTTCGTTGCACACCTTTATCACGCGCTCCAGCGCCCGCAGCACCGCCTCGTTTCGCTCGTCAAATCCTTCTGCAAGCGTGGCGTTGTCCCTATCTATCCCCAATATGAGCTGGGTAAGGTCATTTGTGCCTATTGACACGCCGTCAATCCCCTCTTCGCAGAACTGGTCAATGAGAAAGACGGTGGATGGCACCTCCACCATTATCCACAGCTTGAAGTCCCTGGTGTGGTGTATTCCGTGCGATTTGAGCAGCTCTTTTATCGCCCGTATCTCCCCTATCCTGCGCACAAAAGGCAGCATCAGCCACAGGTTTTTCATCCCGTATTCCTCTCGAACTTTTTTTATGGCTTTAAGTTCGAGGGAAAACACTTCCGGTTCTGAGATGTATCTTCCGCAGCCCCGGTAGCCCATCATGGGATTGGCCTCAACAGGCTCGAATTCCTCGCCGCCCTTCAGGTTGCGGTACTCATTTGTCTTGAAATCAGTGGCTCGGTAGACAACCGGGCGCGGATAAAAAGCGGTGGCAAAAACGCGCAGCTTTTCCGCAAGCTTGTCAATGAATTCCTGCCCCCTTCCCTCCTTGAGCATCTTTTTTGGGTGTTCGCCGATGTCGCCTATCATGAATTCGGCGCGAAGCAGCCCAACTCCGTCGCAGGGCAGCTTGGACACCTTTTCAGCAAGATCCACTTCGGCAAGGTTGACATAAATTTTTGTTCCAGTGACAGGCACCGACAGGCTGGTGGGGGAAACCGCGATTCCGCTTTGGGGGCCGGCCTCCTCCTCCTTCTTGCCGCCAAGTTCGAAATCTCCGTCGTAAATAATGCCCCTGGTGGCATCCACTGTGACGAACTGCCCGTCATGAAGAATCTGTGTCCCGTTTTTTGTGCCAACCACGCAGGGTATCCCCATTTCGCGTGAAACTATCGCAGCATGGCAGGTCATGCCCCCCGAATTTGTGACTATCGCAGCCGCCTTTTTCATGGCAGGGACAAAATCAGGCGTGGTCATCTCAGTGACCAGCACGTCGCCTTTTTGCACCTTGCCGATTTCCTTTGGGCCTGCAAGTATCACCACCTTGCCCTTGCCCACACCTGGCGAGGAACCCAATCCGCGCGCTGCTATCTTGTCCGCTGTAGGCTCCCCTGATGCCATTTTTCCACCTCTCGGCTCCTCTCCTTTCTGCCCCTGGGGCGCTGCTTTGGCAATTGCCTGCTGGGCAGGCGCCTTTTGCAACGCTGCTTGCGGCACGGCAATTTTTCCGGAAATCTCAGGTATCTCGCCCAGCACTGCGGCATTCCCCTTTAGCGTGGTTATGGGCCTGGACTGCACCAGGAATATCTTCCCTTCCGCAACAGCCCATTCCATGTCCTGGGGCTTGCCATAATGCTGCTCCACACGCTTGCCAAGCTTGGCAAGCTCGATTATCTGCATATCGGTTATTTTCTGCCTATCCTGCATCTCCTCGCGCACATTCACGTGCGCATTCTGGTCATTCACCTTTGCAATCATCCAGGTCTGCTTCGCCACATCCTTGACTTTTATCTGCAGCGTGTTCTTGTCCACCACATACCTGTCCGGTGTCACCGAGCCTGAAACCACAATCTCGCCCAGCCCATAGGCCCCTTCTATCGAAATTTCGTTCCTGTCCTGGCTGACCGGGTCCACAGTGAACATCACGCCCGCCTTTTCAGACTGCACCATTATCTGGACCACCGCGGCAAGCCCGACTTTCAAATGGTCGAATTTGTTTGAGGTCCTGTAGTATATGGATCGGGGCTCGAAGAGTGAAGCCCAGCATTCCTTGACCATCTGCACGCAGTCGTCCGCGCCTTTCACGTTGAGGAAGGTGGACTGCTGCCCGGCAAAGGACGCCTCCGGCAAATCCTCTGCGGTGGCTGAGCTTCTCACAGCCACATAAGGTTCCCTGCCGGGCTGCAAATTCCGGTATGAGTTGATTATTTCGCTTCGCAGCTGCGGAGGTATCTCTCCGCCCATTATCCTGCTTTTTATCATTTCCGACGCTTTGGCAAGCTGATCGCTGTTCTCCACGTCCAGGTCCGAGGTCATCTCCTTGATGACGTCCCCTATCCTGTTTTGGTTGATGAAAAGGAAGTATGCGCCAGCAGTGACCACAAAGCCGGTTGGCACTGGAAGCCCGATGGATGCCATTTCCCCCAGGTTTGCACCCTTGCCCCCCACCTCTGCAAGGTTGTTTTTCCGTATCTCTGAGAACCACATGACGTTTTTCATTGCGCCACCCCCCGGTGCATCAGCAAATAGATGCAACTAACACTCGCTATAAGTATTAAAAGGTTATGAAACACGAAAAAGAACGCGGGCCCGTAACTCAGCTTGGCCTAGAGTGTCTGGCTTTTACACTCCAACCCGATTGTGGGTTGAGATTACAACTGAGGAAACCAGAAAGCCGTGGGTTCGGGATATTTTGCGCATAGCAAAAATTCCGCCCAAAAATCCCACCGGGCCCGCTTTATTCTCACAGCGCTTAGAATGATTTTTAATCTCAGCGTGTGATGTGCTAACATGGTTTCAAGGCTGGCGGATTTGTTCGTCGAGGCTGTGAAAAACACTTGCCAGGGGGAAGTGGCAATCCTTTTCTCCGGAGGGCTGGACAGCGCAGCCATTGCCACAGTTGCAAAAAGGTTTACCAATCCCCTTCTTGTCACAGCCGGGGTTCAGGGGAGCCAGGATTTGGAATCTGCGAAAAAGGTTGCGTTCGAGCTTGGGCTGCCCCACAAGGAAGTGGTCCTTTCCGAAGAGGAAATAATAAAGGTCTACAAGAAATGCTACAAGATACGCAAAGGGAATCTCCTCAAGGTGGAGCTGATGGTGCCTGTGTTCTCCTGCTGCCGCGAAGCTGCGCGGGCAGGCAAGTGGCGCATCCTTTCCGGCTCGGGCGCAGAGGAGCTTTTCATCGGCTATGACAGGTACTTCAAGAGCAAGGGCGTCAAGCTGCAGAAACTCTTGGAAAAGGAGATAATAGAGCTGCCCTCGGGAGACTGCGAGGCGCAGGATTTGGTCGCCAGGAACTTTGGCATGCGCGCAGCCTATCCGTTTCTTTATTCCCCCTTTGTGCAGGAAGTGCTCCAGGTTCCGCTCTCTGAAAGGCTGGGCACGCTTTCGGACAAAAAGCCCCTCCTGCGCAAAATAGCCGCGGAGCTTGGCGTGCCCCGAGACGCGATTGACCGCAAGAAGAAGGCGATGCAGTACGGCAGCGGCGTGCACAAGATACTCCTCAAGAACATAGAGCAGATTGAAGAAGAGCTTCGCATGCGCGAGGAGCTGAAGCAGAGGAAGCGGGACCAAATGTGGAGACCCGACAAGAAAATGAAAAAATAGGCGCAGATCATTTCTTCTTGCCTGAAATGAACAAATGCTCCAGGTCGTAGGGCGCCAGCTCGATTTGCTGCTGCACATCCATTTCCGGCGCCATATTCCGTACGAACTGCTCGAACACTTTTTTGGGCTGCCGTGTGACATCGATTGACTGCGACTTGATGGCAATCATGCCCCATCCGCCCTTTTTCAAAAACATCCTGCTGTTTTTCAGGAATATCTCGTCCTGGTCGGGCTGCGCCACGTCCTGGTAAATGACATCCACCTTGCCCTCTATCTGCTCGGCGTATTCCTGCGGCAATCGCGCATCGCCCATTATGGGCAGCATGTTCTCGCGCCTTTCGCAGACATTAAGCAAATCTCGCATGGAGCGCTGTGCGAATTCAACGCAATAAACCCCCCCGTCTTCCCCGACAATATCCGAAACGTGCGAGGGGGTGGTGCCAGTGGAGGCTCCAAGGTATAGCACTATCGAGCCGGGTTTTATTGGCATCTCCTTCAGACCCTTGTGAATGGCTGCCGCCAGCTTGCTTCTGTAAAGGTCCCACATGCGGTACTCAGCCTCGCCTTCCTGCGCCAGCTTTTCCCCGTATACGCGGGTGCCCGGGGCAAAATTCCTGGTGGCGAGCTTCCCGCCAACCATAAAAACCCCCTGGAATATCTCCTCTGCCATAAAAACACTGTTTCAAATGAGACAAACATCATTTTAATCAATTCGTCTGCCTGCTTAGCTGGTGGAGCTATGGCTGAATACGATGTTTTTGTTGACGGCTGCGGAGGGATTGCTGTGGCGCAAATAGGCGCATCGACAGGCACCCCTCTTGGCAAGGCAGAAGGAAAAGCAAGCAGGACAGGCAATATCAAGGGCGGCAGATTTATCGAGGAAATAGTCGAGACCACCGAGGGCATAAGAATCGATAAGCATCAGCTGCCCCCCGGCAAAGCAGCCAATCTGAAGGAAATGACGAAGATGGCTGTGGGCAAGGTTCTTCTTGCCATCAAGACCAAAAAAATTCCACTGGCTCGTTTGCCCGCAACCAAAATCCTCTAACTGGCCGGGGCTGAAACGGGACCGGTGAGATTTGAACTCACGACCTTCACCTTTCTCCGCACAATCGCAGACGAAAGTATTTTCTATTTGCACCTTAACGTTTTCCGTCCACGCTTTTTTCCGCGTACCCATCTGGAGCGGAAAAAAGGGTGGTAGGAGAGTGCCGCTCTATCCAAGCTGAGCTACGGCCCCATCTGGTTGCATTTCGGGCAAATCATCTTTAAAAGTATTGGGCAAATCCCTACATGGTGTCCAAATTACCCTATTTCCTGCTGCTTGCGGCGCTTCTTGGGCTCAATGGCGCAATATTTTTCACAGCCTATCTGGCATCTGAGGGCAGCCCGGCTGCTCAAGACCTTTATGCCGCATTTGCCCCCTCTTGCCATCAGCTGACCACCCGCTCGCTATGCCTTTACAAATACGACGCTGACGGGCACTTCGGGATAGGCGACTGCCTTCCCATGAGCACCTTCTCCCTTTCCCGCGCAAATGAGGTCTATTACCCTGAGAAAGTGGCATACAAGCTGCCAGTGTGCAGCCGGGACGTGGCCATCTATTTCTCCATGCTAATCGGCCTGCTGGCTCTTCCGCGGCTCCAGAGAATTGAAAGCCAAAAATGGCCCAACCGTTTCATACTGGTGGCTGCCGCAATCCCAATCGGAATAGATGGCGTAGGCCAGCTTTTGGGGTTGTGGGAGAGCACCAACACAGTCAGGGTGGCAACAGGGGCGCTGATAGGCATAGTGCTCCCCTTCTATCTCCTGCCCATACTAAACACGCTCTGCTCTTCTGTCTTGGAAAAGATTTTTCCCGCCAAAACTCCTGCTTTCGCAAGAAAGCCAAAGCCAAATGCGCATTTCCCTCGCCCTGCCGGCAGGATTGCTGCGAAAAAAAAGAGGGCAGCCCAAAAAAAGGCGAAGAGGGGAAAGCCAGCCGCTTTGAAAAAAGCGAAAAGGAAAAATTAGGGTAGGCGGCTGAAAATCACATTCCGACCGCATCGGATTATCGGAGAAAAATCGCGCTGCTTTCCTCATTCGAAAATGTGCTCAATCATTGCCCCGTAAGCCGGCCTGGAGATGAACAGCCCCAAAATCGGGCCTAGTATCGTTGCTGTGGCAAAGCCGATTATTTCCACCAGGCCCGAAATAAGCATCAGAGGCAGCATGGCAATAACTGCCACAAAGACCGAGGTGCTGATTATGCCAAACGCCTTGTCCAGCTTCTTGCGCGCATCGCCATCTTTTTTCAGAAGCTCGTCAGTCACTATGATCTGCGCATCCACCGAAACCCCTATCGCTGCCAGCATTCCAGCCATTGCCGACAGGTCAATGGTGAAAGAGCCCAGGATGGCCATCATTATCGTTATTTCCGCCATGCTGATGAAAATCATGGGCAGCACAATCTGCAGGTGCCGATACCTTATCGCAACCATAAGCGAGACCACCACCAGGGCGAATGCCACGCCTATGAGGCTGAGCCGCAAGAACTCCTCGCCGAGGGGCGCTGGCACCACGGTCTTGCTCCCCAGGGTTATCTGCACAGGCAGCGCGCCGCCTTTAAGGAGCGATTCGAGCTCCTTTTCTTTCCGCAGCGCATCAATAGCGCGATCCCTTGCAGAATCACCCTGCGCAGGTCCGGTTATGCTGTATGAAAAACTGGGGATGCCCTCGGTCACACCTGCGACCAGCCTGGGGGCTGAAAGCAGCCCGACCGCCTTCCAGGTGATGACCGCGTCGGACACCGAGCCTTCCGGTGAGAAGGAGAAATCAGGGGTCATATCAGGCTCGCTTGTTTCAACCACCACAAAGCCCGCAGCCTTAAGCTGGGGGGCAAGCGAGCTTCCATTTGCAACAATCGCCTTTGTGCCGTTGCCGCTTTGCAGGATGCTGAAGTTTTGGATAAGTTCGCTTTCCAAATAAAGCGGGATGTCGTTTCCATCCAGCCTCAGCGCGCTTTTCGCAATCTGCAGCGCCCTTGCTTTTGATATCGGTATTGTCGCTTCGGTGCTTTTTACTAGCAGTGAATCGTTAATTATCACTATTGCGTTGCTTGGCCGGTCCAAGAACATGTAAAGCGGGTATTCCGCCTTGCCTTTTGCAACCGAGGCGAACCGCTGCGCCCCTGCCTGGGTAACGGTGAAACTCACGCCCCAGTCCGCTCCGTGAAGGTATTGCGCTGGCACGCGCACAATATTGTCCGTGTAGATGTCATCGCCCATGACCGCAACCTTGCCGTCCACTACTCCCTGGTAGACTCCTTGCTGGGAAAGAAGCCCCTCGACATCATTTACTAGCTGCGGATTGCTTTGAGGAAGCTCAACATATATTTCAGAGTCGCCTATCGGGCGGACTTTCACCTCGGTGAGCCCGAACGCAGCGGCGCGCGTCTTGATTGTCGCAACCATCTCCTCCATCGTCACGCTGTCAACGGGCTTTTCCAGAAGAACGGGTATGCGCACTCCCCCTGAAAAATCAATCCCGAATTTCACGCCATTAAAGCCGATTGAGAACAATGAAAGTATGACTATTGCCAAAAGGCCCGCCACTCTGACATTGTCGCTTTTCAAAAACGAGATTGCCGCCCCTATTGCCAGAAGCGAGACTATGTATATCGGCACCCCGTGCGGCTTGTCCAACGCCATTGCGGCGCAGGCAATCAGGGTGAAGGCCAATATTGCCATTACCTCCCGCGTACGCGCTCCAGCCAAAACAGCCTGCTTTGAAATCATGTTTGCACCTTAGCTTGAGAATATCGATGAGAGGAACGGCTTTTTCCCTTCCCCTGTGCTGCCCCCTTTTTCCAGGTAGAAAAGCACAATGACCGCGTTGAGGAACCAGGTGGCAACAAGGTCCCCAAAAAGCCCGGTGATTGCAACTGCGGAAATCTCATAATATGTGTTGATGTGGGTCAATGAGGCAAGCACAAAAAGGCAGATGAATGACAACAGGAGGGCTGCGCTCATCGTGGTGCCGGTCTTCATGGCATCATATGCCCTTTCCCTCGGGGTTCCCTCGCGTCTTTTTATCACCCTCATCGTCAGAAGCACGTCTGTGTCAAGTGAAAAGCCCACCAGCATGAGCAGGGCCGCGAAAGATGCCAGCGTGAGGGGTATGCCGAACAGGCCCATGGCCCCCATCGCTATGATGATGTCGCAAAGCGCTCCAACCAGCACAGCTGC
Source organism: Microcaldota archaeon (assembly GCA_964392435.1). Taxonomy (GTDB): domain Archaea; phylum Micrarchaeota; class Micrarchaeia; order Anstonellales; family Anstonellaceae; genus UBA10161. Next base: position 153,721 of record CAYMOY010000001.1, read on the forward strand.
AGATGGTATCGCGGTCCTGAATATCAAGAAAACTGCGATGCTGACCAATATGGTCGAATATATGACCACGTTGACCGCCTTTTCCAGAAACTTCGCGGAAAGTGAGGCCGAAACCTCGTTGAATTGCGCGCTCTGATAAGGCACCAGTCCTGCGAGGGCTTCCGAGAGGTTTTCTGAGTAGTTGTCCAATATGAGCCGGTAGGTGGCGCTTATGGCTTTCTTCAAATCATTGGTTCCCTGGTGGGCTGAGGCGTTTTTTGAAAGCCCGGCTATTGCGAAAAGCTCGTCGGATTTCTCATCAAGCGCCTTGCGGGCTTCTGCGTATTTGGCAACCGCATCTGCGCTCTGGTTGGTGGCGGCCACATCCGATTCCCGCCGCGAGGCTTCCTCAACGTCCTCGAAAAACTTGGTTTTCAGCTCTTCAGCCCGCGTAAGAGAGTCGTCCCGCTCGATTTCCACTTCCACCTTGTATCCTGCCGGGTTTTTCAGCGACTTTACCGATGAGACAGGATACCCTTTTTCAGCCAGGGCCATAGAAAGCGCAACAGTGTCCACGCCCTCATCAGTCTGCATTGTGACCAAGGTTCCGCCCTTGAAATCCACGCCTTTTTTTATCTGGGGTATGTAAAAGAGTGAAACTGCCACCAGAATAAGCGGAAGTATTAGCAGCAGCTTGTAGTTGCCTTTGTACAGGTCCGGCATTTCCATTGAAAAAACCTTGCTTCTCCCACAGAGAATGGCTACTCTATTGATGAATAATTTTTAAACCGAACGTTCTTTCGGTTCTTTTTGGGGTAAGCCCTAGACCTTTTTCTTCCAAGAAAAAGGGATTGGGATTGATGAATAATTTTTAAACCGAA
>CAYMOY010000001.1:154680-223573 GCA_964392435.1 Microcaldota archaeon
ACCTTTTTCTTCCAAGAAAAAGGGATTGGGATTGATGAATAATTTTTAAACCGAAAATTCTCCAGGTTCTTTTCCCGGAAGTCGAGGGCTTTCATTTGCCCCCTTTTTTCTTCTTCTCCTCAAGAGCGTCAATGCCGCAGCCCACGGCAAACGAAGCCAAGCCTGCGAACATCAGGTGCCCCCCGGCTATTCCAGTTGGGTTCATGGGTCCGCCCACAATGCCGGCTAGCAGGCTGGCTGCACCAACCGCTTTCAACCCGTCCGAACCCAAAGCCATACGACCACAGCTTACAGCTATTTTTGCGGCACTATATAATCTTAATTAATCCGCGTCCGATCTCCGCCAGGTCAGCTCCGAACAGCGAGCTGGTCTGGCGAATGAATGTGAAGGTGATTGTCAAGGCTGCCAGGGGGTAGAAAAGCGCCTGCAGGAAAAGCAACCCCAGCAAGTTGCCAAGGTAATCCACAGTTCCTGAAAGGCTGCTTTGCACCATGTTCAGCTTGTAGTAGTTCTCAAACTGCGAGCCGGTGTTGGTGAAGCAGGGCGTCTCCTCGTTGAGGGTCTGCATCGCGGGGGATAGTTGTATGTTTTCAAGCTGCGTGCATGCTCCGTGCACGCTTGGCATCATCGATACGATGACCACATAGCTCATCGGGAAAACAAACGCGAAACCTATGGCAAAGGCAGTCACCAGCCCTCCGGCGCCCCTGGTTATCGGGAAGGCGCGCAGCACCAGCCCTATTGGCAGGAACGGATAGAGCATGGCGTGCTCTGAGAACTGTATGAGGAAATACTGTATGTACTGGAAAAGCGCAAGGTAAATCATGTTGTTGGTTATGTAATGGAAAAGCGTAACCCAACCACCAAGTGCGAATCCGGAAGCCATGGGCTCCAAGCCAAGAAGGTCAAAGCTCACGCGGCTCCAGGTCTCAAACCAGAAATTCAGCGTGTAAGCAATCACATATATGCCCTTTTCGCAGCCTATCACCGTGAGCAAATACGATTTGGCAATCTCTGAGGGCGAAATCAATGTTCCTGGGGGGATGGCCGGCAGGTCAAGGTTTCCGGAAGCTGCCGCCACGGATGTGGCAATCGGGCCGAAGATGCTGCTGGAGAAAACATCAATTCCGAAAGCCAGACCGATTATCAGGAAAGTCGCAACAACCTGCAGGTACTCGGATTTCACCCACATATTCAGGCTCTGCAATCCGAACCCGTTGGCAAACATGTGCATCAGCACAGCTATGAAAAGCGAAAGCATGGCAACAGCAACCGAATAATACCACCATTCAATCATGCAATCTCCCGCTCCATCCTATCTTTCCGCTCCAGCCGCGCAATCCCATCATATCAGCCTAGTCAAATTGCTCACATCTATCTCTTCCCCGAGGAAATGCGTCACGCCCCTTGTTATTTCCACAAGCACTATGAAATTTATCAGCGGGAGCACAACTGCCGCAACCATGTAGACCATTATCGGCTTGAGCAGGAACATCACCCCTCCTGTGACGTTTTGCACCAAAGCATTCTGCATCGCCGTGCCTCCTGGAGTGCTGGGATCAGTCTGCTTGATGCTGTTCAAATCTTCATGCTGCGGGGTCTGCGGATTGGCAGGATCGGTTTTGGTGTTCCCGTCAGAGGCTGCCCCTGAAAGGTTGGCTTTCACATCCGCCACCTGGTGCCATATCAGATAGTCGTTGAATATCAGCACTATGGGGTAGAAAAAGAACAGCGCTATCGCTATTCCGATGAGTGTGCCGCCAAAAGCCCGGGTTGGCTCAAAGGCGCGGAAGAAAATACCGAACGGATAGAGGAAAAAAAGCCCTGCAATCGCCATATAGTCCAGCATCCTCATCTGCAGCTGCAACAGGAGGAATGAGGTGATGTAGCCGCCCATCATGAAGAAGAACAGCGTGTTTATCTGCGCAAGCGACTCCAAGGGCGAGTCCACTGAGCCGATTCCAAGCGGATTGGAGGTCCACATCGCCTTTGCAAGAAAATTCACCTGCTTGATAACATATATCATATAGAAGAACAAAAGCCCGCCAACCTCCTCCATCTTCTGGAAATATTGCGCCACCATCTCATCCATTTTCATGCCGGGGGCGTAGTGATTGGAATCCAAAAAGCTCATGTCGAAGTTGCACATACCGTAAAGCCAGACTATGCTGAAAATCACCAGCGTGGCGGTTCCCAATATCTGGAAAAGCTCGAACTTGCTCCAGGCCAAAAGCTGCTGGTTTCGCAAAACATTGGCAAACATGTTGACCAGCACCAGTATGAAAAGTGAGGAGAGCAGGGCAATGCCGGTCAGCTCCAGCCAGCCCATCCCCAGTATTCCAAAAGAGCCGGGCACCACCGGGGCAGGGCCTCCCGCGCCTATGTTGTTGCACACCATTGCCGCAAATGACATCAAATCAGCTTCTCCAAAGATGACAGGTCTATTTCAGTGCCAAGCGCCTTGGTTATCTCCTTTGCCAGCGTCAAGGTTATGAATATGTTGAATATCGGCAGCACGATGCTGACAATGAACAGGAAATAGACGGTTTCATATACTGCAAGCTGCGTGAACGCAACTGAAGGCAGGGCGAAAAGCACGGCAAACGAGCTGAGGTTCAAAAGCTTCATTATTGCCAGCGTTACGGCCCCTGCCCCTATTGACTTTGTAACAGTCCAGGTGTCTGTTCCTGAAATGGCATCGGTAAAGCCGGTGTAGCCCCGCCCCAGTATTGTATTGTAGATGCAGGTGGCTCCAGTCCCGACAGATGGCATGGCGTTTCCGTCCAGGCTGACTGTTATCGGCCCTTTGACCAGGCTTTCCACAAGCAGCCTCCCAGCAACATTTGAAGGATCTCCATTCTCTATGTACGCCCGATTGTCATTCAGGTTGGGGGGATTTGCGTTCCCAATGCAGCAAATCGGCCGGTCTATGCAACTTGAGCCCCACGCGTGGTCCGGTGCCATGCCAATGGGCACTATTTCGTTTTGCACATGCCGGGTGACTATCTGCCCTGCCTGCACCAGCATGAACGGGTAGGCGAAATAAAACGCCAGCGCAATGCCTATGAGCGCATTGCCACCTCCCTTAAGCCCGAATGCCCTGAGGAACAATCCTGCCGGCAAAAGCAATGAAAGCATGCTGTCTTTCACGAAGCAGAGCATGAAGTCGTGCGCGAACCATTCCAATATCGCGGTTGTCAGAAGCTGCATCATCAGGCCCAGTGTGTCAAAAACCGGCCTGAACATGGGGGCAACCTGGAATGTGAGATACAGCCCGAGCTTCATGCCAAAAGGCTTAAACTGCGGATTGATGTTGGTGTAAAACGAGACCAAGGTAGTTGCCCCAAGCACCATCGCAAAATCAGTTATCACGGTATTCCTGATAACCACCGCGTATGCCCGGGCAGTATCTATATTCTGCTCCCCATAGCTTTGCAGGCCTGTCATCGATATTGCCAATATGCAAAGCAGGGCTGCGCCCTCCACAAATCCCCAAAGACCTCCTTTGACAAAGTCCTGTATCCTCTGCCCGAACACCCCGCTGAAAATCGCCATGACGGCATTTATCATCGCCCCGAACAAAAGCGCCATGAATGCGAGCCCTATCCATCCAAGCTCTGGGGAAGGCGGCCTGTTGCAGGCGATGACCTGCGGGTCCGAGAAAAGCGGGTCGCTCCAAAGCCAGGCTGAAAGCAGCCCGGCTGCCGCAAGAACGAAAAACGCGGCTGACAAAAGCGATCCTTTCCCGAGCATCATATCAACCTTGAGAGCACCGAAATTTCAACATCCCCCCCAATCAGCGGTGAGAGGTACTTGACTGCGGCAAGCGTGGTCATCAGGCCAATGAACGGCACCAGCACTGAAAAGACCATCACTGTCGCAAGAACTGCTATCGGGCCTTTGGGCCCGAACGCGCCGAGGGGATTAATAGCCGGGTCGGTTTTAACGAAATTTAGGAAATCCTCATACCATCTGCTCCCCTCATACTGTTTCCATGCGCTGGCAAAGCCATCCGCAAGCCCAAGCATCTCGTTTTGCTGCTGTGATGCCGCAGGGTCGTTGCACAAATCTATGTTTACCCCCTGCCCCGGCTCGAATATCATCTTTCCCTCATCGGAAGCCCCATAATTGACTGGCTGGTTCGGGTCGGTGATGGGAAGAGCGGTGCCTCCGGTTGCCGGGTCGGAATTGTGCACCATGCCAAATGGTGCGCCCCCCTGCGCGGTCCAGCTTGCCGGATCCATGAATCCGAACAGCACAGCGTCCGCAACCACATAGAACATCGGGAACACCACATATGTGGCCAGCGCAAGCGCGATAAGCAGGCCGCCAAGCTTTCGGGTGAAATAGAATATCCTCAATATCAGCCCCATGGACATCATGACCGGGAAAAAGGCATACCAGACATAGTCCAGGAAGACCTGCTGGGCGCGTATAAGCATCATTATCTTCACAGACATCTCAAAAAGCACCGAGAAAAAGTCCGCAGGCACCGCAAGGCCGGCAAAGGGGGCGAAGTTGAGGTTGCCCTGCTTGTCGTCCAAAAGAGAGGTGGCGCTTACTGAAAGGTTGGACAAAAAGCCGTACGTCCAGTAATTGTTCAGGCAGGCGATAGCATTCATCCTGGCGGTTTCATAAAGCATGTGCAAAAAGTCGGTGGCAAGCTCGATATGGCAAGCCCGTTTCCTTTCAAGCGTGCAGCCCCCAACCCCTGAGGTGCAGCACACGGTATTCACATACGCGCTCCACTTGCCCGTCGGCTCCTCAGTGATGTAGCTCACGGTTTTGAGCCATTGGTCCAGCACCCCGACAAGGGCAATGGCAAGCACTAGGATTAATAGGGAGAGCACGGTTTGCCCGACCTCCTTTTTTACCCATGCGCGCATTTTTTCGTCCCCAAGCAATACCGATGCCATATAGCCCAGCGCAAGCAGCATCACTGTTATGGCAAGCGCCACGCCTGCAAGGTATTCCCAGCCCCACACCCAAAGCCCGCGGGGGGCTGTGCCTGCATCAGGCGAGATGCAGCCGAAGCTGGACAGCAGCAAAAGCAATATTGCGGCCCACGTTACTTTCCCCATGTTCACACCAGCTTCTGGCTAATGAATTTCGAGAAGCCCTTGATAAATGCAACAGTGAGCGAGATTGATAAGGCTGGCAGGAAAAGCGCCTGCAGCAGCAAGTAAGATATTGATAGGAGCGGGCTGAACAAAAGATTGTAGTAGCTGAAAAATCCCGAGTTGCTGATGTCCGCGGCTATGTTTGGGTATTGGCCAGTCAAGCTATCCTCGAAGTTTGTGGGTGTTGCAAAGGTGGTGGTTATCATCTGGCGCACCACGTAGCTGTGCATGACATAGGTGTACGGAAAAACTATCCCGAAACCGATGGAGGCTGCAATGAGGAAAGAGCTTGCGTCTCGGGTGGGCGGGAATATCCTGAGCAGAACTGCCGCTGGCAGCAGGAATGGCAGCACAGTGCCTTTGAGCACTTCAAGTATGGTTTGCTGCACCATGAGGCTGGCAGTGAAAGGGGTTATCAGAAGGAGCAAAAAGTCGATCACCCGCTCTATCACTATGAACGAGGGGAAGGCGAGCACCACGGTTCCCCATGCGCCCGGGCCCCACCGCATTGTCCAGGACCCCATGAACTGCGAGAAGAGGAGCGAACCTTGCAGCTTGATTACCGTTTTCAGCGCTATCTCGTTAGTCAGGTAGGTGAGGTATTCTCTGCCTATGTCATACATGTCATTTCCGGCTGGCTGGCTGCCCCCGTATGCAAGCGCGTCAGCCAGTTCAGAGGCAAAGCAAGTGGCCCCGAATATGGTGATGAAAAGCATTGCCGAGACTAGCACCTGGTACATCTCGATTGATGCGAACGCCTCGTATTCAGGCTTTCGGAAAAACTGCGCCGCCATGTAGGCTATCGCTATCACAAGCACCATCAAGGCAATGGCCATGCCCAGCATTGAGGTGATGACAGTTGAAATGAACGCAGGATTGGAGCATATCGCCATGGTTACACCAGCTTGCTAATCCCGAGCAATCGCGGCTCCCCGCCTATCAAAAGGGAAAAGTCCTTGAGAAGCGTCATTGTAATCACTATTTCAACAACCACAAAAAGTATCGCCAATATGGTGAATTGCATGGCATCCATCACCAGGACCTCCACCTCCTTGAACACGGCTATTGAAGACTGCTTGGGCGTGGGGAACCAAATTTGCGTGCCCGCCCCTGTGATTATCCCGGTTTTGCGCTTAAGTTCTGTCCAGCCGTCAAACATCATTTGCTCGGTTTTGGTCCAATAATCGCTGCTTGCGCTCCCCTTGAAGTAAACGTCCAAAACCCGCTTGTCGTGGTCTTTTGCCTGCTGCTCCAGTATGGCGTTCATTTCAGCCTCGCTTTTCTGCCCGTAGCAAATAGAAAAAATGGACCTGTAACCTGAGAAATCTGTGACCGGGGTCACGCAGGTCTTCAGCCCCGACTGGTCAGACCTGCAGTCAAGCGAGCAGCATTCGCTGTCCGTCCAGCATGCCTGCCCATTGGTAAGGCAAGCAGGGACCACCCCTGGCTGCGGCTGCGGGTTGGCAATCATTTCCCAGATTTGCTGGTTGATGAGTATTGATGTCGGATAGACAAAATACGCCGCAAATACCACGGCAATTATGGTGGAGCCGGTTTTTCTTGTGAAGGGGAAAGCGCGCAGCAGAAGCCCGAAAGGCAGGAAGACCAAAAGCGCAGTCTCCTCTATGAAAACCAGCAGTATTTTCTGGCCTGCAAAACCAGCCCAGGAGGCCCCGACAAGATCCACCAGCACGGTATGGACATCATTAAGGGGCCCCATGGCTATCCAAGGCGTCATGCCCACATCCAACTTGATGAGCGGGAAGAGTATGGGTACTGCAAAGTTGGTGGAAAACCCGGACAAGAACCCTATGAACATCTCAGTTATCATAAGCGAGCCATAGCCCAAGGTAAGCTTCCTGAGGATTACCCCGTTCACTTCAAGACCGAACGGGGCGCTGGGGCTCATCGTTATTCTGGGCCTGCACCCCAGAAAAAAGTCAGCCTGCGCGAAAGCGCGATTGCCATTCTTCCAGTTGCCGTTCCCAAGATAGGGCCCGTGCGCATCCTGCCACTCTTGGCAAGTGTGGCTCGGGTCGGTCTGGACATTGGGCAGCATGAATCCCTGGGTTATACGGTCGAATATCCCATCTCCCCCTGGTGTGGCAAGAGCAAGCGCAGCCAATATTATCAGGACGCTCACCACCAGCTCTGATGCCTCTCCCTTTGCAAAAGCCTTGAGGCTTGGCAAGGAAAAGAATTCCCCTGCCATGAAAGAAATCGCTGTGATTGAAACCGCTGCCGCAAGGGCGGTGAAAATGGATAGGTAAAAAGGAGTGGCTTCAAGCGGATTGGCAACTGCTGCCTGGAGAAGATAGTCAAACACCGCAACGCCACCCAGAGCAAGCTCCGAACTTTTCCCTCCAAAGGCTATCCATGCAATCTTCCATACTATATTGCCACATATTTATATAAAAGATAAGAGCCACAACATTTTCCATGGTCAGCCCGAGCGCATCTTGCCTTAGCCCAGTGCGGGTTTGGCCCTGGTTTGCCCTGTTCTCCTCAATCCTTCTTCTCTCAGGCATGTTATTCTCTTTCGAACCGGTCAGCGAGGGAAAGTTCAAAACTTATATCGAGCTTTCGGTGACCGGGCATGAAGTGAAGGCGCACGTTTCCTTTTTCAACCTGAGCTATTACAGCAAGCCCCTGCCCGATAACTATCCTGACATGAACCAGCCTGGCATAACCGAATTCCCGCCAGAGTTTTTCAACCCACCTGACCCGAGCAAGCCATATTCCCAGGACAGCTTTTCCGTGAAGCGGCAGGACCTTGCCAACGCCTCCCTCTACTACAGCGTGGTGCTCAACGATGCCCAGGAAATGGAGGTTTCAGATGCTGGAGGCACAGCCATCTGCAATCCCGCTGGCAATACTGATGAAAAAGGGCAAACCGCCTGCACCGTGGACTATTTCATCCATTCATCTTCGGTGGAGTCGGTGGACGCGCAAAAGACATGCTCGCTTGTCAAGGTTTCCTTCAATGGAATGTCTGTTGGGGGCAACGATTTCCCATCAAGCTCCCAGTCAGTGATGCTATGCCCCGCCAACAATCCAGCGCTTGCCCAGTTCGGCAATGCAACCGCATTGGTCCTCTCAGCCAACCCCTGGGTGTGCTTCCCGCTCATACTGGTGCTGTCTCTTCTCATTGCATCAATGTATTATTCAGGCAGGGACCCGCTCTCGCTTTTTGACATCACTGCCCCCCGCCTGCCAAAGGTGCGCCAGTTCCGCGTCAAGACCGCGACAGCCCCCCAGATGATGCGTTCGTTAACCCGCAAGTACCAGCAGATGCAGTCCCGGATTGAGAGGGACGCTGCAAAGGCGCTTTTGCTTGCAATCAAGGCGCGCGGCAGGGAGGAAGGCAAAAGCCGGGAGCAAATCCTCAAGGAGATGAAGGATGCGAAAGCGCAGCTGCGCTCCGTCTTTTCGGACTTCAACAAGCAAATGAAAGGAAGCAAAGAAGGTCTTACTGATAACCAGCTGCGCAATCTGAACCAGCGCCTTGTCGACCTTTTCGGAAAGGCGCCCTCCGACAAGCGGGCGCTTGCCATGTGGAGAAAGAGCCTGGAGGCGACTGCCCCGTTCATCCAGCTTTACAATGCCGCCCACCAGGCGGCATCCGCCACCAGCTCGGCCCGAGGCACAGCCAGCAGCATGGTTTCCAAGAAAGTATTCACCCCGCTTTTCAACACCCTGACCAAGGCAAGCGTCCGCATGGAGGAGATGAAAGGGATGCGTGCGCTTGGCAGGATACCTATAATCAAGGGCATTGTCAACGCGCCAACAAAAACGCTGGATGCATTCGCCCAATTTCGGGCATCCCGCCAAGGCGCAATAACTCTGCGCAGGGAGCTTATGGGCGGTGCAGCCTATTCCGCCTTGCGCAAGGCTGGCGCCCTTGGGACGGCCAAGAACATATTGGGGGAGGGCAGCCCGCTTGGCAAGTTCTTCGACTGGTCGCACGGCTGGAAATTCGCAGCATTCGAGGAAAAGCACGACTTGCGCAACAGGAAATTCAAGGAACTGTTCGACCCTGTTGAAAACCTCAGGGTGCTTGCAATCAACTCGCAGAACACAATGTACCAGGAGCTGCTCCGCCAGATCCGGCTTTCCCTGCCAACAAAGGACAATTTCCTGGAGGCCATCAGGGCCCTGCGGGAGCAGGCTGAAAAGCCTGGAAAGATGGATGAAACAAGGGCAAAGGAGCTTTCCAAGAGGCTCGATGAGCTTTCCAGGAAAATAAATGACGGCATCCAGAACAATCCGCCAGTCGGGCGTTATATTGACCAGTGCAAAGCTCTTTTGCACAACTCTGGGCTGGAAGGGGCGGATTTCATCAAGAAATCCGGGAAATGGAAAGAGTGGAAAGACCTAGAACGCAGAATAACAGATATAATCGAGGACAAAAAAATCGCTTCCCAATCAGACCGGCTCGGCAAACTTTACGCGCTTGTCAAGCAGAACAACATGGAAGGTTTCTGCGCAGTTAATGAGTATTCGCTTGACAAATTCAAGGAAAACGAGAAGAAAATAGTCCGGCAGCTCCTGCTTGCCCGCCTGGAGGGCGAACTTTACAGGCCCGTAATATGGGAAGATGTGAGAAACGCGCACAAGAACGGCGAGCTAGAGTCAGACATAAAGAAAAAATACGGCTTTGGCTTCAATGAAAAGGTTGCTTTTGAAGCGCAGATGATGGGGCTGCGCAACAAGCTGCTTGATGCCAAAGGCGAAGACGGGCTGAGAAAAGAGGTCGGAATCACCAATCTGGTAGAGATCAGGGACGCTGCGAACAAACAGGCGAAAGCGTTTTGGGGCGACCGCGCCGACTCATTTGCGCTGGTGCGCCACAACATGTTCGGCCTCAATCCGACAGGCGAGGCTCTGACTAGGAAAATGCGCGAACTTGGGATAAGCGTTCCTGCAAAAGACCTGCGCGAGCTTGAGCTTCTTTTTTACCGGGGCACAATGGCGCAGGAAATGCGCGGCGAGCTGGAGGCTGCCGCAAGAAGGCAAGGGCTATCGGCAGACCAGCTAATGGGCAGGCTGCTTGCGGACACCCTTGTTTTCCAGCAAGCCTACAATTTGCAGAACATAAGGACATCCAACATTTTCTTTGGAAGCTCAGACGAGCGGAAAAAGGCGTTTTCAGACCCGCTTGGCAAAAACGATGAAAAATACCTGATGTCTTTTCTGAAGCCCCACGAGCAGCTGGAGTATTCGCTGCAGAGGGTGAAATTCGGCTACAGCAACTACGGCATGGATCTTGAGAACCTTTTCAACATGACTCGCGCAATGGAGCGGGCAACTGGCTTTTTGCTCTGGGGAAGTGCCCGCGGGGGCAGCCACGGGGACAGCACTCTGGGGCTTCTCAACCCGCTTTGCCGGCAGAATGCCGAGTCGCTTGGCATCCTGCGCTCGTTTTACAACAACCTGACCAGCACTGATAGCAAGTTTTACGATGACAAGTTTGCCAAGGAAGTTGGCGGCGGGGCATTGAAAGGGGCGGAATACGTGGCTCTTCTCGGGCGCGGCTATAATTTCGCGGACATAAAAAACGGGCTGGGCTTCATGGTCAGCGGCGACAAGCGCGGCGGGCTGCCATTTTTGGAGTACGATTCAAAGATGCTCAGCGCATATGGGTATGCAAGCGACATCGTGCGGAAGGGGGAGGTGCGGGACCTCTCGGCCCTGCTTGCGCGCATGGCGGACTCGCCTTACATCAACATTCCTGCGGGGATTTCGGTCCTAATAAAGCACAAAGACAAGGCGGGGAACGAGACCTGGGTTTACGGGGACCCGCTCAAAGACGCGCGGGTGCAGAGTCTCTACAGCGAATCCCAGCGCGATCCCATCTCGCGCAGGGCGCAGGAAATAAGCAACGCGCTTGCCGGAATCGACAAGGATGGCAAATACGACCCTGGCAGCCAGATGATAAAAGTCATAGCCACCCATGACCTCCGGGAAGTGAAAAACAACCCGGGCGGGTTTTTCGGAAATGTCACATTCACCGACAGGTTCAAAGGGGCTTTCCGGACCGGGCTGCACAATATTGGCACCGCATTTGGCGAAGCATATTACTCTGGCACCCATGACCGGGGCACCCAGCTTGAGAAATGGTATTCCGCGCAATACCAGGTGCGCATGGCCCTTGAATCATACGAGCGCGCAATAGGGGCAAATATGTCCTCTGGGAAGGATCGTATGCGGGCAGACCGCTACAGCGACCCGGAGAAAAGTTACATAAAAGACCTAGTTTCACGAGCTGCTGAGGAGGAGAAGCAGGGCAACGCTGAGGCAGCCAGGCTCCTTCGCAGCAGGGTAGAGGTGATGGAGAAGATACAAGCCGGGGACGGCACCTTTTCAGGCACGCTTTCTGCCACCTGGGAAGGATTCAAGCGCAACATTTTCGCCAAAACGGCAAAGGAGCTGGGGGACGCAGAATCCGAGCTTTACGGCGCCAAGCTGGAGCTTCGCGCAATTGAAAAGATGCACAAGGACGGCTCGCTTCTTGGCAAGGATTACGCAGAGCTGAAAAAAGACGCAATGAATAGGATAAATGACCTGAAATCGGCATATGTGGATATGAAAAGCGACTACAAGGACTACAACGACATGGCGCGCTACTGGTCCAGCAGCCACGACAACGTGTACGGCACCACACGCAGCATCTTCACCGCATTCTCGCCCATTGCGAAAATGTTCGACAGCAAATTCGTGCAGGGCGCGAAATACGACTATTACTGGATAACCGAATCTGGCGCAATGAGGGACCCGCGCACTGCGACTGGTGCCGGCTTCGGGCTGGACTACTCGTTTTTCGTGGGCTACCAGACCGGTCAAACAGTCTACGAGCGCTCGCGCTTTTACATGACCAATTCAATGTGGGAGCAGCAGATGCGCTATCCGCTGAACGTGTCGCTTGGCATGCACAAGTGGTTCTACCCCATGGTCAGCCAGGCAATGCGTGACACAAGCCATTACCCCTCGTATCTTGAGATGGACTCCCTTTATCCTGGCAGGCCACACGATTCGAGCAGATTGGGCAAGCACGACCTTATCATGCCCATGCTGCTTGCGCCCCTGCGCAGGAGCTACAACACGGACTACTGGCGCACACGCTTCCAGTACCTGGTGGATTTTTCGGGCGCAGGCTCGCTGATAGGCTCATACTTGGAAACCGCGCCTGGGGCGGAAACTCCTTCATTTGTGCGCAAGCAGGCTGAGAAATACTTTGCCCCAAGCGGGCATTATTCAACCGAGGCCCGCTTCCTGCTTTCGCAGCGCACGCTGGACCAGTTCTTGCAGCTGGACCGCGCGATTGACAAATACCAGGATGCTCGCGATGCGTATAACAGGTATCATGAGGCAGATGCCGGCTCGCAAGAGCAGCATGAAGCCCTGTCCACCCTGTCCAAATATGCCAGGATATCCGACCGCAGGCCATTGGGCGTGCAGCGCGGAGTTTCCGGCTCGGACATGGATGAGGACGGCTCGCGCAACAGGTTCATGAACCTCTACGTTGGCTTCCACGAGAACATCTGGAAGCCGACTGTCCCTGGGATGATGGACAATGACCCTGTGAGCGGCAAGTGGCGCTCGTTCCCCCAGATTGCCTCAGCGGTTGACCGCTCGGCAGAGGGCAGCAGGCTGGATAACCTCCGCAATTTCAATACCGCCAGGTACGATGAGGACAAGGGCAGACTGGTTTACGAAGACCAGTTCCATACGCATTCAGACGCTTCCCGGGAGGTTTACAGGCGCGAGAGCACCGGCCTTTTGCACCTGATGAAATACCAAAACGAAATGGCGGGCTACTCGCTTGCCAACGTTCCCTCGGTGATGTTCTTCAGTCCGCTTTGGGGCGCGGCGTTCTACCACGGCTTGCGCAATCTCACAGCCAACACGAAGTTCGGCTCCTCATTCGCCACCGGCTCGCCATCTGAGGAATATGGGGTGACGCGCGGCTCTTCCGGTCCTTTCCTTCAGACCTTCGGGCCGGCGTTGACGCTGCAGAGGACCGGATATATAGTGGCAAACAACTTCCGGGAGATAAAGGACAGCATAAAATACTACTACCCCAAGACAACATCGGAACGCGAGGTTCTTGAGGAAGAAAGCCTCAGGCAGGCGCTTGAGGCGCACCGCCTGACCAAGAAAAGGCAGGTAAAGAAAGATTAATGCCGGGTGGATGGTCATGCTAAGCAAAAAAAAGGCAGGCTTTATCGCAATGGCGCTTGCGCTGCTCCTCGCGCTGCATGGCTGCACCTTCAACATCCCCCCGTCCGAAAAGCTTGCGCCTGGCAATATGACGATTGGAAAATTCGCAGATGCGAACGACCTGATTTGCCAGCCCCTGGAAGATTCCCAGCCATGCTACTGCATGTTCTGCCAGAACAAAACTTCCTGGTTTGGCGACATATTCCGTAAAATCAAGCTGTCCACCTGGTTTGATTCCACCCTTTACAAGGGCAACTGCAGCTTCTCAAAATGCAATCTGACCGACTTTGCAAACGAGCTTGAAAACTCCACTGACAACCTGCAGACGCGCGCATTCATGCTTGGTTTCGGCCCCTCATCAGTCTCCACAGACGCGGCCAACCTATATTGCAACTACTCGATGCAGCTTTCAATCCGCTGGCTGCAAGGCAATGAATTTGAACCGCCCCCTGTTCCAAAGGCTGACAGGGCAAAATGCTGGCTTGACCTCAACACGCTGCCCGTTTACATATATTACACGCAGGGAAAGAACATAGATGCGGTGCGCACTGGCGAAATAGCTGAAGAAATGGATGGTGTGGGCCCTGTCATGATTGCCACCGAAGCCTGGCTGGACAGCAAAAACGACGCTGCCATCCAAAAAGTAAAGGACCAAATAGATGCGATAAAGGCAAAATGCGACAAGTGCATGGTTGTTCTCACCGTTAATGGCAGCACAGAATCCCGCAAGGAAGCTCTCAGGAAGATACTGGGCAGCGGGGATATATCTACCGGGGCGGGCTTCAGTCCCTATTATGACAAGGTGGACGTTATCGGTTTCGGCTTTTTGGCAAACGACTATCCAACCTGCAGCCCGACAGATGTTGTTGGAGAGAACTACCTCTTCTCCCGATTTGTGCTGCGCAACTACTCCAAGCCGACCATCTGGCTCTATGTTGGCGCCAGCCGCGGCAACAACAGCAAGCAAACCTGCCTGTGGACAGAGGAGAAGACGCACAACTTCTACCAGCAGATATTCGCAAGCTCGCAGGCAATGGCAAGCTCTGGGATAATCGGGGTGGGTTTCTACGAATTTTCCGATTACTCCGGCCCCCTTTCATGCAACGGGAAAAAACAGGGTTGCGGCTACGGGCTGCTTACCTACAACGGCAGCCAGAAGCACCCTGAAATAAACACCTGGTCCTCGCGATGCCAGTATTTCGGGGTGGAGCAGTTCCGAAGCCCTATCATCTTCTCGCGGAACGGTTATGGCTCGGTGTGCGGGCCGCTGCAGATGGAGAACAATCGCATGTTCAAGGCGACCTCAATAGAGTTCAACACAGCGCTTGGCCTGAACTATTCATTTGTCAACAAGACCGAGCGCGAGAGATACATACGGTGCGGTGAGATTTGCGTTTCCGACCTTCCGCTTACAGACTGGCAGATATTCGACAACTCGCCTAAGGGCTTTTCAAGCGGACATTGCGACTTGTATCCGCTCATAGATGAGCAGGCGGACAAGCGGGAGGTGAGCGCCCTTTTCTTCCGCTCAATTCTGACGCAGGAAAGCGGCTTTGACCCATTCGCCGTCTCCTGCCGCGCCACCCCATGCCTCGGCTCGTCTTACAACCTGCGGGCGCCCGAGCTTTGCCTGCTTTTGGGCTTGCCCGAAGACTGCGCCCATGTGCCGGGGGGATACTGGGGCGACAGCCAGGTGCATAGCGACTGCCCGCCGCAGCAAAGCGTGTGCGCGATAGGCATGGCGCAGTGCATCGATTATCCTGGCAAATATTATGTTGACATGGGCATGGGCATTCCCGAGGCGATAAAAAACTGCGGCAGCAGTGGCGATGGCACGGACTACAATCCGTTCAACCCGGCTGACAGCGCCTGCTGCGGCCTGAACAAGCTCAAGGCCAACCTGGACAACCCGACATTTGGAACGCGGCAATGGGTTGACGCGAATTGGGCTGAGCTCACCAAATGCGAAGGCGGGATAAAAGACGACCCGGGCTGGGTGGCGTATTATCTGGCTGCCAACATGTATTATGGCTCGCCATCCAAGGGGCCATTTAATGCATTCCTCAGCCAGCGCGATGCCAATGGGGAGTGCAGTGGGGAACAGCATTACATCAACTACCTGCGCACCACTTACCCGCCAAATTCCCAGGGGCCCAATGCGGATTACGCCGCTCACACAATCTCGCGCTATTTGGATGCGATAAAAGAATGCAAAAGCGAATGCCCTGGCAAGGCTACAGTTCCCTCACAATGACATTTGCTCGAACACAGCGCATCTGGCGCAAATCCGGGCTTGACAAAAACAGGCTTAGCCTGGGCTTGCCATAGGAAAGCAAAAAAAGTCAAAGGAAAAAGCCGGCGCAAGGCAGCCACTATTCGCCTATTTTGGTCCCTTCCCGCTCGCGCTCCAGCTCTATCGTCTGCCTGGCGCGCATGATGTCCTTTGGGAAGTGCCTGCCCCTCATCAAAAAGTTGCGCTCGTACGTTTTCGCCTCGAACTTGGAGGCGATTATGTCCGATGCGGACTCCACATCGAAATCCTTGCAGGAGAAAATGTCAACGCTGGCGTAGTTTTTCTCCGGGAAGGTATGTATGCTGATGTGCGACTCGGCAATCAGCACTATCCCGGAAACCCCCCAATCCTCCGGCTTGACGCCGTTATACGAAAACGTATAAGGCGGCATTATCTTCGTCATCCCGATCATCTCGGGCAGCTCGCTCAAAAAATTATAAACAGAATTGACGTCCTTCAGTTTTTTCTTGTTGCACCCATACATGTCCATGGTCAGATGCGGCCCAAACATTTGTGTTATCCTCCCGTTCTCCCGTAAGAAGGCAAAATCCCCCAATAGGAGAAATGTGATTCTATTCAAATCAATATTCTATATAAATCTTTTCATATTTTCAAGATAAAACACCCTCATAATCCCTTTTGGTTCAAAACAAGGCAATATTAGCCCTTTTTTTCAAAAAAAGAGTCTTAATATCTATTTTTAGACAATTAAAGCACCTAATAGAAATTTTAGCCCATTTATGGTCTGTTTTCCTTGATTTTTCCCAAATCAGCGGTCTAATGCCTGTTTTAATCTTATTCGCGCACATTATATCTTTATTTTTCTAGCCAACGCCGAATGGCCAATTTGTTCCATATGGGACATGGGAGATTCGCATACAAATAAATAACCCGGTTGGATATCAAATGATATGCGGACCTGCACGCGATGCGGCTCCCCCCTTGGCGAATTTGACGCCGGAGGCGACGGCATCTGCCAAAATTGCGAAGCAAGCTCCGGGCACGGCTCTGGCAGCTCCACCGATGTTCCATGTCAGCGCTGCGGCATGTATCTCCCGCCCCACGAGCTTCGCATGTGGAATTCGCGGCTCTATTGCGCTTACTGCATAATGGACATACAAGACGAGGAAAACTACGGGAAGCACGGCCACAGGGGCGGCGCGGGCGCAGGAGCTGCGCCTGGGGCGGACGGGGTTCTCCCTGGCGGGGGTGCCTCCTCTGGAGTCTGCGAGCGCTGCGGCAGGCAAAGCAATTCGCTTTATTCTCTTGGAGGCAGGCGCCTGTGCCAGCAGTGCCAGTCTGAAGAAGGCGGTGTTGCTGGCGCAGCCTCTTTTCTCAGCCAGCTTGTGCTGATGGTCAAGGAAAAATTCAATTCCGTTTCAAAGCCGCAGGCAAAGGGCGGCTTTTCAGGGCCGCAGGGGCAAAAGCAAACTGCTCCAATTGCGCAGCGCGGCAAAGATGATGTGCGGCCAAAGCAGGTATTTGACATAAGAAACAGGCAGATGCAATACAAAAGGCCCGCGATAGAGGATCAAAAGCCAATTTCTGAAAAACGGCAGCGCGAGCGCAAGCCATCCGCGCATTCAAAAGAGTCATTTTTCCATCTGCATTCTTCCGGAAAGGCGGGGAAAGGGCGGGGCGCTCCAAAGAAAGGCAAGCGGGCCAGATGAGGCAAAACCCGCATCTTCCCCTAGCAATCACTCGAAATTCTGAGAATCTGCAGGCATAATGCCCATCAAAATGCGCCGCAGATGCCTAAACCCTTCTTATGGTTCCCGAAGTGGAAAGCGGTTCCATCCTCGCCGTCTTTCCCTGCCACTCATAAAGGCAGCCCATGCAAAAAATCATATCGTCAGTTCTGTCCCTTGAGCAGCGTGCAACCCCCAATCCATCATCAGGCGAGTATTTTACCATCTTGAACGCAAGGGAGGAGATTCCATTCTCCCCGAAAAATGAGAGGAAATGCTCGTGGACTACCGACTTTGCGGATGCAGAATCAGGTGCGTTTCCCCCGATTGACAAGGCAAAGGAAACATAGCGCCGCTTGAATCTTTGCGAGGGCTTCATGCTTTTTCACCCACCAGCTTCTCCAAAAGCTGAGTTGAGAATTTTTTTTCATGCTGGTCCATTCCGAGAACTGCCATAAACGCCTCAATCTCCCGCGCGTTTCTCAGACCGCGCTGCTCAGCCGCCAGCGTGCAGAAGACCATGCCGCATCCTGCCTTTCTGCAGGAGGCAAGGGCAAGCCTCATCTTTGACAGCATTATCGCCCTGCGGAATCCCTTGAGGGGCAGTATGTCTCCGAATGAAAAGACGACAGCCCCTTTGCTTTTGGCAAGCTCCTTGAAAATGCCGTCGTCCAATTCGTAGGCTGGCACATGCAGCAGAACTGATTTTCCCCTGCATTCCCCTCTTGCCTCACTCGGGCCTTTGGGCTGCCTGAAATTTTTCAGCCCTCTGGCTGAAGACAAAGAATCTATCCCCGCAAGCTTTGGCAGGTTGTCCGCCAAAACCAAGTCAAGCATTTGAAACCACTTCAAGCCCGGGTGGTTCTATACCTTCCCTTTTTTCCAGCCGAAGTAAGCCCCCTAAACGCCCTGCCTTTTGGCGCTCCAGGCAAAAACTTCCTGTCCACTAAAATGACTTCGAAATATTTCTTGACTCCGTCCTGGCCAACCCAGTAGGAATTAAGCACTTCCAGGTTGGAAAAAACACGCGCGACTTTTTCCTCGCCGGCCCTCTGCAAGGATTTTCCTGGCGAAAGGTAAGCTACGTTTTTAGCAGGTTTCCTTCCTCCCCACGGGTGGGGCCTTTTCCTGGAACCGCGCCCAACAGCCACACGGGCCATGAAATAGCCTTCCTTTGCCTTGTAGCCAAGTGAGCGGGCGCGCGCCAGATTGGTCGGCCGCTCTATGCGAGTCACGGTTCCCATCTTGCGCCATTGGGTGATCCGCTTCCTGAGTATTTCCGCGCGTTCCTTGTATTCTTCCTGGAACGCTTTTTGTATGTACTTGTACATTCCCACAATATCACCGTCTTTTTTTCTATGCAGCCTCTGCTGCCGCCTTGGTTCAGGTAACGAACCCCACATTCCGAGGCACAACCTTCTGCCCCAAAATCTATAATAAGCTTCCTTTCGGCATCAGCCTGCTGTTTTTGCAATAAAAATCATCGGCAATGTGTTGTTGCATCCGCATGCCTGCCGCACAGACTTGCAATAGCATATCCTTTTTCAAAAAAGCGCAAATCAGATGCAAAAGCTTCTCTCCCGGTATATTATCGCATCCCCGCTTACGACCCTCTCCCCTATCCTAAGCATCCTGCCCTGGGCAGTGCTTTCATATCTTCCGACCAGGTGCGCCTCGCCCTTCGCGACTTTTGAAAGCGATTTTTTCATCTGCGGGGCGAGGTCGGTAAGGGCAAAGCCAACAGCCTCGGTAAGCGGCATTCTGATGCTATGCCTGCCCGACCTCAAGGTCAGATGCTTGTGGTCAACCACTATCTTTCCGCTTTGGGTCTTTTGGAAAAATCCTGAAATCTCATCATGTGCCTCTGCTATCCTGCGCCGCAGCCTGCTGCGCGCTATCTTGGACAGGGTTTCTCCTGCTCCGGCTTTCAGCCGTGCCAATCTTGCTTTTGCAAGGCTGACTTTCGTATGGGCTGAGTTCTTCTTGTTTGAGATTAAATCAGTGAGTTTTGCAAGCTTCTTTTTGAATTTTGAAGCATCGCATCTGAATGAGGCAAGTGCGCTTCGCACTTCCAAAGCTTCGCCTGCGGCGTTGCCAGCCGTGGCCTTCCTTATCTGAAGGCTCATCCGGTCTAGGGCGGCACGGGCATCTTCAAAGCTCTCAGCCCATTCCTCCTGCGTTTCCGATATTGCCGCGCCTGCAACAAGCTTTTCGGCAGAGGCGATTTCGCTTTCCAGCTTTTCAGCAATCACAACGGATTCGTTGAGCTGCAGGTCGTTTTCAGCCTTCTGCATCCTCTCTGCCGATGAAAGCTGCGCCTCCACCTTTTCCATCGTTGAATGGAATGTCAGCGCATTTTCGGCTGAAGCCACAAACTGATCCAGTGCGGCGTCAGTTTCAGATTCAAAGCCATAAAGCATCCGCTGGTAATCGTCTATTTCGCCCATCCTGACTGTTGATTTGGGGCTGTTGCCCAAATCTACGCGGGATTTTTTGCCAGTCGCCCTTGGCATGTCTCCCTTGTGCGCTTTGAAGTTTATTAAGTTTCTGCTTTTTTCAATGCATGGAGCTATCCCTTAACTACGCCCATGGGCACGAGCCGCGCAACGATGCCGGTCAGCCCGGCTTCTGCAACAGAGGCGACCACATCATCCACGTTTTTGTAGGCGCCCGGTGCCTCCTCTGCAAGAAGATCGGATTCGGTCGCCTTGACCATTATCCCCCTACCTGAAAGCTCGTTTTCTATCTGCTTTCCATTCCAGGTGTGGACAGCACGGCTCCTGCTCATTGCCCTCCCCGCCCCGTGGCAGGAGGAGCCCCAGGAGTTTTCCATCGCGCCTTGCCTGCCCACCAGAACATACGATGCCGTTCCCATGCTGCCGGGAATCATGACTGGCTGCCCGATATCACGATAATAGGGCGGCAACTCGCTTCTGCCTGCGGCAAAGGCGCGCGTAGCACCTTTCCTGTGCACGCAAAGGGTCTTCCTCTGCCCATCCACCTCGTGCTCCTCGAATTTCGCGATGTTGTGGCAAACGTCGTAAACAAGGGGCATCTGCTCGCTCGTCCCCTTGCCGAACACCTCATCGAACGTTTCTCGCACCCAATGCATCATGATGTGCCTGTTGCAAAATGCGTAATTGACCGCGCAGCGCATCGCCTTGATGTATTTTTCCGCCTCGGGGGAATTTATGGGGGCGCAGCAAAGCTCCGGGTCGGGCAGCTCTATATTGTATTTGCGCGCAGCTGCGAGCATCTCGCGCAAGGAATCATCGCACACCTGGTGCCCGAATCCCCGCGAGCCGCAGTGCACCATCACAACAGCATTTCCCTTCACAATCCCAAATTTTTCGGCAACCTCTGGGAGCATAATCTCCCGCACTTCCTGTACCTCAACAAAATGGTTGCCTGCGCCCACGGTCCCAAACTGCGGCAAGCCCCTCTTTTTAGCCTTATCAGAAACTGCGGACGGGTCTGCGCCCTCCATCCTCCCGTCCTCCTCGGTTCTTTCCTTGTCCTGCCGCGTGCCATAACCCTTTTCAATCGCCCAGTCTATTCCCCTGGTGAGCGCCTCCTCCAGCTCCTGCCCGCTCACGCGCAGCTTGCCCTTAGCTCCAACTCCTGATGGCACGTTCTTGAAGAGCAGGTCTATAAGCTGCCTTTTTTTCGCCTCGACCTCCTCCTTTTTCAATTGCGTTGCAATCAGCCGCACCCCACAGTTTATGTCATAGCCGACTCCGCCGGGGGAAACCACTCCGGTTTCCATGTCAAAAGCCGCGACACCGCCTATCGGAAAGCCGTATCCCTCATGCCCGTCAGGCATCAGAAGCGCGTTTTTTACTATGCCGGGCAGGGAAGCGACATTTTTCAGCTGCGAAAACGTGCGGTCCTTGCCCATTGTGGCAAAAAGCTTGGGCGTGGCAAATATCCTGGCAGGCACCCTCATCTTGCCTTCCTGCTCGATTTCCCAAATGGCATCCGCAACTGGTCTCACCATAAAATCACCGCTTTAGGTGCGCCAAGCCTCCGGCCCGCGCCCCAGTTCATTCATGCGCCTGCTCCTCTCTTCAAAATCATCAGCCTTTCAAGGCGCTTGGCAGTAAGCGGGTGCGTCATCAGAAGCTCAAACCCGCCCTTTTTCTTCTCATTTTCAATCGCTTCAGCGAGCTTCGCGTCATTCCCGCTTCCAATCGCGCCGACTATCTGGGCGGCATTCGCCTTGGCGCCTGAGGGCTCGGCAAAATAAAGCGCGCGAACCATGCTGCCAGTGTCAGATGGCTTTCCGGCAGCGCCGCCATAGCTTATTTTGGCAAGAGCGCTCATCAGTGAAACCGGCTTGCCTGTGAGCCTTGCTGAGAACTCATCAGCAAAATACTCGCGCTGCCTCGAAAGCCACATCACGCACAGCTGCCCTATGAATTGCGCCACAATCGCCCCTAAAAAAACAGCCAAGCTGCCACCAATCCCGCTGTTTTTGTCCCTGGGCGAAAATATCAGCACCCCGTAATAGAGCAGCAGGGGCAGAACTGAGGCAAGTGTCATTACCGCGACATCTCGGTTGTTTATGTGCCCAAGCTCGTGCGCAAGCACGCCTTCCAGCTCCTCATCGTTCAGGGCTGAAAGTATTCCCGCGTGCACTGCGATATTGCTGTCCTTTTGCGTCCTGCCGAATGCAAAGGCATTGGGCGAGGGGTTGTTCACAACAAAAAGCTTTGGCATTGGGAGGCCGGCCTTTCTGGCAAGCCTTTCCACAATCTCGTATACCTGGGGGGCGCTATCTCGTGAAAGAGGCTTTGCTCCGGTTGCCCATTTGATGATGACTGGCCCCATGTACCATTGGACGCCAACCATGACAAGCGAAACTGCCAGCCAGAATGTTATGCTGCCCGAGCCGGCAATGCCTGTCCACATCATGACAAGCGCGATTATTCCGGCAATCACACCGAAGACAAGAATGCTTGTGGCCATCACGCGCAGCCGCATCCCCCATCCTGGATTAAAACCTGTGTCAGTCGCCATGCCCTCTCACCTCTACAATTGACTATGATGCCCCCCAAGCATAATTAAGCTTAACTACTTGCAATGGATGGGCAGCTCGCCCTAATGGCTCCATTTTATTAACAGTTCTCCGCTAATTCCAAACCAGTGCCCTTGTAGTCCAACCCCTAAACCGCAGGGGGTGCTGCCCCCCTCGGTTCGAGGGTTCCTCCCGCTCCCCCCGCTCTGCTCATGCATCTGAACATGGACAGGGCGCTCGCCCTAATGGCTCCATTTTATTAACAGTTCTCCGCTAATTCCAAACCAGTGCCCTTGTAGTCCAACCTGGATAGGACGCGAGCCTCCGAATGGCTATTGCCTTGATGGCAATCCGTGTCACACAAGGTGCGACAGGCAACCTATGGGGATGCAGGCGTAACATCATGTTTCGCGTCGCACCTTGCGCAGAAGACAGTTCGTGGTCCGGGTTCAAATGGCAGCCCAAGGAGGCTTTGCCCCCTTAGTCCGCCTCGGCCCAAACCCCCCGTTTGGCCTGAGGGTTCACCCCAATTGGTTTTCATTGGGTTGAACTCCAAGTGAAAATCCCGGCGAGGGCGCTTCTTTTTTCCTTTACTCGAGTGCGAAATCCAGGGATGTGCATTTTGCTCTGCAAAATTCATCAGACATCGTATGCGGACGATGCTGAATGCGCCAGCACTCAACAAAGAGGGCGCTTCTTTCCCACTTCATAATCGGAGGGGGTTACGGAAGAACCTCAAACCTAGGGGAACCCGCAGGTGCCCCCTGGGTTCGGCGAGAGCGCTTTTCTTCTTCTCAAGCATTCATTTTTTTCCATGTGCCCATATGGCTTAACCGCGGCCCTGCAGCAGGATGTATTTCTGGCAGCCAATGGCCAGTCTCCTCGGGCAAACTGTTTTAATACCCATCTTCGTTTGTAATCTGAGGTGCGGATATGGGTTACCTGCAACTGGTTTCAATAGCGATTGAGGCTGCGATACTGATTCTTTGCCTGATGGCGGTGTTCCAGCGGAAGAAGCAGTTCATGCTGGGCTTCGCGCTCACATTCGGCATTTACGTGTTCTACGATGCGGCGAAGCTGTTTGCAGTATCTGTTCCTGAAATGCTGCTGGAAGGGATATTCTTCATAGCCACCCTGTCAGCATTGTGGAGCGCCTGGCAGATTTACAACAGCAAGAAGTAGCAGCTGGCTAAACGGCTTGCTGAAGCTCCGCCTGTCAGGCTCGTGCTGAAAGGCAACTCCGCCGCAGCGCCAGCCTGGCTTGGGGCACCCGAGGGCATAAGCCTATTAATCTGTCCCATCCGAATTCCACGTCATGGAAGTGGTGAAGCTAAAAGGCAAAAAAATACTCATTACCTCTGCGCTGCCCTATGTGAACAACGTGCCGCACCTGGGCAACATAATAGGCTGCGTGCTCTCGGCAGACGTGTTCGCGCGCTACTGCCGCAGCCGCGGCTATGAAACCCTTTTCATCTGCGGCACGGACGAATACGGCACTGCCACAGAAACAAAGGCGCTGGAAGAGGGCATAAGCCCCAGGGAGCTTTGCGACAAGTACCACCGCATACACAAGCGCATCTACGAATGGTTCGGCATCTCAACTGACATTTTCGGTAGGACCACCACCCCGCTTCATACCGAAATAACGCATGAAATATTCCTCGCGCTTCACAAGAACGGCTTTGTCTTGGAGGGCGAAATAGTGCAGGCTTATGACGAAAAGGCGCAGATGTTCCTTGCCGACCGCTACATAGAGGGCACCTGCCCGCACTGCGGGTACGCTGGCGCACGAGCAGACCAGTGCGACAAGTGCGGCAAGCTTTTGAACTTCGACGAGCTGATACACCCAATAAGCAAAGTGAGCAAAACATCCCCGGTCAAGCGCAACTCCCGCCATCTGTTCATAGACCTGCCTGGCATGGAACACGAGCTTGAGGCGTGGATTGACCGGGCTTCAAAAGAGGGTGCCTGGTCGGAGAATTCTTACAATATAGCCAAGGCATGGCTCGCAGAAGGGCTGAAAAAGCGCTGCATCACCCGCGACCTGAAGTGGGGGGTGGGCGTGCCGCTTGCCGGCTGGGAGAAAAAAGTATTCTATGTCTGGTTCGACGCGCCAATAGGCTACCTCTCCATAACCGCGAACCTGACCCCAGACTGGCGCCTCTGGTGGCAGAACCCAAAAGGCGTGCTGCTCTACCAGTTCATGGGAAAGGACAACGTGCCTTTCCACACGGTCATCTTCCCCTCAACACTCCTTGGTGCGCAGGCGAAATCTGACAGGAAATGGACGCTTCTGCATCACATATCCACCACCGAATTCCTCAATTACGAAGGCGGAAAATTCAGCAAATCGCGCGGGGTGGGGGTGTTCGGCAGCGACGCGATGGACTCCGGCATACCTGCGGACGTCTGGCGCTACTACCTTCTCACCAACCGGCCTGAAAAAATGGACACGAATTTCACCTGGGCTGATTTTGGCGAGAAGCTGAACAACGAGCTGCTGGCTAACATAGGCAACCTGGTCAACCGCACATTGGTTTTCGCAGGGCGCGAGTTTGGCGGCATCGTGCCTGAAGGGAAACTGAACGCAGACGACGAGGCTTTCCTTTCCGCCCAGCGCGCAAAGTTTTCCAAGGCAGGGCAGCTTCTGGAAGAGGTGCAGCTGAAAGACGCGCTCCATCTGATTATGCAGACCGGCAAGGAGGCGAACGCCTATTTCCAGAAAAACGAGCCTTGGAAAACTGCGAAAACGGACCGCGGGCGCTGCGCAGCATCAATCTATCTGCTGCTCAACCAGGTAAAGGACTTTGCCATCGCGCTTGAGCCTTTCATTCCTCACACCAGCGATGCCATCTTCAAGCAGCTTGGCATTGCCCCTCGGAAATGGGACGATTTGGGCAAGCTCTCGATTGTGGCGGGGCACCAGCTTGGCAAGCCAGAGATACTTTTCCGCAAGATTGATGAGAAGCAGCTTGCAGAATTTTCCGCAAAATACGGGGGCACGCAGGAGGAGCGGGATGAAAAGGCGCAGCAGAGTGCAAAAGCAGCCCCCTTGCCAAAAAAAGCTTGGAAGGAGCAGCAGAAAAAAGCCGAAAATCAGCAGGTGAAAAATCCTGATGCCAAGTCACCCGGGCAGGGGCAGGCGAAAAAGGCGCAAGAACCCCCAGGTTTGCCGCAACCTCCCATATTCTGCTCGCAAATCGACTTGGAAGTGGGCAAAATAATCGAAATAGCGCGCCATCCTGGGGCAGAGAAACTCTATGTGGAAAAGGTGCGGATTGGCGGGGGGGAAGTGCGGCAGATTGTTTCCGGCTTAGTGCCTTATTACAAGCCAGAGGAGCTGGAAGGCAAAAGCATACTTTTGGTAAAGAACCTCAAGCCGGCAGTGCTTAGGGGAATCGAATCGCAGGGAATGCTGCTGGCTGCGCAGGGCGCGGATGGGAAGCTCGAGGTGGTCTCACCTGCGGCAGAGCCTGGCGCAAAAGCAACGATAAGAGATGCCTCTGGCAGCAAAACTGGGGGCACAAGCCGCGCATCCGGCTCCCATCTGCCAGAAATCACAATAGGTCAATTCTTCACAGTGAGGCTGGAAGTGAAAGCTGGCGTTCTTCTTGCAAACGACGAGCCTATACTGGTTAATGGGGCGCAGGTTAAAACTGAGAAGGTGCTTGAGGGCAAAGTGAGCTGATTTTCCTTCCGGCTGGTCCACCGGCACGCCGCCTCCAAAACCTATTTATAGCCTATGTGAGCTTAACTTCCCCCCTTGGAAAGCGTTTCGGGGGCACACGGTGCGGACGCAGGGCATGGCAGGGGCATTTTGCGCTTTTTGCGCAAGGCAAGGCTGCTTCTCCCTTCGGGGCAGCGGGGAGCTGCCAGCGAAACAGAAAATCACGCGCCGCACCGTGTGAAGGGTGTCCTGGGCGATGGAAAGCCCGGTCCATGCCACATTCCTGCTCTCGCGTCTGTGGGGCGCGCACAAGGGCGGTTGACAGGTCCTCAAATGGCATCTGAAGTTGACATTACTCCGTATGTGGAAAAATTCGAGGAGTTCTACTCAGCGGCACTGACTGAAAAGATAAGCAGGCTGCTTGCGGAATACCCAATTCAGAAGAGCCTGGTAATAGATTATTACGAGCTTGAGCGGTTTGACCGCGATTTGGCAGACCTGCTGGTCAAGCAGCCAGACACGCTTTTGTCTGCGGCCGAGCAGGCTATTGTGAACACCCAGGCAGTCTCGTTCAAGACCGCGCACCCGGATACCGCATTCGAGCCCCATGTGCGCTTCTTCAACCTGCCCGGCTCCAATCTTCTTATACAGGACATCAGCAGCCGCCAGATACGTGAAATGATTTCGGTGAAAGGAACAATCACCCGCCGCGCGCAGGTCAAGCACAAGGTGAAAGTGGCTGTTTACAAGTGCCAGATGTGCGATGCCAAGGTCAAGGTGCCAATGACCAAAAACGCGATAGTGCCCCAGGTCTGCGACTCCTGCAAGCGACGCGCGCTGAAGCTGGAGGAGGACGAGTCCTATTTCGTGGACATGCAGTGGGCGCAGGCTCAGGAGCTTCTTGAGAGGCTCAAAGGCGGCGCCCCGCCTGCGCAAATAAACCTGCTTCTGGAAGACGACTTAGTCAACACAGTCACTCCTGGTGACACCATGGAGATAACCGGGATAATGCGCATCCGGCCAGAGACAAAATCCAAAGGCAAGCCAGAGACCGCCCAGGTCTACGAGCGCTACCTTGACGTGGTCTACATAAAAAGCACGCAAAAGGATTTCGAGGAGCTTGAGACCACCAAAGAGGACGAGCGCAAAATACGCGAGCTTGGCACCGACCCCCAGATATATGACAAGATGCGCCAGTCCATAGCGCCTGGCATTTACGGTCATGACGAGGTGAAAGATGCCCTTGTCCTGCAGCTTTTCGGAGGCACGCCGGGGAAATCCATGCCTGGGGGCGCACCAATACGCGATGACATGCATGTGCTTCTTATTGGAGACCCGGGCTCGGCAAAGACACGCTTTCTGCAGTATGTCTGCGAGCTTGCCCCAAAAAGCATCTATGTTTCCGGAAAATCGGTGACTGGCGTTGGCTTGACTGCCGCGGCGGAAAAGGACGAGCTTGGCGACGGAGGCTGGACGCTGAAGGCAGGAGCGCTGGTTATCGCATCAGGCGGCATAGCGGGGGTGGACGAGTTCGACAAGATAGACGACACCGAGCGGGCCGCCATGCACGAGGTGATGGAGTCACAGAGCGTCTCGGTTGCCAAGGCGGGCATAGTGGCGAAATTCAAGGCGAAAACAGCAATACTTGCAGCAGCCAACCCGAAATTCGGCCGCTTCGACCCAAACAAGCTGCCCGGGCTGCAGTTCGACATCCCGCCCACCATACTTTCCCGCTTTGACCTGATATTCCCGATAATAGACGTGATGGATGAGGAGAAGGACTCAAAGCTGGCGCATCACCTCCTGGCAATCCACCGCTCAGCAGCCGAATCCAAGGAGACGCGCCAGGAGGCGGTGGTCTCCCCCATCGAGCCGATAATGATCCGCAAGTATGTTTCCTACGCGCGCCAGAATGTGCACCCCATACTCACCCAGCCTGCAATGGACAGGATACAGGAATATTATGTGGACCTGCGCAGGCGCGGAAAATCCGAAGGTTCTGTGCCAATCACCCCCCGCTACATAGAGGGGCTGATAAGGCTTTCCGAAGCATCGGCAAAAATCCGCCTCTCAAACGAGGTGGAGATGCAAGACTCAGAGCGGGCGGTACGCCTGATGGACTACATGCTGGACAAGGTTTCCCGCGACAGGGAAACCGGCAAGCTGGATATCGACATATTGGCAACTGGCAGGCCGAAATCGCAGGTGGACAAGCTCAACGACATACTCCTTATTGCCAAGCGCATGCAGGACCAGCTGGGCGCAGTTGAGATAGTGCGCCTCATAATGCAGGCGGAAGACAGGGGCATTGACGAGATAACGGCAAGAAGGCTGGTGGACGACCTAATTTACAAGGGCGAGCTTTACAAGATAAAGCCCGGCTTTGTCAAGATTGTGGAACAGTCTGGCTAGCGCCCTGTTTTTTCTCCTACGCCGTAAAAGATGAATAAGTTTATAAACACTTTCACATTAATTACAACATTAAAAGATGGATTGACCAGGTGCCATCCATGCTGCACAAAAACAACCAATTCAAGATAGGTGATATCGCCAGTGCCAACCAAAAATTGACAGATTTTCGCAAAGAGCTTCGCTTCGAGTGCAACTCAGTTCGGAAATGGCGCATGGCGGTAATGGAGGATTACCTGAAGAACGTGGTGAAAAACCGCTCGCTCCCTCCTGGCGCATACAAGCTGCGGCTGATCCCAGAACAGGATGAGGGTTCGCCCTACATTTTCATATGCAACCAGATGCGGCTTTCCGATGTTTTGGGCTTCAAAGTGATAAAAGACGAAAAAGAGGACATATATTTTGTTTCATACCGCCATAAGGACGCGTCCTCCCTTATCGAGACTGAGAGGAAGGAAATGGGTGCGCGCCCCTTCCAGCCGCTTCTTCTCAAGCACGCCGCTTTCGAATCGGTTCAAACGAAAATATCTGATACCCTTCTTCACAACCAGGACAAGATTTCCCCAGAATCGATTTCTGATCTAAAGCACCTGTCATCCTTCATATCCGAAAGGGCGAAAGAGCGCGATAAGATACTGGCGGAGTCCTGCCTTGAAGGGCAAGCTGGGATGGGGCTGCTGCGGCAAAGCCTTTCGGAAATAAGCCAGCTGATAATTGATATAAACTCTCTGAAGGATGAACGCCAGAAATGCGCCCTTCCCCCCAAGCATCTTCCTGTTTCAACAGCCTCGCTTTGGCCGATGTCTGCTTACGATGCCAAGGAGATTGCCGAGTCCATCCCCGTCTCTTGCAAGGAATTCTTCTTAGACTGGATTTCGCGCTACACTCTTGCGATGAAAAAATCCCTTGGGGTGGGGGCGCTGGAATATTCGTCATATGACCTGATGCGTGATTTGGACTATGCAATAATGCGCGCAGGGCTGGAGTCTGGCAAGCCTGAATCTTTCGGCAGCAAGCACGAATCGTTCATGTTCACCCTGAAAGAGGTCCGAAACACAGTGATGGCGATAGACCGCAAGATGCAGGCGCTTTACTTAAAGCCCACCTACGCGGCCGTTGACCTGGTTTTCCTGTGCGAGCTTGGGGAAATGCGCAGGAAAGTTCTGGAAAGTCTCGCCTCACTTTATGAATCGGTCGGGGCAATCAGCCATTTCGACCATAACAGCAGCCACCTAAAGGCGATAGTGGCTACGATGTCGGTAAACCTGTGCAAGATTGACTCGGGCGAGATGGCTTTGTGGAAAGAGCTTGCGGAAAGCAGCGCGTTTTCGAGCATTATAAGCAATTACAAAAACTATCTTTCCAAGCGTTGCATGAATTCCCCCAAGCGTGCCAGGCGAAAAGAGCTTAAACGGCAAGAAAAGGAAGCCGGGAAAATAAAGGATCGGATAAAGACATTCGCCACCGACGCAGCTAAGGAGTCAGAGAGCCTGCGCAGGATGCAAAATGAGGCCTCAATCAATCCATTTGATTATTCCGGCAAGAGCAAGGAAATGGAACAGCAGCTGATTGATAAGATAATTTCACTCGAGAAGATATCTCCTGCCGTATATTCTATAATCTCCGGAGCTTATGCCTCGTCAAAGTCGCACATGGAGTATAAGTTTGGTGGCAAGCTTTGCCACGATCCTTACCATTATCTCACGCCATCCGAGCTTCTTTTCACACTGTCCGAGCTTGACCCCCAAGGAGCATTTAATGAGCGGCTAGCCAACCATCTGCAGGCAAATGCCCGCTTATTTGGCATTCTTGAGAAGCACGGGCTGCGCAGCGAAATTCTAGGGCATATCGACCCCCTGCTGCACCTGAAGGAAAAAGCTTTTGACCTGGACACCGACCCAATTTCACACAAGGAAAAAGGGTATCGGGGCAATGATATCCAGCTTCACTACCGGATAGGCGTTGACCCGGATTCGAACAGCCAGGTCATACATTACAGGGACGGTCAGATGATTCATAGCATCGCCCTTCCAGAACCGGCAAACAGCTCCCCTTCCAGCAAGAGCATATCCGAGAATTTCTACGGTGACAAGTTCGACCTGGGCTTTATCATCGAGTTGCAAGGGCAAACGGTGGAATCGCTGGAACTTGGGCAGATATACTCAAAAATCAATGAGATAGCCTCGCGCGACCTTCCTGCCTATAGGGAAATACAGGCCCGCATCCGGAGCCAGGACCTTTCAACAGCACATTTCCTAAGCACATTCACTGCAAAGAAAAAAATAAGCGGCTGCGTTTCTAACCTGGGAGATAATCCGCCGCGGGTGCTAGACGAGCACACCAACACCTTTCTGAGCGCACTGAGGGAAAGATATCAGTCTTACAATAAGGATAATGCGACAACGACAGGCTATACGCTGCAAAAGACCAACATCCGCATTTTCCGCGAACTCAACCGCACTTTGCCCTATTGGGTCTTGGCCTGCGCTGAAAGGATTGCAAAGCAGAGCCAGCCGGATGCTTCTTCCAGGAAGGGTTTTGGCATATTCAGCCCCATATGATTCCAGTTCGCGACTCGGCAAACGGTTTTAAATGCATGGGCGGGATATAGTAGAAACGTCTTTTCAGACACTTAGGGTAGGTATTCATCAGTGAGGTGGAAAAATGAAGATAGAAAACGTGCTTTCAGCCAAAGGGCTCGCATTCCTGCTGCTTTTCACAGGAGTTGCTCTTGTGGCATCGGGCATAAACTTCTCTCAAGTCCTGGGCGGCGAGGCCAACCAGTCATTCACTCTCTTCCAGTTCATGGGCCCGATTGCCGGTGGCTTCCTGGGCGCTGGCGCGGGCGTGCTTTCAGTGCTTCTGGCGCAAATGGTTTCCTTCATCTGGCTTGGCAAAGCAGTCGACCTGGTCAACATTCTCCGCCTTGCGCCGATGCTTTTCGCAGCATTCTATTTCGCAAAGTACGGCAAGGGCAGGATTTTGCAGGGCGTGGTGCCCCTTGCCTGCATGGCGCTTTTCATAGCTCATCCGATAGGCGCGCAAGCCTGGGTTTACTCACTTTACTGGCTGGTTCCAACAATAGCGCTGCTGCTCCCAGAAAACCTATTCGCCCGCTCGCTTGGCTCCACGCTCACAGCGCACTCGATTGGCAGCATAGTCTGGCTCTATGCATTTCCCACAACCGCAGCGTTTTGGCTGGCCCTCATCCCAGTGGTGGCATTCGAAAGATTATTGTTCGCAAGCGGAATATCGGTGTCATATGTCGCATTCAACACAGTGCTCTCCCGCTTTGAAGCTGTGGCGAAATCCAAAATAGTGGCTATTGACCGCCGCTATGTTCTTCTTGCCCAAAAGGCATGAATAAGCTCGCCTTTCCTCTCGCTTTTCTCAAGCGAAAGCTATGGCTGGCAAATAAGGGAGAGAAAAGAAGTAAGCGGGTGGGCGAAGCTACCTGCTGCCCTTCCTGGTTCTTTTTCTTGTCCGCCTGTATTCTTTCATGCTTTTCAGCGAGTCTGCCAGGTCCCTAAACCCATCAAGCAGTTCAAGGGGCAGCGGCAGTATAACCGTGTTTGAGGCGGTCGGCCCCAGCCCGTCTATTGTCTGAAGCGCGCGAAGCTGCATGCCTCCCGGAGTAGTGGTCATCACCTTTGCCGCATCTGCAAGGTTTTGGGCAGCCATCTTGTCCCCCTCCGCCTTGATTATCGTGGCGCGCTTTTCCCGCTCGGCAGAAGCCTGTCTGCTCATCATTCTCTGAAGGTCTTCCGGAACCTGCACGTCTTGCAGCTTTATCGCTGTGACATCCAGCCCCCAGTCCTTGGTGCCCTCATCCACAACGTCTCGTATCTTGTCTCCAATCGCAGTGCGCTCGGTCAGAACGTCATCCAAGCTCATGGCCCCCACAACATCGCGCAGCGCGGTCTGGGCATACTGGCCCATGGCATACTCGTAATTTTGCACCTTGATGACAGCATCCTCGGGCTTTACCACCTTGAAATACAGCACGCCATTGACGCTCACAGGCACATTGTCCTTTGTCATGACTGCCTGCTTGGGTATGTCCAATGTGAGTATCCTCATGTCAACCTTGCGAAGCTCCTGCAGGATAGGAATGACCAGGGTCAGGCCAGGATCGCGAGTCCCTATGTATTTTCCCAGCTGGAACATTATTCCCCGCTCATATTGGTAAATGACCCGGACCACCATGGGTATCAGTATAATTCCGCCTATCACTATTGCAGGCAGGCAAAATCCCATTTCTTCTATTGCCATAAATCTCACCTCTTGGCAAGCCAGCCATCAGCAGCCTCGCCTCCCCAGTGTTTGGCATTTGGGGGTCAATATTTATTTACCCAGCCCCAAATTCCCCCATGCGAAGGCTAACTATTCACAAATGCGATGGGAATTCCATGCGCTTGTGGTGGCGCGTGAAAAACCCAATCATTACCGCTTTTCATTTCGTTCTCATCTATTCTGCCCGCTTCATGCCATCCACCTGCCTCAAGAACTTTTTTTACAGGCTTTGCGGCTCGAAGATAGGCAAGGGTGCCACATTCGGGCTGGGCGCAGTGCTGGACATCTTCTATCCTGAAAACATAGGGGTCGGGGCGGGAACCCTGATAGGCTACAACACAGTGATTCTCGGGCACGAGTTCTTGCAAGGCGAATACCGCACTGGCAAGGTGGAGATAGGCAAAGATGCCATGGTGGGTGCCAATTGCACCATCTTGCCTGGCATCCGCATAGGCGACGGGGCGCACATATCTGCAATGTCCCTGGTTAATTGCGACATTCCCGCCGGGCAGACATGGGGCGGTGTGCCAGCTAAAAGGATCTGGGTGAAAAACGCCATGGGCGCAAGGGGCAAGAAGAGGGCTGGCTGAATGGATGCTCCCGCCCTGCGCAAACCTCTGTTTTACGTTCTTATTCTTACGAACATAGCAGCAGTATTCGCGGGTGCCCATTACTACTGGGCCCAGCTCTCGTCCACGCCATTGCAGCTTCTCATATTCGTTCCAGACTGCCCTCTTTATGTGCTTCTCGCCCTCCCTATCCTTCTCAAGTTAGTAAAAAACAGCACCTACGCCTTCCTTATCTCGGTCGGCCTGACAAAATACGGGTTGTGGACTGTTTTCGCCCTCATTTTCCACTGGGGGGCTTATTCAATGCCAGCCGCGCTTCCAACCACAATAATCTTCATAATCGGGCACCTGGGCATGGCAATACAGGGCGCTGCGTTGATTCCGAAAAAAGGGGTGGGGCTTGCAGCCTTGCTGCTTGCCCTTGGCTGGTTTCTATTAAATGATTATTCGGATTATTTCCTTGGAACAGTGCCGCCTATCCCAGGGCAGGGCATAGAACTGGTTGCCGCGCTCACTTTTTTTGCCAGCATAGCACTCACGCTCGGCTTTTATCTCTATTCGGAAAAACTGCTTTCTTTTCCCCCTGTCAGGTTCATCAGAGAAATAATCTGGGGCTAGCGGCCATTGGAATTCAAGCGTAGATTATGTCTTCCTGCCTGACTGCCGGCTGTTTCTTATGCGCATTTTTCTCAGGTTCGGATTTTTCATCCTCTGGCCTGTCGGATGGAGGCAGCCCTGGCCCATCATTGTCCCCCCCTCCTGCCCCATTTTCATTCCCTATATGCACCTTCTCAACAGCAACTACTTTCTCGCCCTCGTCAAGCTTCATCAGCCGCACTCCGCCGGTATTCCTTCCAATCACTGATATGTCCTTGACAAAAATGCGTATCATCTTGCCTCCTGATGAGACAAGCAGCAGCTGGTCGCTGTCCTTAACCGAAACGATGCCGACAACCTTTCCGTTCCTGCCGTGCGTCTTGATATTTATCACACCCTTGCCTCCGCGCGACTGCAGGCGGTATTCGGATATGTCGGTCCTCTTCCCATACCCGTTTTCAGTTACTGTGAGCAGAGTTTCGCACATTGGCTGCCCACCCGCAGTTTTTGGGTGCGCAAAACTGTCGTCATCCAGCGCCATTCCGACAACAGAGTCTCCTTTTTCCATGCGTATGCCTATGACTCCCTGGCCTGTTCTTCCCACTTCTCGCAGCTCGCCCTCCTTGAAGCGTATGGCATTGCCCTCGCTTGTGGCGATGATAAGCTCGCGCTTGCCATCTGTCTTCTTCGCGTCAATCAGCGCGTCTTTTTCCTTGAGCGTGATGGCAATTATGCCGCCCTTGCGGGGCCTCGCATAGTCTGCAATGCTGCTCCTTTTTGCAATCCCGTTTTTCGTAAGCATGACCAGGTAATCGCTTTCCTTGAATTCCCGGGTTTTTATCCACGCTGAAATCCGCTCATCAGCAAGCTGCAGCAGGTTGACAATCGCCTTGCCCATCGCATATCTTCCGCCAGAGGGTATCTGATAGACCTTCAGCCAGTGCACCATGCCCTTGTCTGTGAAAAACAGCAAATAATCGTGCGTTGAGGCAAGTATCACGTCTTTTATCTGGTCTTCCTCTTTTGTCTCCGAGCCGATAACGCCCCTGCCGCCCCTTTTCTGGGCCCGGTATTCGCTGACGGGCACGCGCTTGATGTAGTCGTCCTGCGTGATTATGACCGCCACGTTCTCCTCTGCAATCAAATCCTCCAGCTCCACCTCGCCGTCATCATCGATCATCTGCGTGCGCCGCTTGTCGCCATATCTCTCTTTTGCTTCCAACAGCTCCTTCCGTATTATCCCGTATATCTTCTTTTCATCCGCAAGCACGCCCGTAAGGTAATCTATCGTTCTGGCAAGCTCCTTGTCCTCATCGCGCAGCTTCGCAGACTCAAGCAAAGACAGCTTGCGTATCTTCATCTCCAGTATCGCTTCCGCCTGTTTTTCTGAAAGCGAAAAGCCCCCCATCAGCTCCTGCAGGGGCTGCTTGGCGGACTTGACCGTCTTTATCACGGCATCTATCTTCTCAAGGGCAATCAGCAGCCCTTCCACAATATGCTTCCGGTCTTGGGCCACCCGAAGATCAAACGAGCTCCTCTTTCTCACAACATCCAGCCTATGGTTCAAAAACTCGCGCAGCAGGTCTGCAAGCGGAAGCGTTTTCGGTTCGCTGTTCACAAGCGCCAGGTTGTTTATTCCAAACGTGCCCTCAAGTGCGGTGTGCGCATAAAGCTGGTTGAGCACCACATCTGCATTCGCATCCTTTTTCAATTCAATGTAGATGTGCATCCCTTCTCGGTCAGACCTGTCGGCGATATCCGATATCCCCTCAATTTTCTTGTCACGGGCAAGCTCAGCGATTGTTTTCACCAATTCAGCCTTGTTCACCTGGTATGGGATTTCTGAAATCACAATGCTTGCCTTCTTCACCTTGCTCCCGGGCGCAATTTCTGCTTTGCCCCTTACTCTGATTATGCCCCTTCCAGTGGAATAGGCATCCATCACTCCGCGCCTTCCAACTATGTAGCCGCCGGTGGGGAAGTCCGGCCCCCGCACCAGGCTCATCAGTGCATCCAAAGTTATCTGCGGATTGTCAATCATTGCAATAAGGGCGTCAGTCACCTCTCCCAAATTGTGCGGCGGCATATTGGTTGCCATGCCAACCGCTATTCCCGAAGAGCCGTTCACCAGGAGGTTTGGCATGCTGCAGGGCAGAACAAGCGGCTCCTTGAGGGTTGCATCAAAATTGGGGGCGAAATCAACGGTCTGTTTTTCGATGTCCAGCAGCATTTCCTCGGCAAACTTGTTGAGCCTTGCCTCCGTATACCTCATTGCCGCCGGATTGTCCCCGTCAACCGATCCGAAGTTGCCCTGCCCCTCCACGAGCTGGTACCGCATGGAAAAGTCCTGAGCCATCCTCACCATGGATTCGTATATCGCCGCATCCCCGTGCGGGTGGTATTTGCCAAGCACCTCTCCCACAACACGCGCTGATTTCTTGTACGGCTTGTCATGCGTGTTGTTCAGCTCATACATTGCGTAAAGTATCCTCCTGTGCACGGGCTTCAGCCCGTCCCGCACGTCCGGAAGGGCCCTGCCCACGATGACTGACATGGCGTAATCTAAGTAGGACGTTCGCATTTCGCGCTCAACCGGGCGCTGCATTATCTTCCCGTGCTGGTATTCCCGCGTTTCATCCGCCATAAAAATCACAAATCAAATGCCATTCAGGCATCAGAGCCCATCCAGTTATCCCGCTAAACATCAAGGTTCTTCACTTCCTTCGCATGGGCTTCTATGAAAGCCTTGCGCGGCTCCACGGCGTCTCCCATGAGTATGGTGAACATCTCATCCGCTTTCATCGCATCCTCAACAGTGACCTGCAGCAATATCCTGTTTGCCGGGTCCATCGTGGTGGACCAGAGCTGCTCTGGATTCATCTCCCCCAGCCCCTTGTATCGCTGGGTGGTGGTTCCCTCCCCCCACTGGGAAAGATAGCTGTCTTTCTCTTGGTCTGAATACGCATAGACCTCCTGTTTTGCTTTTTTCACCTTGTAAAGCGGAGGCTGGGCTATGAAAATATGCCCGCCATCAACCAGCTGCCGCAGGTACCTGAAGAAAAGCGTTAGCAGCAAGGTGCGGATGTGCGCGCCGTCAACATCCGCATCCGTCATGATGACTATCTTGTGGTATCTTAGCTTCTTGATGTCAAAATCTTCTCCAAAACCCGTTCCGATTGCCGATATGAGCGTCCTTATCCCGTCGCTATTCAGTATTTTTGTGATTTGCGCCTTTTCCACATTCAATATCTTGCCGCGAAGCGGCAGTATCGCCTGGAATTTCCTGTCCCTGCCCTGCTTTGCGCTGCCTCCGGCCGAATCTCCCTCCACTATGTATATTTCGCTTTTAGCGGGGTCCTCCTCGGAGCAGTCGGCAAGCTTTCCCGGAAGCACGCCAGATTCCATCACGCCCTTTCGTCTGACCAGCTCCCGCGCCTTTTGCGCAGCCTCCCTGGCATGCGCGGCAGAAGTGGCTTTTTCCATCATCTTGCGCGCTTCAGCAGGGTTTTCCTCCATGAATTCCTTGAGTTTCTCCCCCACAATCGACTCGACAATCCCCTTTACCTCTGAATTGCCCAGCTTGGTCTTTGTCTGCCCTTCAAACTGGGGGCGCGGAAGCTTGATGGAAATGACTGCGGCCAGCCCCTCCTTCAGGTCATCGCCGCTTATTTTCACCTCTCCTTTCTTTCCGTTGTTTGCAGCCGCATAATCATTCATTGTCCGGGTGAGCGCCGAGCGGAATCCGACCAGGTGGAAGCCGCCCTCTATGGTATTGATATTATTGGCAAATGTGTAGAGGTTATCCGCGTATCCCTCGTTGTACTGCATTGCCACTTCCACAGTCACGTCTCCATCCGCTTTCTCAAAATGTATCGTTTTGGTGATTGGCGCCTTGTTCTTGTTGATGAACTCGACAAATGAGAGGAGGCCCCCCTCATAGTGGTTGTCTTCCTGCTCCCCTGAAAGCTCGTTTCTGATGAGTATCCTCAGCCCCCTGTTCAAGAAAGCAAGCTCCCTCATCCTGTTCGCAAGAATGTCGAAGTGGAACTGGTTGTCCTTGAATATCTGCGAGTCCGGCTTGAATCTCACTTTGGTGCCGCTCCCAGTCGCGGGCCCTATCTCTTTGACCGGGGTGGCAGCCTTCCCCCGCTCATATCTTTGCCGATAAAGCTTGCCCTCGCGCTTCACTTCGACTTCCAGCCATTCTGAAAGCGCGTTGACAACCGAAACGCCAACCCCATGCAAGCCTCCGGAAACCTGGTAAGTCTTGTTGTCGAACTTGCCGCCTGCATGCAAGATGGTCATGACCACTTCTAGGGCAGACTTGCCGGTTTCCTCATGCCTTTCGACAGGTATGCCCCTGCCGTCATCAGTGACCGTGATTATGCTGCCCTCCCCCAGGGAAACCTCAATATTTTTGGCAAAGCCGGCAAGTGCCTCGTCCACGCTGTTGTCCACAACTTCGTAGACCAAATGGTGCAAGCCCCGCTCTCCAGTGTCCCCTATGTACATCGCAGGCCGCTTGCGGACAGCTTCCAGCCCTTCAAGCACCTGTATGTTTTTGGCGGTGTAATCGTTTTGTTTTGGGGCTTTTGCCGCCCCCAAAGCTCCCTCTGCAATTTTTTCGTCACCCATCATTACCACTAATTATCTCTATTTTCTGCACAGCCAATCAGCTAGCTTTTCCACTAATTTTTGTCCATTTTTGAAGCTTTTTTTAGGCGCCTTTCCGCGGAGCCTTTTACGTCGTAAAAATCACTGAAAAGTTATGCCAAAACAGGCTTTTAAAGGTATGCCTTTTATGGCGCCTGAAAATCCGGGAAAAAAGCCGAGCATCGTTTGCCAGCTTTTTGCAGACTCTGCTTTTCCCAAGCATGCCTACTGTATTTCGCCAACCAGCTCCTCAAGCAAATCCTCGAGCGTGACAACGCCCGCGAAATTGCCGCGCTCGTCCTCCACAATTGCAATGTTCCTTCCAAGCTTTTGCAGCCTGGCAAAGGCCTCAGATGCCTTCACCGTGGTCTTCAGGCGTATCGGTTCCCATGCGACTTTGGAAAGATGCCATTCCGGATGCTGGTAAAGCGCGCGCCCCAGTATCTTCACAGACACAGTGCCGACTACTTTCCCGTATACCATCACCGGGAAGCGAGAATATTGCGAGTTTTCTATGGCTTTCTTGTGTGCCGCAGCCACAATCATGTTCCCGTCAAGCGCCACCACCCTGTTTTTCGGGGTCATCGCCTCTGCGACAGTCCTGTCGTTGAATTCCAGGACGTTTTCAATCATCTCCTTTTCCTTCTCTGTGATGCCCTTGTGTTTCGCCCCAAGCTTTATGGCCGAGCGCACCTCCTCTTCTGTGAACTGCTCGAGGCCTGTTGCGCGCGAGTAAACGCCCGGAATTATCCTATTGAGCAGGTCGAACAGCATTACTAGGGGATATACAAGGTAGTAAAATACCTCTATTATTGGGGAAACTAAGAGCATTATCCTCTCCCCGTTTGCAGTTGCAAAGCTCTTGGGCACAATGTCTCCGAAAGTCAGGATGAGGAAAGTCATTATGGCGATGGCTATGCCAAGCCCCCTCTCCCCCCAAATGCCTATGGCTAAAGACGTGGCTATTGCGGATGCCGCGATATTGACGACATTGTTGCCAATCAAAAGTGCGATGATTACCTTCCGCCTGTTGGATTTAAGCCGGTGCAGGCTCTCCGCCCCAATTATTTTCTTCTCCAGCAAAGCGTGCAGCCTGACTGATGAGATGGATAGGAATGCCACCTCACTTGCCGCAAAAAAAGCGGAAAGCCCCAGAAGCACAAGCAATATCGTTCCGTTCAAATATAGCTGCATGGGGTGGTAAAGGAAAAAGAAGAATAAAAAGGGATGTCTCGGGGCAGCCTGCAGTTTTTTCTCAGCTGCAGCCAGTAGTTTCTCCGCAATCCACGCAGACCTGGCAGCTTCCATTTTGCTTTACCTTCATTGAGCCGCAGCTTTCGCACTGTGCTCCTGTGAACCCCTGTATCTTGGCGCTTCGCGCTTTATCGTCAAACGCCTCATTGTCTTTGTCTGCCATAGTTTTTGGTTCAGGCTCGACCAGCTTCACCTGCGTTTTTTGCTCCTCCACGTGCGGGGCGGGGTGTGAATCGCCGTTCACGGTTTTTATGTGCACGAAGTCCTGCCGATTTAAGTACTCGTACCCAAGCACGCGGAACACATAGTCAACTATGGAGGTTGCGTTTTTTATCGCCTCATGCCCTGTTACCACGCCTGCAGGCTCGAAGCGCGTGAATGTGAAAGTGTCCACAAACTCCTCGAGCGGCACCCCGTACTGCAAGCCCTTGCTCACCGCGATTGCAAAGCAGTTCAAAAGTGCGCGGTAGCCAGCGCCTTCCTTGTACATGTCGACGAATATCTCCCCCAGCGAGCTGTCCGGGTATTCGCCTGTCTTTAGATAGACCTTGTGCCCGCCCACGCGCGCCTCCTGCACAAAGCCGCGCCTCTTGGTGGGCAGTTTGCGGCGGTTTATCCTGCCTAGTATCTTGGACTGCAATTGCGCAGGGCCGATGCCCTCGTCAACATCTTCACCCAGCCCGAGAAGCTGCGCCAGTTCATCCTCGTCAACGTCAGTGCTTGCGTTGAGTGGCTGAGACAATTTGCTTCCGTCCCTGTAAAGCGCGTTGGATTTGAGCATGTGCCGCCATGAGAGCACATAGGCGTCCTTGATGTCATCAATTGTCGCCTCTGAGGGCATGTTTATGGTCTTGGATATCGAACCTGTGATAAAAGGCTGTGCGGCAGCCATCATCTTTATGTGCCCGATATATGATATGAAGCGCCTGCCTTTCTTGCCGCACCTGTTGGCGCAGTCGAATACTGGGTAGTGCTCCTGCTTGAGGTGCGGGGCGCCCTCCAAGGTCATCGCTCCGCATACGAACTCATTCGCCTCATCAATCTGCTGCTTGGAAAAGCCAAGCTTTGCAAGCAGGTCGAATTTCGCGTCAGCAAGCTCGGAATCCGAGAACCCAAGCGAACGGAGGAAATCCTCGCCAAGCACGTATTTGTTGAATGCGAACCTTATGTCAAAAGCCTTTGGCAGCTGCGCCTCAATTTTCGCAATTTTCTCCGCCGACAAGCCGCGCGATGACAGGGATTCTGAATTTATTGAGGGGCATCCAAGCAATGTGCCGTGCCCGATTGCATAAAGTTCGATGTCATGCATCTGCGCCTGGGTGTAGCTCATCCGCGCAAGCGCCTTCTTGACCGAGCCGTTGACTATCTTGAAATAGCCCCCTCCAGCAAGCTTTTTGAACTTGACAATGGCGAAGTCTGGCTCAATTCCAGTCGTGTCGCAGTCCATCTGCAGTCCAATCGTTCCTGTGGGTGCGATAACAGTGACCTGCGCGTTTCTATAGCCGTGCTTTTCCCCCAAGGCATATGCCCTGTCCCAGCACTCGCGAGCTGACTGCAGCAGATAGCCTGGGCAGAGTTTTTCGTTTATTCCCATCGGCTTGACGGTTAGCCCCTCATATTCTGCAGGAGGAGAGTTGTATGCGGCATGCCTGTGGTTGCGTATCACCCGAAGCATGTGCTCGCGGTTGCGTTCGTATGCCTTGAAAGGGCCCAGTTCGCGGGCCATTTCAGCCGAGGCGGCGTATGCCTCGCCGCACAGGATGGCGGTGATGGCGCCACAAACAGCAAGCCCCTCCGGGCTTTCATATGGGATTCCCATGACCATAAGCAGTGTGCCAAGATTGGCATACCCAAGGCCCAAAGTTCGGAACTCGAAGCTCTTTCGGGCGATTTCCCTAGCAGGGAACTGCGCCATCAGCACTGAGATTTCCAGCACCATCGTCCAAATCCTTGCGGCGTGCCTGAAGGCGTCGACATTGAAAACCCCGGTGGAATCATCATAGAATTTCAAAAGGTTCAGCGATGCCAGGTTGCAAGCAGTGTCATCCAGGAACATGTACTCGGAACAGGGATTGGAGGCGTTTATCCTTCCGTCAACCGGGCAGGTGTGCCATTCGTTTATGGTGTCGTCAAACTGCACGCCCGGGTCTGCGCAGCTCCATGCAGCGAAGGCAATCTGGTCCCACAATTGCCGTGCCTTCATATGCTTCATAACAGTCCCGTCCGTCCTGGAAATCAGGTTCCAGTCGGCGTCGTTTTCAATTGCCCAGATGAACTTGTTTGAAAGCCGCACGGTGTTGTTGCTGTTCTGCCCGGACACTGTCACATATGCGTCTGACTCATAGTGGGTGTCAAAGACAAGAAAGTCAATCTTGCTCTTTCCCTGTTTTGCAA
Organism: Microcaldota archaeon; assembly: GCA_964392435.1. GTDB lineage: Archaea > Micrarchaeota > Micrarchaeia > Anstonellales > Anstonellaceae > UBA10161. Next base: position 196,856 of record CAYMOY010000001.1, read on the forward strand.
GGGATAGCGCGCGGAAAATGTAATTGAGCGGCACATTTTTGGAAAGCGCTTTTATCACGGCGAGCTTCACTCTCTCATTTTTCAAGTCCGTGCTCTGCTCTTCGCGCGCCACCTTGATAACATTGTTCAGGTGCCTTGAGCAGGACTTGCTCCCAGCCACAAGGGCTGCGACTTTCTGCTCCTCGCCCACCTTCCAGCCAACAAACTTCTCAATGTCTGGGTGATCGACATCAACTATGACCATCTTCGCGGCTCGTCTTGTGGTGCCGCCAGACTTTATCGCCCCTGCCGCCCTGTCGTATATTTTCAGGAAGGACATCATGCCGGACGAGTGCCCGCCTCCCGAAAGCCTTTCGCCCTCAGCCCTCAGGCAGGAGAAATTGGTGCCTGTGCCGGAGCCATACTTGAAAAGCCGGGCCTCGCGCGTAACAAGGTCGAATATTCCTCCTTCATTGACCAAATCATCGCGCAGCGACTGTATGAAGCAGTTGTGCACCACCACGCCGTTGGCGAGGAACCTGCCGCTGCCGGTCTGGATGTCGTAGACCCTTCTTGTTCCTATGCTTTCAATGCCCACTATCTCTTCCTCTCTTATTATGGGAAGTGATTTTGAGTTCGTGACAAGTTTTTGCAGAAGCTGAAGTTTTGCCTGCTTCTCGGCGCTTATGAAGCCTATTTGTTCGGCGTACTGCTGTCTTGCGCTGCCGTAAGCTATTACCACTTGGTTTGTGTCATGCCGGTTTTCTCGTGGATCCGTTTCACGGCTTATCCTCGAATATATTCCAAGGCTGTTAAGCAGCTGCAGGACTCCAAAACTCAGGCTCTCCGAAACGGTTGTCAGGCAGATGTCTCCAGCGTTTCTTTCCCCATTTCTTATCCTGACGCACCCATCCGCCTGGAAAAGGGCTTTCAGGTATTCCCGTTTTTCCTGCGGGCTGGCCATAAGCACCCTGTCCGAAACCGAAACTTCCATTCCTTGCCTGTGGAGTGAGTACTCTTCCACAAAAGCCTCGATTTTCTTTCCTGCGAGATGCACCCTTCTTCCTTTCAGGCTTGTGCTCTGCGTCTTGAATTCAGTAACCCAATAATGCGCCCCTGGGAAAACCTCAGCAATGTCATTCAGCACCGCCTCGTGCTCTTCGTCATTCACAGTTATTATCTCCAGCCGCATGACTCCAAGATAAATTCCGACAGAACCGTCCCCAGTAATCCAGCCAGCAAGCCTCGCCTTTGCCAGGTCTTCTGAGAACACGTTTTTCTCCTTGACTTCAAGTACAAGCGGCTGCTGCATTTTCATGCCCGCATCCAGGCATTTAACTTCTTTCCAATCGTATTTCCCGCCGTCTTTCCTTCTCTCGGTTGCGGAAAGGACAAGGTGGTCTTCGGTGAGGTCGAGGTAGTTCCCGTTCTTCAGCCTTATTCTGAAAACTTCCTTCTCCCCGTTGTATGCTGTGGCGAGTATGGGTGTGTAGGAATCACCGTCAAAAACCTTGAGTCCCGTGAGATTGTTTTCCACCACTTCTCCAATATATCTAATTCCGTTCTCCGTGTATATCTGAGTATGATATTCGGCGCATGCGTGTGGCTGGGGGTGGGTGTAGGCATCCTCGGATTGGCGCACTTCCCCGCTTAGAGGGTCGACGTAATAGTGCCCCTGCGCGCTTCCTTTTATCCCATATATCTGCGCAAGCCCGGTGTTGAACCACTGCGGCGAATTGGGCGAAGCCATCTGGTTCAACAGCATGTGTTTGAGCTCATCTTCAAAAGCCTCGGCATCTGCCTTGCTGGCAAAGTATCCGTATTTTTCCCCCCAATACCTCCAGCAGCCAGCCATTCTCTTTACAACCTGCCTTATGCTCCTCTCCGGGCCGGTCAGTACCTTGCCCTCCGGGCTTTTTGCCACATTTCCGAACCGGTCATATTGGGGCACACCGGCTTTCCTGAAGTATTTTTGGGCCACAATATCGGTCGCCACCTGCGACCAGCTCTTTGGCACCTCAACCTCTTTCATGTCAAATACGGCTGAGCCGTCCGAATTGCGTATGCTGGAGGTGCGAAGCTCATATTCTACAGAATCCAGCGGGTCTACGCCCTCGCTTGTAAAAAGACGATTGACTTTCAGTCCGCCTTGGAGGACTTCCTGCGCAGATACGGTTGCTTCCACCACGTTCCCACCTCGCCTTTGCACGGAAGCAAGCCAGAAAACAGGTGCGAAAGTGTCTGAAAATGGACACAAAATTACAATCTTTCAAACCTCTAAAAACCACAATATATGGGGTTTCAGAGAAAAATCAACCACAACCTGTTGTGCTTGCATAGCTTTTCAGATGTTCAGGTTTATAAGCGTATTTTTGCCACAATTTTTCCTCTTCGTAGCTGTTCCACCTGCTACAAAATCCGCACGCTTGCCTTTCGCAAACCGCTCTGGCTCTTATGGAAAACAGGGGCAAATTCGCATTTGGGGGCGTTTCCAAAACTTTATTTAAGCTAATCCCCGATACATTAGCGGGTAGGTGTTAATTTGGCAAAATCTCAGTCTAATTCATCGGCTGGCACGTTCGCGGTCAAAGCCGGCTTGGCGCAGATGCTCAAAGGCGGAGTGATAATGGATGTTGTCAATGCGGAGCACGCAAAACTTGCAGAGGACGCGGGCGCGGTTGCAGTTATGGCGCTGGAGGCAGTGCCTGCCGACATAAGGCGCATCGGCGGGGTTGCCCGAATGTCTGACCCGGCAAAAATCAAGGAGATACGGGCAGCTGTGACCATCCCGGTTATGGCGAAGTGCCGCATAGGGCACTTTGTCGAGGCGCAGGTGCTCGAATCGCTTGAAGTGGATTACATTGACGAGTCCGAGGTTCTTACTCCGGCGGACATGGAGCACCATATAGACAAATGGCCATTCAAGGTCCCCTTTGTGTGCGGCTGCCGCGACTTGGGCGAGGCTCTGCGCAGGATTTCGGAGGGCGCTGCGATGATTCGGACAAAAGGCGAGGCAGGCACGGGCAATATCGTGGAAGCTGTCCGCCATATCAGGTCTTTGAACAGGGGCATATCAAATTTGAAGGGCAAAAGCAAGAAAGAGATTGCCCAGGCTGCGCACGAAATGCGTGTTCCGGTCTCACTGGTGGAAAAGGTGGTGGAGCTGGGGCGGCTCCCTGTGGTTAATTTTGCTGCCGGCGGAATCGCCACCCCCTCAGATGCCGCTCTTTGCATGCAGCTTGGCTGCGACGGGGTGTTTGTGGGCAGCGGCATTTTCAAATCATCCGATCCTGAAAGGCGCGCACAGGCAATAGTTGATGCCGTGGCGCACTTCAACGACGCAAAGAAGATAGCCGATGTTTCAGAGGGCTTGGGCAAGCCCATGGACAGCCTGGACGTGTTTGCCCTCAAGCCCGAAGAAAAACTTTCGCGCAGAGGTCTTTGAGTTGGACAAAATAGGCGTTCTTGCCCTGCAGGGGGGCGTGGACGAGCACATCCATGCGCTTTTGCGCGCCTCAGAAAAAAGCTCCTTTCCGATTAGGGTAGCCGAAGTGCGCTGCCCAGAGGACTTGGCAGGCATGGACGGGCTGATAATACCCGGCGGCGAGTCCACCACAATATGCCGCCTCATGGAGCGGGCAGGCATTTTCGAGCAGGTGAAGGCAGTCAGAAAGATAATGGGCACCTGCGCCGGTGCCATAATTCTTGCAAAGGAAGTTGACGGCGCAAAGGCAGACCAGCGCTTTCTCTCCCTCATGGACATAAGGATGGAGCGCAATGCATATGGCTCCCAGGCAGCTTCTTTCGAAACCCAGATCACCACCGTGTTCGGAACCCTTAACGGAGTTTTCATCCGCGCTCCGCGCCTTCATATAGAATCGAAAGAGGTGCAGCCAATGGCATTTAGGGGCGAGGAGGTGGTGGGGGCTTACCAGAAGACAAAAGCCCCTGGCGCTGCCCATCTGCCGCAGGCAAATCGGGAAGGGGAGAGGCACTTTCTTGCGCTTGCTTTCCATCCGGAGCTTACAACGACAAAATTCCACGAGTTTTTTATTAAACTCTGAGCCAATCAGCTTTTCACTTTAGGAAGAATTCTTCAATTCAGCCTCTGCCCTGCCAATTGCCGCAAGCTCCTTTTTCATGGGCGGATGGTCGTTGAATAAAGCATGAATGAACCTGGCAGCCAATTTTTCGGCAAAGTTCTTGGGCTCAAACTGAGGCCCATCCCAGTGGTCAAAGCGCATTGCCACCATGTTGGTGACAATCCATTTCTTCAAACCCTTATACCCATTCAATGCCTCTTCTATGTCCGCACGGAGCTTTTTCGAGCTAAAGAATTTCCTGAGCCCCTCCCCATTCCCATTAAGCCTGGCAGAATAAGCGCTCGCATCCAGCTCATGTTTTCTTTGGATGGAGTTCATCAGCGCAAAATGCGACCCAAGCATAGCAAAAAAGCCTGCCATAAAAAGTGCAACGTTGGCTGGTATCGATTGGATGCCCAGCTTAGCCAAACCATATCCAATCGCAATTAATTCTGGAAAAAGGAGGATTCCGCTTATTGTGCCCAGCACCTGGGTCTTTAGGACATGGTTCATCTTCGTATGCCCAAGTTCATGCCCCAACACGCCTGCAACAATCTCAGGGTCATTATTCTCAAGCATGGCATTCGAGAGGCTCACGTACTTGGTCCCGCTTATTTTTATCGCAACTGCCTGCTCAAAATCGCAATCATGGGTGCATAGCACCAAATTTCCTATTCCTGCTTTTTTAGCCAGGTTCAAGCTCATGCTTCTGGCTGCGGGAAATTCATCTGGCCTAAGTATGCGTATGTTCTCAAACTGCGCACTAAGTCGTCTGGGCAGCTGACCCGCATCATTTGCCTTCCGAGCGGCATACCTCATGCCGTTATTATAGGGGGACTGATTTATAAATGTTGTTAAAAATGATTCTATATGTAGTTAAATCTCCTTTCCCCTTCCGCAGTGTGTGCAGACAAAGCCTATCTTGCACTGCGGGCGGCCGCAGTTTCCCTTGCCGCACATCTTGCAAGTCTCAGTGGCAATCCTTCCGCACACAGCGCACAGCCCGGCAATATTCATATGAACCACTGATGGTAGAAAACGTGCGCTAAGTTTAAAACAGTCCTCTAGCTCAAGGCTCACTTTATTATCCCGAAGCCTGCCAGCCGCCAGCGCTGCCCTAGCCTGCGGGTGATAGCCGCCTTGCTTTTCTTATCTGCGCAGATGGGGCGCTTGAGCCTGATAAATACGGAATTGCCCTTCAGCTTGATTATCGCCCCGACAGAGGTGGCAGTGCCTGCGGAAACAACTATCGGCTCCCCCATTTTCAAGGCCGGGTTGTCGAATCCCTCGCGCTTGAGGAGCGAGTATTCCATCTCCAATTCGAAAATGACAGATGGCAGCGTTCCTTTTTTCCCAATAATATTCCCGGTGAGGTGGTCCGACTTCGCAACAGCGGGGTCAAGCCCAGTTGCAACCCCGACAAGCCCGCCTGGCTTTGCTTCGGCAACAGGCTCTCCCCCTGCCATCAGCGCCCCAATCTTTAGGACAATAGGCTCAATCACTTCCTTTTCCTTGCCCTTTTTCGAAATTCCGGGGAGCATTTCTATTTCTTCCCCCACTTTAATCGTCCCTTGTATCAGCGAGCCGCCCAGCACTCCGCCTTTGAGCTTGTGTATATCCGTTCCGGGCTTGTTGACGTCAAAGCTGCGGGCCACATACATCCGGGAAGGTAGGGCAGGGTCATGCTTCGGGGTAGGTATGGTCTTCTCAATCGCTTCGACCAGCTTGTCGATATTCGCGTTGTAGTTTGCGGAAATTGGCACAATGGGGGCCTTCTCGCAAGACGAGCCTTTCAAAAACGCCCTTATCTCATTGTAGTTTTCCACCGCTTTTTCCTTTGTCACCAGGTCAATCTTGTTCTGCACCACAACCACATTTTTTATCCCCAGGACGTCAAGGACCATCAGATGCTCCTCAGTCTGCGGCTGCGGGCATTTTTCGTTTGCAGCAATGACCAGCACAGCCCCGTCCAATATGCTTGAGGCGGCAATCGTGGTGGTCATCAGAGTCTCGTGCCCTGGCGCATCCAAAAACGAAACATGCCTGGAAACATTCCACTTGCCCTTTTCATTTTCAGCCTGGGCGGCAGTGGCGTAAGCAGTTCCCTCCCCGTTCCTGTAAAAAGTTGTGTCTGCATAGCCTATCTTGATGGTAATGCCCCGCTTAACCTCTTCCGAATGGGTGTCGGTCCATTTATTGGTAAGGGCGCGGGTTAGGCTGGTCTTGCCATGGTCGACATGACCCACCATCCCGATATTGACTTCGGCTTGCAAAAAAATCACTTGCTTTCAAAGGCTACTTTTTCTTCTCCTCTTTCTTTTCTTCCTTGGCGGCAGAGGGGAAAAGCTCGTCAAGGGGCTTGCTCCCTGCGACTGCCACCTTGGTGTTCACCTGGGCAATCTGGTCGGAGATGACATTGCCCCTAACCTTGCGCTTCTGGCGCACTCCTTTGCCCTGGTAGCGAAAGCCAGTCCCCTGGGAGAGTATGACGGCCGCCCTGCGCGGGCCTGAAACATCCTTTCTCATTGGGAAGCCAGAGGCATCGCTGCCCCCGCTGATTTCAAGTTCATAGCCTTCAGCGCCTACAATTCCGCCTTCCAGCTTTTCGCCTATCTTTTTTCCAATAAGGCTGGACTCTTTTTCCTTTGGAACTTCCAATCCAAAGCTCTTGCCGGTTTTCGGGTCTGATATGACTATTTTCATCTAATCCCTCTCGGTCAGAAGAACACGTCTTCGAGTTAGGCTTATTCTGTGCAATCTTTTAAAAAGGCTTGCGAAGCCTGAACGAGGCTAAAGCAGCCTCCAGCCTTTGCCTGTGTTCCCCACCATCTCCTCGAACCTCGCTCCGTAATCTGAAAAATAAGCCGCTGGCTCTATTGCAAGAACAGTTCCGGCGCGCAAGCGGTCCTGTGAATGTTTGCCAAGATGGGGGTACTCATGCACTTCAAGTCCTATCCCATGCCCTATCGAATGGGGAAGTTTTGGCAGACCATGCCGCTTCAAGAGCCTATCTGAAAGCTCTGCAGCATCCCGCCCCTTTTCGCACCCAGGCAGTTCCTCGAGCAATTGCCAGAATACCGATTCGCATTTCTCATAGGTTTCCTTTTCCCTCTTCCTCTTGCCCCTGAAATAGCAGCGGGTGAAGTCCGAGCAGTAGCCCTGGTATCTCACCCCGAAGTCAACCAGCACGGAATCCTCCAGTTTTTTTTCAGAAGGCAAATGGTGCGGATAAGCAGTGTTCTTCCCAGTTGCAACAATAGGCTCGAATGAAATCTCAGCCCCAGCCTTAAGCGCGGCTATTTTCAGGCTGGAGGCAAGCCCGGCTTCAGTATCGTGTTCCCATGGCTGCAGCTCCGCCAGTATCCTCCTTGCAATTTTTGCAGATGCAACAAGCAGCCGCATCTCGCCTGCAGACTTGCTTCCCCGTGCCTCAAAAGCCTTTGGCCCAGCATCAACAAGCCTCAGCCTTGCCTTTTTTTTCAGGGCAAAAAAGCGCGCAGCGGAAATCTCCCAGTATGCGAACCCAATCTTTCCAGCCCCGGCCTCGGCCCGCAAAGTCTTTGCCCCGTCCTTCCCAAGAAGCTTCACCGGGTAGGGCGAAACCGCGGCTGCCAGGCGGCAATTCATTTCGTGCGTGAGGATTTTTCCCCCGCCTGGCTTGACGACCAGGTAGCCTCCGTCTATCGAACAGCCTGAAAAATACCTGAAGTTTGCATTTGCTCTGCCCGGCCCGTCTCCGCTGTAGAAAAGTGCGGTCTTGAACGCGGCGCCTGAAAAAAGATTTCTGCGCCTGCTTGTCAATTCACCCATAACGCAGGATTGCCCGAAGGAATATTTAATTCTGCTTACAGTGGCAGGAATGCAAGCACAGTGTCAAATTTCCCAAGAAGGGACAGCGCCCGGCCAGCCTGTTTTTTGGAAATTCTGGCCTTGGCGCATTCAGACAAAAACCTCTCAATTCCAGCGACCGCGGCAGGCACGTCCAAGTCATCGTCCACTGCCGTCTGGAAATCCCATTTTGCATCATTAAGCAGCTTATCGAAATTCCGGCTTCCCGCCCCATCTTGTTTCTTCATTGCGCCAATAAGCTTTCCAAGTGCGGCGTATCTTTTCCGCATCTTATTCGCGTATTCCCAGGTAAAATTCAGCCGCTTGCGATAGTGCACCGATAGCAGGACGAAGCGCACCTGCCTGGGGCGGAAGCCTCTTTTTAGCATATCTGAAAGCAACAGAACGTTTCCCTTCGACTTGCTCATCTTCTCGCCATCGATTATCAGGTGGCGGATGTGCATCCAGTATTTCGCATATTCCGCGTGCGAAAGGCCGCTCGCAATAGCGCGCGTGTTCTCATGATGGTTGAAGATATTGTCCTTTCCGCCCATCGCTATGTCTATGCGATTGCCCAGCGTTTCTGTTGACATCACTGCGCAATGCAGGTTCCATGCTGGGTGCGCAGCTCCAAGCTTGGACTGGAAGCATTCCCCGCATCCCTCATCGCCTTTTTTGCACGGGTTCCAAAGCAGAAAATCGCCAGCCTGGAATCTCTTGTACTCCTCACGGGCGACTTTCCTTTCCGCAGGATGCAGCCTCCTTCCTGAAAGCTCGCCGTATTTTTTGTATTTTGAAACATCGAAAAAGACTCTGCCGCGTCCATCTTTGTATGCGAGCCCTGCCTTCAAAAGCGCAAGCACGCGGTCGGCCATCTTCTCGGCGTATTGGCTGACGTGCGGATACCTGTCCGCAGGGAGCGCGCCAAGCGCGGATAAGTTCTGCCTGAACAAAGCCTCGTATTTTGCAGTTAGCCGTTTGCGGTTGATTCCGGTTTTTCGCATCTCTTTCATCACGGTGTTGTCAAAATCAGTTATGTTCATCGAATGCATGACTTTGTAGCCTGAGAAAGCCAAATATCTTTTCAGAGCGTCTTCCCACAGGTAAGTCCTGTAATTCCCCAGGTGCTGGCGCGAATAAACAGTGGGTCCGCAGGTGTAAAGGCGGACAAGCTTTTTGTCCAGGGGCTTGAAAGTCTCGACTCTTTTTGACAGGCTGTTGTAAATGCGCAGCATTCTCACACCTGCATTCTCTCAAAACTTTTGGTCCCTATAACTATGAAAACAAGGGAGGCTGCGACCAGGGCGGCGATGTCCAACGCCAGGCCGAAGTTGGTGGTGCCAAGTATCACGTATCTGAGCAGGTCCACCCCGTAGGAAAGCGGGTTGAGGTTTATCAGCACTTCCAGGTAGGCAGGCAGGCTGTCCACCGGGAAAAGCGCTCCTGAGAGCATGAACATGGGCCACATGACAAAACTCATCACGAGGTTGAAGCCCTCCGGGCTTTTCATGTTCGACCCTATTATCAGCCCCAGGCTCACCATGCACACGGAAATAAGCATGGCTGCTGCAATGGCCAGGATTATCGAAACTGGGCTATTTATCAGCCCTATGAGGGCGCCTATCAAAAGAAGGGCGGTGACTTGCACCAGCACATCTGTCATGCCCCCCAGCATCTTGCCTATGAAAACCGCGCTTCGCGGCACAGGGGCGACCAGCACCTCCTTGAGAAAATCCAGCTTCCTGTCCCATATTATGTAAAGCCCGTAGAATATCGAGCCGAAAAGGACGGACATTGAGATTATGCCTGGAAAAATGAAGGTCTGGTAGTTCACGCCCCCAACATCGATGCTGGCGCCAAGCCCTGCGCCGAAAACAAGTATCCAAAGCAGAGGGGTTATCACTGCCGAGACCAGCCTTTCTTTTTCCCTGAAAAAGACAGTGGCTTCCCTGAGCCAGATTGCGTATATCGCCTCAAGATAGCCCATCATAATCACATTTTCGCCTGGCTGATGCCCGGTCATTTGTCATCGCGGTTGTTCATGACGCGTTCCATGTAGCCGCCTTCCCCGCCCTCTTCCCGAATCTGCCTTCCGGTGTATTTTATGAAAACATCGTTGAGCGTTGCTGGCCTGATTTCAACCGAGCTTATGCTGGTGAATTTCCGGAGTATTTTTGGCAGCCCTTCCCGCGAATTTTTTATCGTCGCCCTGACGCCGCCTTTTTCTTCTGCCACCTCGCCCGTCTCCTTCATCTTGCGCAGTTCCGCGGCAAGCCTGCCCGCCTGGCTGCACTTGAAAATGGCAACATCTCCACCCAGCCCTTCCACCAGCTGCCGCGGCGTGCCCACCGTGATTATTTTCCCATGGTCTATTATCGCCACCCTGTCTGCAAACTGCTCGGCCTCCTCCAGGTAATGCGTGGTGAACACTACCGTTGTGCCCTCGCGCTTTGAAAGCTTGCGTATGTACTCCCAGATGTGCTGGCGGGTCTGCGGGTCCAGCCCAACGGTCGGTTCGTCAAGGAAGAGTATTTTCGGCTTGTGCAGTATTCCACGCGCAAGCTCGAGGCGCTTTCTCATCCCGCCCGAGTATTCCTTCACCGGGCTGCTCTGCCGCTCGGTCAGCCCCACAAGGGCAAGCATGCCCTCAATTCGCTCTTTCCTTCCCTTCGCAGGGACACCGTACAGCAGGGCATGCATCTCCAGATTTTCCCTGCCGGAAAGCAGGTCGTCCACGCTTGGCGACTGGAAAACCACGCCTATTGACTGCCTGACTTTCAAGGGCTCGGCATGCACATCGAACCCTGCCACCATCGCCTTGCCTGAGCTTGGGGCCAAAAGCCCGCACAGCATTGAGATGGTGGTGGTCTTGCCCGCGCCGTTTGGGCCAAGAAGCGCGAACACCTCCCCTTCAGTTATCTCCAGGCTTATGCTATCCACAGCGCGAAGCTTCCCGAATGATTTGGAGAGTTTGCTTATCCCAATTGCATTTGGCATAAAAGTCGCCTACTCCCTGTTCGGAAAACGCACTTTATAAAACCCACCTGGCTCTTCCATGCGTGATGCCATGTTTGAAACCGATTCGGGAAAGGTGCTTGCTGCCAAAATAGCCAAGGGCGGCTCGCTCGTGCTTTTTTACGCAAGCTGGTGCCCTGACTGCGCGCGCTTCATGCCGACTTTCGATTCCCTTGGCTCGAAAACAAAGCTGCGCCTTCTCAAGGCGAAAATTGACGCCGATGAAAACCCGATTTGGGAGGACTACAAAATAGAGGCCGTTCCCACCGTAGTGCTTTTCGAAGACGGCAAGGAAAAAATGCGCGCAGAGGAAAATTCGCGCGGAAGCTGCGAAAAAAAGCTCAAGCAACTGCTCTGCTAGTGTAATTCGGATTGCTGACCAACGCGATTGCTGACCATTGCATTTCTTCCTTCTCAGTCCGAGTCAATCCGCGGCGCGAGGTAATAAGTGACTTTCGCGCTCTCAACCTCGTACTCCACCTTCAGGGGCGCGTTGCTCTTCAGGTGTATCATCAAAGGAGCGTTTTCCGGGCAGGCTTTGACAATGTCGTCCAGGTACTGCAAGGGGAAAGTGGCGCGCGCCGGCTTTGCGACCTTCATCTCGATTATTTCCTCGGACTGCTTCTCGTTCTCTTCTGTAAGGTCGGACGAGTCGCCATGCACCTCTATCGAAAATCCGTTCTCGTCTGCGGCAAGGGTGATGTGCGAGCTTACCAGCGCTGCGTCGCGCAGGCTTTCCTTGAAATGCGTGCTTGAGACCTTCACTGAAACGTCGTGCTGCAGTGCCGGCTCCTTTGTGGCGCCTGCAGGCATGTCCAGCACAGGCACCTTGAAGCTCCGTTTCCTCTTTTCCCCGATGAACTTCAGCTGCAGCTTGTTTTCCGCCTGCGAAATCTCCAGCTTCTCCCCGCCTCGGCTGCGCGAAAGTATTTTCGCTATGTTGTCAAAGTTCAATCCCACCTTTGCTGATGGCGCCGGCGCATCGTAGGAAGCGAATGCCGAAGAAGGCATTGCAAAGGCAACCATGGCAATCTGGGAGGGGTCCATTGCCCGCAGGAAAAGCCCGTCCTTGCCAACCTCCAGCTGCCCCTCGTCAATCAGGTTAACTATTGCATCAGTGGCGCTCTTGTAGCGCTTGGCATCGTCAACTGTGAATTTGAACATGCGTACCACACTCCCGCCTAAACTACGCCGCATATGTTTAAAGCAGTTTGGACACCTATGGGTTTTATGCAAAATGCGATTTATCTTGGCGACTCCTATCTTCGCACCTGCAGGGCAAAAGCCCTAAGCATCAAGGATGGAAAATTCATCATTCTGGACCAGACTGTCTTCTACCCGCGCGGAGGTGGGCAGCCTTGTGACACCGGGAAGCTGGTCAGGCAAAGCGATGGCGCGGAATTCCCGGTGGTTGCGGTGACAAAATCGGATGGCAGCATTTCACACGAAGTGTCCAAACCCGGGCTGAACGAGGGCGACGAAGTGGAGTGCCGCCTTGACTGGGAGCGCCGCTACCGCCTGATGCGCATGCACACTGCCGGGCACATGCTCTCCGCGATAATGTTCGCTCGCAGGGGAATAATGATAACCGGCAACCAGATAGGCCCGGACAAGACGCGCTTTGACTTTTCAATGGAAAATTTCGACAAGGTATCATTCCAGTCATTGGTGGATGAGGCCAATGCCGCCATTGCGCGCAATCTTGAGGTATCGGTCTTTTTCCTGCCCCGCGAAGAGGCGATGAAATTGCCTGGCGCGGTCAAGCTGGCATCCGCGCTCCCGCCGGAAATAAAGGAGCTGCGCATGGTGAGGATAGGCGACGTGGACTGCCAGGCGGACGGCGGCACGCATGTGAAAAACACAAGCGAAATCGGGAAAATAACCTTCCTTTCCGCTGAAAACAAGGGCAAGAGCAACAGAAGGATATACTACTCGCTTGAGCCCCAGTAGCCCCTTTTTCGCAACGCTTTCATGGTGCATGCGAGTTTATATATCTATATGCGCATATATGCATATATGGAAAAGGAAGCGCGCCTGTTCTTGGCGCTCTCCGAGCCTGCGCGGCTGGAGATATTGGGGCTGCTGTCCCAGCAGAAAGGCTGCGTCTCGTCTCTCCAGACTGCCACTGGCAGGAATCAACCCAACATCAGCCAGCACCTGCGCATATTGCGCGAGGCGGGCCTGGTGGAATTCAAGAAAGACGGCAGGCGCGCCTGCTATTCCATATGCAAGCCGGAAGTGAGAAAACTTTTGGCGCTGGCAAAAAAAATTCGGATGGGAGGTAATTAGGATGGTGGAAGCGCAACCGGATGTAATAGTATACAGCACAGCGACCTGCCCTTACTGCGTGATGGCAAAGCGCTATCTATCGGAAAAAGGGGTGAAATACACGGATTACGACGTGGGCTCAGACCAGCGCCGCGCATTTGAGCTTCTTTCCAAAAGCGGCCAGATGGGCGTGCCGGTTCTGGACATCAAAGGCAGGATCATCGTGGGCTTTGACAGGCCAGCAATAGACGCGGCGCTTGCAGACAAGTGACGCAATAAGGGGTGTTAAAATGAAATTGTTTGAAAAAAACGTCGGCGGATTGGACAAGGTGGCAAGGCTGGCATTCGGGGCTCTGCTCCTAATCGTTGCCTATTTCCTGCAGGCGGACATTGTTGCCCGCAGCATCGTTGGCCTGGTGGGCGCAATTGTGCTCTTCACAGGAATATCCGGCAGCTGCCTGCTCTATTCGCTGATAGGGCTGAACACCGCAAAAAAGTAACTCTGCCCTGCTGTTTTGCATTTTTCCCCTTCTTTTATATATTTATGCCCATAAATACGTTTGATGGCAAGCAAAAAATCAGGCTTCCTCATTCTCAAGGCGCTTGGCGACGAGACAAGGTACAATATCGTCACCTCACTTCTGGGCGGCGAGCGTTGCGCCTGCGAGCTCCCAAAGATGGTAAAGCGCGCCCAGCCAACAGTTTCCCTGCAGCTGAGATGCCTGCTTGAGGCGGGCATTCTCTCCTCAAGAAGGGAGGGCAAGAAAGTGATTTATCGCATTTCAAACAGCCGCGTAAAGCGCATCCTCAGGTCTGTGGCGGTCAAATGATGCAGGAAACTGGAGGTTATGTTTGATGCTGCAGGAATTTGCCGACTGGCTGACGTACGCCGTTCTCGGGCTCCAGCCTGAAACGCACGCTGCTAAAGCAGTGAACTTCTTCATCTACGACTCGATAAAGGTAACTCTCCTGTTGGCAATAGTTGTTTTCTTGGTGGCAATCATCAGGACATTTGTCACCCCTGCCAAAGTGAAAAAGTGGCTTGGCGGGAAACGCGAGGGCGCGGGGAATTTCCTTGCAGCTGCGCTTGGGGTGCCGACACCGTTTTGCTCCTGCTCCGCAGTCCCGCTTTTCATCGGCTTTGTGGAGGCTGGCGTGCCTCTCGGGGTGACTTTCTCCTTCCTCATAGCCTCGCCTCTGATAAACGAAGTGGCGGCAACCATGCTTTTTGCCATGTTTGGCTGGCAAATTGCCGCACTCTACATGTTCTCAGGCTTTGCGATTGCCGTCTTTGCAGGCATAATCATCGGCAGGCTGCACCTTGAAAAAGAGGTGGAGCCTTTTGTCCACAGGCTTCACGCGAAAAAGATGCGCGAGCGGGAGATGAAACCAAAAGAGCGGCTTACATTTGCCCTGGGCGAATCAAGAAGCATCACTTTCCGGGTCCTTCCTTACCTTCTTATCGGCATAGGCATAGGCGCGCTGATACACGGATTCGCCCCAGCCGACTTCCTCTCCGGCATCGCAGGCCCGGGCAACCCGCTCTCCGTTGTTATAGCGGTCCTGATTGGAATTCCCCTCTACTCAAATGCAGCAGGCATGGTCCCAATCGTGGGCGTGCTTATCTCCAAGGGCATGGCGGTCGGCACAGCGCTGGCATTCATGATGAGCGTCATCGGGCTTTCGCTTCCGGAAATGATAATATTGCGCAAGGTCCTCAAGCCAAAGCTCCTGGCAGCCTTTGTCCTGGTGCTTTTCCTCTCATTTGTGCTGACCGGCTACCTGTTCAACTTCATTCTGGGCTGAAAACCACTCCAAGAGCCAGGAAGCCTTCGCGGAAAACTACGAGTCGTATTTCGCATAATGCCTGTCGCACCCTTCGGGCGTCATTATGCCAGCCGGCGAGATGAACAGCTTCAGGTACCCAATCACAGGTATACTAAAAAGCACCCTTCCCTTGAAGCGTGAATTATCCACAGGCGCGTTGCCCATCTTCAGCCCCTCGTCATAAACTTGGATATCAAAGACCGGGTTGTTGTCCCCCTTTGTCAAAAAGTAAGTCTGGTTGCCTGCTTGTAGCTTGATATAGGCGCGGTGGATGATGTCGCCCACCCTTGCATAGTATTCGTCCTTCTGGGGCTGGTAAACCACCACGTCGTTTGATAGGTTCTCCTGATAGCGTGCGCCATTCACCTCGAGCCAGGAAACACAGGGGCCGCTCTGCATTGCCCCGGTTTTGGGAAAGACCATTTCGCAGCGTTCATATCCGAATGACAAAGGCCCCTGTTTTTCGATAAAATTTTCCGGTGAATTGACAAACTGGCGGCACAGGGGCAGGGCAGGATTCTGCGCGCAGTGCGAGTAAAGCGAGCCTTTCACTTGCGCAATCTGCTGCCCGTTCTGCATTATTGCCGCATCGCCAACCCCAACCAGGCTTTGCACCTGCGCAGTGGGGGCCTGTATCCTGTCTCCGGAAAGCACCACCATGTCGCCCCGCTGTATGTGCGGCAGCATGGAGCAGGAGACAATCGCGTTGAGGGGCGAGGAGGTCTGCAGCACAAATCCCGCGCCAAACCAGATGACAAGCGCCAAAAGAAGAGCTATCGCGGTTTCCTTTGCTTCGTGCATGATGCCGTGCTCGTGGCTTCCAATCAAGAACTCAAGGGCAACCGCCCACAGAAGGGAAAGGCCGACCAGCACCCCGAAAAGCCAGAAGCCGGATATGAGATAAGATATGAAAAAAAGCACTATTGCGCCGTAAACCGCGGCCTGGTTGGAAAGCGGGCCCAGGTTTTTTGGCAGCTCCATTCGCAATCGCCGCTTACTTCTTGGGCTTTTTCGCGTCCTTGACCGCATCTTTGAAGTCTGCAGCCTGCTTGCGCAGCTTCTTTATGGCCGAGCGCAAGGCGGAAAGCGCGGTTCCCTCGCTCACCCTGACCATCAACACTGGCGGAGCGACCAGGGGGTGGTCCTGCCTGCAGGCTGCGAATTCCACATCCTTGTCTTCCAGCAATATTTCCTTGAGGGCATTTGGGAAGCCGATTTCAACATCGGCACCCGTGAGTGCAACTTCCAGGTATTCTCGCTCGTTTTTTATGACTTCGATTTCCATGCAAATTCCCTCCATTCACAATTGCGCCTTGCGGTAGTCCTTTGCAATCTTGCGGTTGTCCTTCGCCTCGCACTCCTCGCACTTGAGCAGCCCTGACTCGATTTTCATTGGGTGGCGGCACTTGCCGCAGAACGCCTTTATGGCCCCCAGCTCGTCGGAGTCTGTGGACAGGCGCATTTCCCCGTTGCGGATGTCCACTATTTTTGCGCGTATTATGTCCCCTATCTTGTACTCGTCGCGCACGTTTTTCACATATCCTTTTCGTATCATGGAGGCGTGCAGTACTGCGTAGTCCGGGTTTTCACCGAACCACTCGCCTTTCTCCTCCATGCTTCCGTTCATCTGCATGCTGACAAGGGCAATAGGCTCGACGATGTTCTCCACCCTCCCGATAATGACCGCGCCGATTCCAAAGGCGCGCAATGTCTTGCCTCGAATCACGGAGAGCTTGCGGTCAGACTCGAGGGCTTGGCCGGTTATGGTCGCCCTTATGCTCTCCCCTTCGGAAAAGGTGCCCTCGCCTGCGAGGTACTCCTCCTCGGTGCCGATGAAATCCCCTGGAACCACGAATTTCTTATCCATGTTTATCACTGCCGTCCCGTCTTTTATAAGAACTAGCACTTTTCTGCTTCCATAAATATTTAAATAGCTTTTCCCAAAGCCCCTACCATGGCATCCAAGAAAAGCAAGCTGGTCCTGTGCATCGACAGGGACAACGACTTGTACGAGAAGACCAAGATTTCAGGGCCCCTGGTGGGCCGGGAAGCCAACATCGAGGCAGCCACCAAGCTGGCGCTTGCCGACCCTACCGAGACTGACGCGAACACCATCTTCCAGGCGGTCAAGATATACGATTCCATTTCGGCAGAAACGCCTGCGCAGGTGGTGACTCTTACCGGTTCAGCGTCTCTTGGCTATGTTGCTGACAAGGAAATAACGAGCCAGCTGGAGCGCGTGCTTTCCGATTTCCCTTCCGATTCATGCATTTTCGTCTCAGACGGGGCCTCTGACGAGCAGATATTGCCTGTCATCCGCTCGCGCCTCAAGATAGACAGCGTGGAGATAGTCGTGATGAAGCAGGCAAAGGAGCTTGAAAAGACTTATTTTGTCATCCTCGAAAAGCTCAAAGAGCCACACTACGCCCGCCTGATCTTCGGCACGCCTGCGCTCATACTGCTCTTGTTCGCGGCAAGCCGCTATCTGAGCTGGGGCTTGGAGTCCATAGCCGCTCTGTTCGCCATTTATCTTGGGCTCAAAGCTTTTGGCATAGAGGACCGGCTGTTTCGCGCAGCCTCGGCATTCCGTTTCTCGGTTGACAAGATTTCCAGCATAGTCTACCTGATATTCATCATCATGCTTCTAATCTCCGGATGGGCAACAATACAGCGCTACGGCATTGCGCAGGAATCCGGCTTGGACGCGGTAAAGACCACGGCGGTCCTGGTCAAGTCTCTTGCCAACCTGCTGACCATCGCCTTCCTGATACTTTTCGCAGGCAAGATGATAGATATACTAAATGAGCGGGAGCAGAAAAAGATAGAGCTTCCCAAGTACGGGCTTTATGCAATCACCACTGTGATAATGTGGTTTGTGCTCTCGGTAGCTTCAGACTGGGTGCTCAACCTCAACCCGCCATATGTCTCATTCTCAGACTTCCTCTTCGCAATAGCGGCTGGCACCCTTCTCGGGTTTTTCGGCATCTGGGCAATGCGCACCATCAAATCTTCCATCGTGCTTCGCATGAAACTGGAAAGCAAGGAGATTTTCTCTGAAAACGGGGCTTACATGGGCAAAATAATGGGCGTGGACCCCAAGGAGTCCTCGCTAATCTACCGCTCTCCCCTGGGGCAGAAGCTCACAGTCTCCCTCGAAGAGGTCACCTCGGTTGGCGACCGGGTCATGGTGAAGGCTTAAGCGCCTGAAGGAAGGATTAAAATTCAGGGCAAGCAAAGTGATTGTATGCGGAAAAAACTAAAGGAATTTGACGTGGTTTTCGAATCCGGCGAGGACGGCTATGTGGCGGCATTCGTCCCGGCGCTGCCTGGGTGTCACACGCAGGGCAGGACTCTTGCAGAGGCTGTGCAGAATGTGAAGGAGGCAATAGGCTTGTACCTTGAGGTCGCATCGGAAAAAAGAACGACCGCCAAGTCCAAATTCATGGGGATTAGAAAGATAGGGGTCCCTCTTCCTGCGTGAGCCAATGAAGCTCAAACCTGTTTCTCCCAAAAAAAGTCGTCTCTGCGCTGATTGAACTTGGCTATTCGCCGGTGCGCCAAAAAGGCTCGCATCTCATTTTGCAGAATCTAGAAGGAAAGCTTTCAGTGGTGCCAATGCACCAAAAGGACATCGGAGTCAGCCTTCTGCGCGAAATCATCCGCGAGCTTGGCATAACAAGGGAAGAATTCCTTGCGCTTTGCGGGAAGAAATAGGCGAACTGGTCATGGTGAAGGCTTAATCCATATCATACAACGCCAGAAGATTGCCTAATCTTTGCAGTAAGACCATAGTAAAAGATTGAGCTTGGGGGCTACTGCCTCCTTTTTCCCATCCGCAGCATCTTGCCCATTTTGGCAATCAGCTGGCGCTTTTTCTTGCAGTCCACCAGGGCAACCCTCAACACATCCACGAAGTTTTCTGCGGGTATTATTCTTATTTTTCCCTTCAGCTTGCCTGAAAGGTGGATGTCCTCGGCATTGCTGGCAGGGACTATTATTTCCTTCAAGCCCGCCTCGATGGCAGCCTCGGTTTTCCCGGTCACCCCGCCGACAGGCAGCACCTCGCCGCGCACGGACAGCGAGCCAGTCATCGCAACATCCTGCCGTACAGGCACCCCTTCCATTGCGGAAATTATCGCAACTGCTATTGATATGGATGCGGAGTCTCCCTCAACACCCTCATATGTCTGCAGGAACTGCACGTGCATGTCATATTGGCTCACGTCCTTGCCAATGTGCTTCTTTATTATCGCGGATACGTTCTCCACAGCCTCCTTTGCAATTGTCCCCAATTTCCCTGTGGCAATGAGCTTGCCTTCCGACTTGCTGCTGGCAGGCGTCACTTCTGCGACAATGGGCATCACCAGACCCGAGAGCGCATCCCCCAGCACAGCCAACCCGTTCACCTTGCCAATCCGGCTTCCCTCTGATACAAACACCTGGTAGTCCTTGCGCGACTCTATGAACCTCCTGCTCATCTGCTGCTCCAAGGTTTGCGCCACCCCTCTGGCGCGAGAAACGTGCTCTGCCGTTATCAGCTTCGCATTATCCTCATTTGCAATGTCCCCGGCTGCGCGGACCAGGCCGCCAAGCTCGCGCAGGTTCAGCGACAGCCTCTTTTTCCTGCCTGCCATGCGCCTTGCCTCATCGATTATCTCCGCAACCGCATCCGATGTGAAATGCGGTATCTTCTTGTCCTTTTTTATCTCCTGCGCGACAAACTGCACATACTTGTCCTCGTTTTCAGGCGTGTCCGGCAGGGTATCCTGCACGTATACCTCGTAGCCGTTGCCCCGTATCCTGGAGCGCAGCGCAGGGTGCATGCCCCGCACATCCATCACGTTGCCTGCGGCGACCAGCACAAAATCGCAGGGCACCGGCTCGGTTTTCACAATCGCCCCGGACGAGTTCTCCGACTGCCCGGTTATGGAATATTTCTTCTCCTGCATCGCAGTCAAAAGCTCCTGCTGGCTGCGCGGGCGCAGAGAGGCGATTTCGTCGATGAAAAGCACACCCTTGTTTGCCCGGTGTATCGCCCCTGACTCCACGCGCAGGTGCGCCGGCGTGCCAAGCCCCCCTGACTGCAGCGGGTCGTGCTTCACGTCTCCCAAAAGCGCGCCGGCTTTCGAGCCTGTGGCATCCACAAAAGGCGCAGCTTTTTTTCCGGAATTGTCTACAATCAGCTTGGGCTCATTGTAGTCCACCATTCCCATTCTCTTTCCAAAATTATTGGCGAACTTGTTGAGCAAAAACAGCAGGCCTACCCCCAAAAGCAGCGCTAGCACAAACCATTTGTTGTCATTGGAAAGCATTCCGGTCGCATAAAGGACAATTATCACTCCAATTATTGCGAAGAGAAAAACAGTTCCGTCCATCCCCCCGCCCCTGTTCAGCATTGCCTCCCGATTCCTGCCCGCCTGCAGCATCATCCTGCCCTGCCCCAGATCCTCCGGATTTTCGCTTTGCGAAAACTGGGTGCTTTTTTGCGAAGCAGGGTTTTTCGCTTCCTCTTTTTTTGGCTTTTCCATCCTGGGCGATAGCTGCGAAAACATGGCTTTCATCTGCCGAAACGCGGCGTACATCTGGGAAAGCTGCGGATCCTTGCGGATTTCCTCCTCGGATGGGTAGGTCTTGATGGACTTGACCATCGGCCTGTTCTCATCGTTTGGATTCGGGTAGACCAGCACGTCTTCCAATTCTGTGGCGGGCATCAGCTCTGCCATTGCCTGCGCCAGCATGCTCTTGCCCGTGCCTGGGGTCCCAAGCATCATTACGTTGCGCCGCTGCGCGGCAGCCTTCTTCACGATTTTGACCGCGTCGTCCTGGCCTATGACCTGGTCTATCAAGCGTGCCGGAATCTCTATCTCCTCAGTTGTCTTGAACTTGCGCATATCCACACCCTAAAGCAGTTTCACTTAAACAGCATTTCCAGCCCACTTTTATATATATGTGTCCCTCATTTTTCTTTAGACTGCCATGCAAAATTTCTCTCCAGCGCAAAAATCTGGCGCGAAAACAAGGCCATCCGCCCGTTCCTCTTTCTCCGCAACAGTGCCCATCAAGCTCCCCACTCTTGACTCTGTTTTCCAGGAGTTTGTCAGCGTTGGCAGGGTGCTGCCCGGGGAAAAAGGCAGATTCTGCGAGTACCTGTCCGACCTGACCCCGTTTCTGGAAAAGGAAGTGCTGCGGATGATGACTTCCAGGCTGGCTCCATTTTCTCGGGGGGAGGTCAATGCCCTTGAAGCAGATGCAATAAGGCTGGAAGGCTCGCTAAACTCCTACCTTGCCGACACGGCCAAGTCTGACTTCCGCTCAAAAACATGGTATGAGCGCTACCAGACCCGGATAAAGCTCGCCGTGGAGCTGATTACCCCCCCGCCCAAGCCCCCTTCAGAAGAATCTCTTTAAAGCAGGGCTGGCAGCGCAAGGGGGAGAGCCATCACATAAAGACATCTCACTTGAAGTGCGCGCATTTCGCTTTCGCAGCGGCTTTTGCGCCATTCTCAAGAAGTAGAATTGACCGCTTTTATCAGGTTGACAACATCGTTAGCAAGCCTTGCCTGAGATGCGTTGATAACACCAACAAATCCCGCCCTGGCGCTGTCGCACTGGCTCGAGCTTTGGCAGTTGCGAACATTTGCCCAGGCAAAAGTCAATTCTTGGGAGGAAAGCGACCTGACCTGTTCATCAATCCTGTTGAGCCGGTATGTGTTGGCAATGCCCCCCAGTCCAAACGCATCATTGTAATATTTGAGCAACACGTCTAGCGAAGCAATTTCATCTGTTTTTTCGATTGCGGCTGCAAGCACTCTGTCCCTCTCGTTCAGCTTTGCCACCTCACCTTCCTTCAAGGCAAGCTTTTTTTCCAGCGCATCATTTACAGAGGCGCAGTCAGTGAGCCTCTGGGAGGCGCTCAGCGCCCTTTCCTTCTCGATTGACAGCTCTGAATTCAGGTACTGCTCGTCTTCAACGCATGATTGCTTCAATTCATCGTAATCCTTCTGGGGCACCCCCCCAAGCACGCAACCTGAGAGCAGAATTGCCGCAGCAATCGGCAGCATAATAAGCAGCGTTCTATTCCCCATGCGCTCTATTTTCCGTATCTTCTTTTTATCCCTTGCTCTGGCGGGCTGTGTTAATTTGTCATCGGTGGTGTTAATAAGGTATTAACGCTTTTAAATCTTTGTTAATACAATATTGACAGTGGTCAATATGCCAGATGAAAACCGGCAAAAAGCAATCCTTATCCGGCGGAAAAGCTCCGAGGGCATAGACAACGAGCTTTCCGCACTTTGCAAAATGATGCGCATAATGTCCGAGCGCGATACTGACTGCACGCTGCCCCAGGTGCTCAAAGTGATGATGGTTGAGGGCCGTGGCAAGCCGGTTGGCGGAAGCGAGCTATCCCGAGTTTCAGGGCTTAACAGGATAACTGTCATCCATCACCTGAAGCGGCTGGAAGGGGCTGGCTTTGTTCGCAGGCAGGAGGGCAAATACATGATGCGCGTGCAGACTGCCGAGGATATGCTGATGGAATTCCGCAAGGAGATGGAAAAGAGCTTTGCGGAAATGGACGAGGTTGCCCGCCAGATTGACGAGCAGTTCTCGCTCTTCGAGCGCCAGATGGGGCAGCAGGCTGCCAGGGAGTTTGAAGAGCGGAACAGGAAAAGAAGGCAGCCCTAAGGCGTGATTCTCATGGCAGACAAAAAACCAGCAGCCACCGCTGATGCCGCGCAAGGGAAGGCGGATGCAAGCCGGAACTTCCCTGCGGGCAGCATAACTGATGCTGAAAAAAGCAAGCCCGAGTGGGCGCAGCCAAAAGCCGCCGCCTCATTGCAGAGTGAGGGTAAAGAGGCAGAGGAGCTTTCCGCCAAGCTGTCAGGGTTTTCCGACCAGCTGCTGCGTCTCCATGCGGAGTTTGACAATTACAAGAAGCGCACCGCGAAGGAAAAGGAGGCGCTTGCGCACCAGTCCGAGGCAAAGCTGATGCTCCGCTTCATCCCTGTTTACGAGGAGATTTCCCTTGCGGAAAAGGAGGCAGCAAAAATCCAAGACAAGGCGTTGCGCGAGGGCATATTGCTCGTGCTCTCAAAGCTTCGCGCTTCATTTGAAAAAGAGGGCTTGCAGGCAATGAAGCTGGAGGGCGAGAAATTCGACCCCTTCCGCCACGAGGCTGCGATGCACGAGCCTTCAGATTTGCCAGAGGGCAGCATAGTGCGCGCCATACAGAACGGCTACACTTTCCGCGGGGAGCTTCTGCGCCACGCGATTGTTTCGATTTCCTCTGGCAAGAAGGAGGAGAAACAATCAGAGAAGAAAGGCTGAGGTGTTAATATGGGAGAAGGATTTGCAATAGTCAAGCTCGAGGCCGATAAAGGGGACATCGTGTCTGAGTTCAACAGTTACATGCAGCGCAAGGAGGGCTCACCCTCGTTTGTGAGCGGCTCTGAAGGATATTTCAGGCTGCACTGCGATCCTGCTTGGGCATCATCTGTCGCAGTGGTGGAATTCGGGAATTTCCTGCAAGTATATGGCTACAGCATAAGCGGAATCTCAACCGCAAGCACAAGAGAGAGCGAGGAGGGCACGGCGTTCTCCTTTTCCAAAAGCGGGATGCAGGGCACGGCAGTGGTTTCGACCAAGAACGTTTACTAATGGAATTTAGGGGTGAAAGACATGGCAAAAATAATAGGGATTGACCTGGGAACATCGAACTCGGCAGCCGCGGTGATGGAGGGCGGCAGGCCGGTGATAGTGCCTTCGGCAGAGGGCGCAAGCCAATATGGAAAGGCGTTTCCCTCTTACGTGGCATTCACAAAAGAGGGCGGCAAGCTGGTGGGAGAGCCTGCCCGCAGGCAGGCGGTTGCCAACATAGAGGGCACCTTCCAGGCATTCAAGCGCAAGATGGGGACCGACTTCCGATACAAGGCATTTGGCAAGGAATACCGCCCGCAGGAGCTTTCCGCATTTCTCCTGCAAAAGATAAGGCAGGATGCCGAGATGTACCTTGGCGACAAGGTGGACAAGGCGGTCATCACAGTGCCCGCATACTTCGACGACAACCAGCGCCAGGCGACCAAGGATGCCGGGGCAATCGCTGGCTTGGAAGTGGTCCGCATCATAAACGAGCCGACTGCGGCTGCGCTTGCATACGGGCTGGACAAATCCGGCAAGGACCAGAAAATTGTGGTCTTTGACCTGGGCGGCGGCACTCTGGATGTCACAATAATGGACTTCGGCAAGGGCGTATTCGAGGTGAAAAGCACCTCTGGGGACACGCAGCTTGGAGGCACGGACATGGACCATGCAATAGTGGACCACCTGGTCGGCGTGTTCCTGCGCGACTCCGGAATCAACGTGGAAACAGACAAGCAGGCAATGCAGCGATTGCGCGAGGCTGCGGAAAAGGCGAAGATAGAGCTTTCCACTGTGCTCGAGTCCGAAATAAACCTGCCCTTCCTTTCGGCGGACAAGAGCGGGCCCAAGCACTTCGTGCACAAGCTGACGCGGGCAAAACTCGAGGAGATAGTGGAGCCCATAGTCTCCCGCTGCAAAAAGCCGGTTGCGCAGGCGCTTCAGGACGCCAAGCTTGCTGTCAGCCAGATAGACAAGATAATACTGGTGGGCGGGCCCACCCGCATGCCAATAGTGCAGCGCTTCATCGAGACCACCTTTGGGAAAAAGCCAGAGCGCGGGGTCGACCCCATGGAGTGCGTGGCAACCGGGGCGGCTGTCCAGGCGGGTGTGATATCAGGCGATGTCAAGGACATACTGCTTCTTGACGTGACGCCCCTTTCGCTTGGCATAGAGACTCTGGGCGGGGTTTTCACCAAGCTCATCGAGCGCAACACCACCATCCCGACGCGCAAGAGCCAGATTTTCTCGACAGCAGCGGACTTCCAGCCTTCTGTGGAGGTGCATGTGCTGCAGGGCGAGAGGGCAATGGCTCGCGACAACGTGGAGCTGGGCAAGTTCGCCCTGGTCGGCATACCCCCTGCGCCGCGCGGGGTGCCGCAGATAGAGGTGACATTCGACATTGACGCAAACGGCATACTGCACGTCGGGGCAAAGGACATGGGAACCGGCAAGGAGCAGAAGATGCAGATAGTCGCCCCTCACAAGATGGACAAGAGCGAAATAGAAAAGAAGATGCGCGACGCCGAGCAGTTCGCCGAGGACGACAAGCGGCTGCGCGAGGAGGCTGAGCTGAAAAACGAGGCAGAGGCGCTTGTCTACACCACGGAGAAAACGATTGCCGACCTTGGGGACAAGCTGGAGGCGCCACTCAAGGAAAAGGTGAAGAAAGCGGCGGACGATGTCCGCGAAGCGCTCAAGAAAAACGACCTGGCGGCGATAAAGACAACTGTGGAGAGCCTGAAGAAGGCTCTGCAGGAGGCTGGCGGCTCGATTTACAAAAACACCGGGCAGGGCGGCGGCCCTGGCGCAGGCGGGCCGGACAGCGGCCCATCCGGTTACGGGCCAGGGGGGGCGGGCGGCGCAGGAGGCAGCGGTTCGGGCGGGGAAAACGTGTATGATGCCGACTACAAAAAAGTATAGGGGGTGGAAAGAATGGTCAAGAAGAAAAAAGCAAGCAAGCCTGAAAAGAAGGCAAGCAAGGAATCATGCTCCTGTTGCTGCTGCCAATGATTTTTTTTCATCTTTTATTTTTCTCCTATTTTAGGATGTGGATTCTCATTAAGAACAGACTGGAAAGACAATGCCCCTAGGGATGTGTATTTTGCTCCGCAAAATGCATCAGCCATTTTCGCTTCGCGAAAATGTCGATGGGGCCGCTGTGATTTGAACACAGATCACTGCGTTTTTCTAGCCCTTTTACCACCACGAGAGTTTTGCGGAGCAAAACTGCGCGCATTTTCACCGAAGCGAAAATCGCGGCGCTTTTGCTCGCAGGTAAAAGAGCTGCCCGAACGCAGTAGCGTACCAGGTTAGCCCACGGCCCCTTGGAGTATTTTCTTCGAAGGAAGGTTAAAGAAGCTTATTATCGCGTGTTGCTGGCGCGGCATCTCGCGTTCATCAATATTCTGCCTCTGTCTATTCACCTGTAGAGCCCCCTCCTTGTCTTTTTCCAGATAACAAACAATATCCCTCCTCCCAAAACAAGTACTGCAAACACGGACAGGGCAAGCACGCCAGCGCCCATATGCTTTTTATTGCTGCTCAGGTCAGGTGATATCAAGGGTGTTCCAATGGCAGGCGTTCTTTTGATAGGGGCTGCGGCATTCGTGCTTTATGCAATCAGCTATGCGCTTTCGTGGAAAAAGCTGCTCCCCGTGCATATCCACAGGAAAATCTGGAACGCTGCGCTGGTGCTCACATTCCTTGCCTGTGCCGCCTCAGCATTGCACATTCTAATATCTGGCGAACTGGAGGTGAGCATACCAGTCCCGTTCGACATATTCTGGCTCCACAACGCCTCTGGGGTCGCTTTCATCGTGATAGGCATCTTCCACGCGGCCTGGCACCTCCCCTACTTCAAGGCTTATCTCCCCCAGCAGAAAGCCGCCTGAAGGGGTTTTCACGCCAGCCAATAAGTGGAGCCAGCAGCCGGACTGGTTAGGCTTTTATTCCTTGCAGGGCTAGCCAATCCATGGACCCGCTGCTCGAATTCTTCATCACCTGCTTCATCTCAATGCTTGTAATCATCAACCCGCTCTCAACAATAGGCGTTTTCCTGTCTCTGATGCGCAACACCCACCCG
>CAYMOY010000001.1:223673-372694 GCA_964392435.1 Microcaldota archaeon
AGCATCTGGTACGAGTCCGCGCTCTGGATTGCAATACTTCTGGCGTGCATCATAAACTTTATCGTACTCCGCTTTTCCGACCTGATAAACAAGAAGCTTGGCGAGTCTGGTGTTTCCGCACTGGTGAAGGTGATGGGCTTGCTGGTCTGCTCGGTTGGAGTGCAGTTCATGATAAACGGCCTGAAGGCGGCGTTCCCCCTGCTTGCCGGTGCATAAGTTCAGGCGTTTTCGCAGCAAAAAATTGCCAAATCTGCTGGTGCTTTTGCGGCTGGCTAATTAATTATATTAATAGCGGGGGCAAGAGTACCTCATGTTTGTTCCGCTCCAGGAAAAGCTCGCTGCCTGCCTCTCTGATGCGACAGGCGTGCCAGTTGAGGAGGCGCTGCGCTCAATAGACCTCCCGCGGGGCCAGTTCGGCGATGTCTCCTCATCAATCTGCTTTTCGCTTGCAAAAAAGGAGCGCAAGAGCCCTGCGGAGCTTGCGAAAAGCATAGCGGGGAAAATCAAGTTGCCCCCCTGGGCGGAAAAGGCGGAGGCCGCGGGCCCCTACGTCAACTTTTTCCTCTCTCCCCTCTTTTACAGCGAGCTTGTTTCCGGTGTCGGGAAGAAAAAATTTGGCAAGGGCAAAGGCAAAAAGGGCAAAACAATTGTCGAGTTCCCCTCGGTTAACCCAAACAAGCCCTGGCACATCGGACATCTGAGAAACGCGCTTTTGGGCGATGCGGTTGCGCGCATACTGGAGTTTTCAGGGGAAAAAGTCGAGCGCACCGATTACATAGACGACCTGGGGCTGCAGGTGGCGCAATCTTTCTGGGGCTATCTCCATCTTGGAAAAAAGCCTGAGGGCAAACTCGACTTGTGGCTCGGCGGGCAGTACGTCGAGGTCTCCAAGCGCTTTGAAAGCGATGCGAAAGTGCAGGAAGAGGTGCGCGGGCTTCTGAAAAAGATGGAGGAAGGGGCGGGCAAGGAAGCTCAGGAGTGCCGCCGCCTGGTGGAAAAATGCGTTTCTGCTCAGTATGAAACAGCCTTCAAGTTCGGCATTTACCACGACCTTCTCATCTTCGAGTCTGACATTGTGCGCACAATCTTCCAGGAAGGGCTCTCTCTCCTCAAGCAAAGCAGGGCAATCGTCCATGAGGAACAGGGCAAGAATTCCGGCTGCTGGGTGGCGAAAATGTCCTCGCCGGAGTTTGCCAGCATGGAGTCGCCTGACAAGATACTCATCCGCTCGGACGGCACTGCCACTTACACCGGCAAGGACGTGATTTTCCAGCTCTGGAAGTTCGGCATCCTCAAGAACGATTTTTCCTATTCCCAGTTCATGGAGCAGCCGGGCGGTAAGGTGTGCGCCATGAGCAGCGCGGGGGGCAAGAAGGGCGGCTATGGCAAGGCTTCACAAGCAGTCAATGTGATAGGGATGGAGCAAGCTTATCCGCAAAAAGTCATTCGGGAAATATTACTTTCAATAGGCTACTCCAAGCAGGCGGAAAACTCCGTGCACCTTGCTTACGAGCATGTTGGGCTGGAAGACGAGCGATTTTCCGGCAGGCAGGGCACCTGGGTGGGCTACACCGCGGATGAGCTTTACGATGAGGGAGTCAAGCGGGCAGAGGGCAGGATAAAGCCCGAAATAACCGGGGAGCAGCGAATCAGGATAGCCGCAGCCATTGCATCAGGGGCAATCCGCTTCTCCTTCCTGAGGACCACGCCTGAAAAGAGGATAACCTTCAGATGGGACGATGCCCTCTCACTAGAGGGCGACTCCGCCCCTTACATAATTTATGCGCACGCCCGCGCGCACAAGATATTTTCCAAGGCAGGAAAAGGCAAGCCCCAGGCCCTGCGCCTGGAGCAGCCGGAAAAGGAGCTTCTCAAGAAAATAATGCTTTTTGATTCTGTCGTTTCCGAATCCGCCCGCCAGCTGCGCCCGCACATATTGGCGGAATACTGCCTGGAGCTCTCGACGCTTTACAACAAGTTCTACAATTCCTGCCCTGTGATTTCCTGCGAGGATGGCGATGTTCGGGAAAACCGCCTCGCCATAAATTTCGCTGCGCTGACTGCAATGAAAAACGCCCTTGGCGCTATCGGCATAGAAGCCCTGGAGCAGATGTAGCCTATTCCTTTTCAGCCTTGTTCAAATAATCCTCTGGCGAAAGAAACTCGCTTATCGCTTTTGGTGGGCTCAAAAGAGTCTTTTCCATAGCGGCCTGCGCGCCAATCAGCCTTTCCAAATTAAGCATGAAGCTCAGCCCTATCTCATAAGGGGAAAAGGGCAGCTTTGAAAAAATGCTGGAAAGAGTTCCGAAATGCGCCTTCTCTATAAGCTTCCCTGCCTCCTCTTCAGCCCCGTTCTCAAGGCAGTAAAGAAGCTGCATGAATCTCGCTCTTCCCTCGCTTATCGCAGTATTGATAGCCATGTCATGGAAGACTGCCTCTGAGTAGCTGCTGATGGACTTCATGAAACTAAAAAGTTCCGGCAGAAAACGCCATCCTCTCGGTTTATCTGATTTCTTAAAATGCCTCTGAAAAGCCCTCATCGGATGGGCGCTTACATATTTTGCGGTCATTGAATCAATGGCAAGCGCCATCCTCGTTTCCCCCAATATCGGATTATCCGCAAGGTGCGTAAACTCATGTACTGCTTCCCGCTCGAAATACTCCCGCGTAATCAAGGGCGTTGCCTTCAGCCAGACCTGCCTTCCCTGGTGGCAAGCCCTTGTTTCCTCCGAGTAAAGCGCAATCGGATATTTGCCCTTCTCAGAGGCTGCGATTGATTCGGTGGAAATCACATGGACACGCGAATCTTTCAGTGCTCTCTCTGTTCTGCAGTCGTAAAACAGCTTCCCGGTCCTGGTTTTTGAGAAAACGAACCTTTCGGCTTTTGAAAGCGAACGGTGAACGTCAAAATCCGTTTCGACTTTTCCCACTTTCACCAGTTCCATCAAAACCACATGCTAATTAACACTAAAACTAAATTAGTGATTAACCTGTTTTTATACCTTTGCACACATCTTTCCGAGTTGCATGCTCAAACAGCAACTATCTTTCCCCTCTGGGCGATAAGCACGCGGTTGCCATTCTGGTAGACTGCATGCACCGTGGCAGTAATGGGCGTCTCTCTTGTGTAAACATAATCCACATGCACACTGGCCCTTACCTTGCCCGCAAGGGAAAGCGGCGTCCCGAAATGGTCATTCCTGCCATAGGCGATATGCGGGCCGGCCTTCTCCCGCTCAAGCACAGGCACCTCTGCCCCTCCGCGCGCCTTTTCATTGAGCCCGAACCCGAGCTCTGCAACATTAGCTGCCTGCTCGTCTGCTGCAATATCCTCGACTATCCTGCATGCTTCCTCGGAATCGCCCTGCACGCGGACTATCCTGTTTTTTTCCACCCTCAAAAACGCGACTTTCCCGTCTTTTTGAGAATAGACAGGCCAAATCCCAAAGGTCTGCGAATCCCCAAATTCTCGCCTTCCCTGCTCGCTTGCCCCCTCATAGGGCGGGGTGAAAAGCTCGCCGGACGGGAAATTGATGAAATCGCCCGGATTTTTGCATGCTCCAGCGTCCAGCGTCCAGTTGCTTGCCCTTGTGTCAATATGCAGCCTGGTGCCACGCGGCACGCCTGCGCCGTCAAAGACAATCTCGAAGCCGGTTGCCGCGCCAACCACTGTCTGCAACCGCTTCCCCCGCGCCTCGATTGCGGCATAATCCGCCTCCATCGCCCCTTCCATCTCAGCAGTAACTCCGGGCATCGAAATCACGCGCAAGGAAGGTGCCTGCGCTGCAATGTTCTTGAGGGGCGCGGTTGCCGAGTATTCTGTCATGGCAAACAAGATATTCGCACTTTTTACCAGAGCAGCCAAGTCGTCCACATGCCCCCCGCCGCGGGTGGAGGCGGTTTTTGGCAGCTCAGCGTTGCTCCTGCCTGTTTCCTGGTAAATCACAATAGGGAGCAGCACGCAGCCCTTCTTGGCCGATAGGGCAGATGCGGCATTGTAATACCTCAGAATGAGCTCCTGCCTTCCTGCGCGGCGGGCATCCGGCTTGCCGGGCGAATAATCAGATAGGAAAAGGATCCGCTCGCCCTTTTTCGGGGCAGCTATGGTGTCCAAAAGCCCAGCAATCCTCTCGGCTGCCATCTTTCCCTCTGCCATATGGGCATTTCCTTGGGAAAAAATTTAACACCTAGCCTGTCTAGCGCCTAGCGGGTAGATAACTATTTAAACAGATTACAATAAACAGACATATCTTAATCAGGATACATCCACAATAATAATAACGTGAATCCTATGGACAGAATGAAATGCATGCATCCGGACATGATGCATAAGGCATATCTTTTTCTCCTTTGGATAATTTCGAAAAAGGAGAGGCATGGATACGAGATGATGAAGCTTCTGGAAAAAGAGGGCATCCATGCCATGGGCCCTAACAGGCTTTACCCAATGCTCAACCAGATGCTTTCCAACAGGCTGATTATCCGGAAGGTGAGGAAAACCGGCAGGCGCGTGCGCAAGGTGTATGTGGTTTCCGCGAAGGGGAAAAAGATGCTTTTGGAAGGGAAAAAGATGTTCAGGGGGCTTTTGGGGGATTTTGTCAGGGAGATGCTTGCATGAAAACAGATGGGAAAGAGGTAATGCGCCTTGAGGGCGTAAGCAAGAT
The DNA here is from genome assembly GCA_964392435.1 of Microcaldota archaeon. GTDB lineage: Archaea > Micrarchaeota > Micrarchaeia > Anstonellales > Anstonellaceae > UBA10161. The sequence continues at coordinate 228,338 of CAYMOY010000001.1, forward strand.
TTACGACATGGGCGATGCCCGGCTTTACGCCCTTGCAGATGTGAACCTCACCATAAAACAGGGTGAATTCACCTCAATACTCGGGCCTTCAGGTTCTGGCAAAAGCACCCTTCTGCACATATTGGGGCTTCTTGACGAGCCATCCACAGGGGAAATATACCTTGATGGCATAGAAGTGCACAAGCTCAACGAAGACCAGCGGGCGCACCTTCGTGGGAAGAAAATAGGCTTCATATTCCAGATGTTCAATCTCATCCCTTCTCTTACCGTGCTTGAAAACGTCACCCTTCCGGCCATAATATACGAAACTTCGCCTGCAAAGGCAGAAGCAAAGGCTATAGAGGTGCTCAAATTCATCGGCATGGGGGAAAGGCTCTCATACTACCCCAATCAGCTTTCCGGCGGGCAGCGCCAGCGCGTGGCAGTCGCCAGGGCTCTCATAAACGACCCGGAGATATTATTCGCAGACGAGCCGACCGGCAACCTTGACAGCAAAACCGGGCAGGAAGTGCTGCGCATGTTCCACGACCTGCATCTGCGGGGAAAGACAATAATAATAGTCACTCATGACACAAACGTCGCAAAAATAACCCACCGGACAATACGCGTGGTGGACGGCAGGATAGAAAAGTCGTGAGGATTCGAGGTGTGAATATGGAAAAACAAACATTTGCATTCGTGGCGCTGTTTTCGCTTATGCTCTCGAGCATCGGCACTGCCGCGCTTTATGTGGACTCCTTCACTGTGTCACCAGCCACGCTGAATCCCGGGCAGGAGGGCGCGGTTTCATTCACCATAAAAAATGTCATACCCGCTGGCTCAACCTCCACAACCCAGCTTGAAAACGTGCAGGTCTTCTACTCCGCGCCCGCGGGCATCGAGTACAAGTCGAAAAGCCCCTATGTGGTGGGGACAATATCGGTTGGTGGCTCATCGCTTGTGACAGTGCCTTTCAAGGTGAAAAATGATGCCAAAGGAGGGGCGATAACCGCCCCATTCTACATTTCGCTCAAGGACGACAACGCGCTCAAGACGGTCAACGCGTTAATAAGCGTTACCAATCCCGCCATACTGTCGTTTTCGTCAGACCACCAGACAATCCTTTCAACCGACACAATCAATCTTACCATAACCAACAACGGCGGAGCGGCGAGCAGGGCAACCCTCAAAATTTCAGATGACAGCGATTTTTCGCTTCTGGGCAAGACCTCGATTTATGTGGGGGACATAAGGGACACCGTGTCCGTGATGGTGCCGCTAGACTCCCGCAACGCAAAAGAGGGGGTCAACGGCATACAGTTTGTCATTTCTTATACCGATGATGGCGGGAACAGCATGAACGAAACCAAGACGCTCTCTGTTGCTTTGAAAAAGGAGAAGGCGGATGTGGTATTTTCACAGCAAGCGCCTGTGGTTGCTGCGAAAGACAACAAGCTTTTGATAAAGGTGGCAAACACCGGCCGGGCACTTGAGGACTTCAAGGTCTATCTTGACGACACCAAAATACAGGCGCGGCAGTCCAATCAGATAAAACTGGGCAATCTGCAGGCTGGGGAGGAAAGGGATTTCTCAATTGAAGTGTTTGCCAACGCCCAGCCTGGCGTGCATGCGACCTCATTCCGCCTCAGGTGGGTTGAGGATGATGTGGAAAAGGAGGAAACAATCTCCGTGCCCATCGTAATAACTTCCGACGCGGACACCGCGATATTCGTGGATGCCAAGCCCACGCCCATAGTGGTTGGCGGGGAGCACACGCTTTCGGTGCTGGTCTCCAACATAGGCTCCTACAAGATAAACAACGTCGAAGTTTCGCTTGGCGACAGCAAGGAGCTGGACATACTAAATGCTCAGAAAAGCCAGTACATAGGCGGGCTTGAGGCCGATGATTTCTCCACGGTGCAGTACAAGGCCAGGGTGAAAACATCGCAGCCAGGCAGCTACCCACTGCTGGTGGCGGTGAAATACAAGGACCAGTCTGGTGAATGGGTAAGCAAGAACTCCAGCATACAGCTGAACATAAGGCCTGCTGAAGACGGGGTGAAAAGCGCAGACAACGGCATTGTTCCCATCGCAATAGGCGCGGTGATACTGGTCGGCGCGGGCTACTGGTACTTCAGGATGCGCAAAACCGGCAAGCCTTCGCCAGCCGACAAGGTGAAGTAGTCGGCTGTCAAGAAGCCTGTCGCGAAAAAGTGGCAAAACGCCGCGCCTGCATATTTTTGGCAGGCTCGAGGCTGTCTTTGTTGGGCGGCTTGCCTTTCGCGAAAATTCGCAGCGCTGCGCGCTTGGGCATCCCTGGTGAATGGCAATGAAGACGCTTGACACATTCCAGTATTCCTTCAAGAACCTGAGGCACCGCCAGCTCCGCTCCTGGCTCACCATACTTGGCATCGTGGTTGGCATCGCCTCTGTGGTTGCTCTTTTGACGATAGGGCAGGGGTTCCAGGACGAGGTCAACAGGCAGCTTGGGGCGCTTGGCGGCAGGACAATATTTGTCAGCCCCTCTGCAGCCGGTGCGTCCGCGGCATTCAGCGGGGGGGCTGCGCCCTCCTCAGGGAAACTTTACCAAAAAGACTACGAGCGGCTCAAGAAAATCCCGGAAATAGAGGACATAGCGCGGCTTCTGATGGGGCGCACCAATCTGAGGTTCAAGGACAAGGAGATAAGCACCACCGTTTACGGCATAGAGCCGGGCGTTTTCGAGAAAACAACCGCAATCGAAATGGAGAACGGCCGGTTCCTGCTTCCCTCAGACAGGCGCGTTGTTGTGATAGGCAACACCATCTCTGAGGACACGTTCGGGCAGAATAACAAGGTGAGCGTGAACTCGTACCTTGAAATAGCAGGGGAGAAGTTCCGCGTGATTGGCATCATGAAAAAGAGCGGCAACGGCTTTGGTGGAGGCAGGGTGGACTCTGGCATATACATATCATTCGACGAGGCAAGGCAGCTTTTCCGGTCCACCTACAGGGACGGCGAGCTTGGCGCGATGGCAGTGCTGATACGCGAGGGCGCGGATTCCGACGAGGTTACTGAACAGATGCGGACAGAGCTTGACTCAAGCAGGAAGGTAAAGCCTGACGAGCGCGACTATTCGGTTGTCAACCCAAAGACAATACAGGCGGCGATAAACCAGGTGCTTGGGCTGGTGACCCTTTTCCTAGGCGCAATTGCGGGAATTTCACTCATTGTCGGAGGCTTGGCAATAGCCAGCGCAATGTTCACATCGGTGATGGAGCGGACGCGCGAAATCGGCGTGCTCAAGGCTGTCGGCGCGACGCAGCAGGACATATTGAAGATATTCATTTTCGAGGCAGGCACGCTTGGCGGAATAGGCGGGCTGATAGGCACGCTGCTCGGGCTTGCCATCGTCTATATTGGCAGCCTGTTCGGTCTGCCAGCAACAATTAACTGGGGCATAGCCCTTTTCGGCCTGGCGTTTGCTGTCTTGGTCGGGCTGGCGGCCGGCTACGTTCCTGCGAAAAACGCCTCCGCACTCAACCCTGTTGAGGCGATGCGCTACGATTAAACGGTGTGTTTGATGAGGACAGCTGACATTGCCAAATATTCCCTGAGCAATATAACGCACAGCAAGGGGCGTTCTTGGCTCACCATACTAGGGATTGTAATCGGCATAGCGTCTGTGGTTGCGCTTCTCACAATAGGCCAGGGCTTTTCAGAGTCAATAAACGCCGAGTTCAAGAAGCTCTCCTTCGACGTCATCTACATAGTGCCGATTGCAGAGAGCAGCCTAAGCTCGGGCTCTTTCACCTCGGGCATGATGCCAGCATCCTCGGGCAAGCTCACGGACAACGACGTTTCCCGCCTGCGCAGGATATCTGAGATACAGGACATTTCCCGCGTGATTGAGCGTCGCGCCTCGGTGGACTTCAAGGACAAGTCCATAACCGCGATGATAGAGGGCATCGAGCCTGGCGTTTTCGAGAAAACCACCAGCATAGGCATGGCGGAGGGGCGCTTCCTTGTGGAAAACGACAGGCGCTCCGTGGTAATCGGCGCTTCGGTTTCCGAGGATATGTTCAAGCCCAAGAAAGTGGGCGTTGGAAGCTACCTTTCCATAAACGGGGTGAAATTCCGAGTCATTGGCATCGTGGAAAAAAGCGGCAGCAGCTTCGGGGCGGAGCTGGACAACATGATACTCATACCTTTCACAGAGTCCCGCGAGCTTTTCCGCGGCTCAATAGAGCCTGACGAGATGGACACGATAGCAGTCACATTGCGCCCGGGCTCCAAGGCATCTGATGCCGAAGAAGCCATAAAAGCCGAACTGGATTCCAGCCACAAGGTTCGTTCCAGCGACCGTGATTACTCTGTGATTACGCCTGAAACAATAATGAGCTCGGTCAACCAGATACTCTCCCTGGTCACGCTTTTCCTCGGGGCGATAGCGGGCATCTCCCTTGTGGTGGGCGGGCTTTCGATAATGAACAACATGTTTACCTCTGTGATGCAGCGGACGCGCGAAATAGGCACACTCAAGGCAGTGGGCGCGACCGACAATGAGGTGCTGAAAATATTCGTTTTCGAGGCAGGGATGATAGGCGCAGTGGGCGGGTCGGTGGGCACCATCGTTGCGCTCGCGCTTGTCTTCATAGGCACCTTTTTCGGTCTGCCGGCATCATTCGGCCTTGCCATTCCGGTTTTTGGCATACTCTTCGCTTTTGTGGTTGGCGTGGTATCGGGCTATCTGCCAGCCCGCCGAGCCGCGAAGATGAATCCGGTGGACGCCTTAAGGTATGAATAGGCGGCTGCGTAAAAAACAAAGGAATATCAACCATCTGGGCATAATTGGAAGGAGGGATAAATATGGCAAAGAAAGGCTACAAGGTTCATCTTGAGCGGCATACGCTGGAAAATACGGATTTCCGCCGCGTGCTTTATACTGGCAAATTCAGCCAGCTTGTTCTCATGAGCTTGGCTCCTGGTGAGGAGATAGGGGAGGAAGTGCATGGGCACATCGACCAGTTCTTCCGTTTCGAAGATGGCGAAGGCATGGTCATTATAGACGGCAACAAATATTCGGTCTATGACGGCGACGGCATCATAGTTCCTGCCGGCTCGCGCCACAACGTGATAAACACCTCGGACAAGTACGCGCTGAAATTCTACACAATCTACTCTCCACCAGAGCACATCGACAGGACTGTGCGCAAGACCAAGGCGGACGCGGTGGCGCGGCCAGAAGAGTATGACGGCAAGCCAACAGAATAGATTTTTTAATCCAATACCGCACAATCCCCATACCTTGCAGGGATAGCCAAGCTTGGTCAAAGGCGCAGGACTCAGAGGACCCTTTTTTCGCCTCCAGATGCGGGTGAACTTCGTTCTCCCACCTCGCGAAGTTCTCCGGAACTTCTCGATGGGTACGGCGAAAAAAGCGTCCACGGAAAACGTGGCACATGTCTGAGCCATCCTGTCGGTTAGCCGTTCGTGGGTTCAAATCCCTCTCCCTGCACTGATACCACGGTTCAGAGCGCAAGCCGGAAAGTGCTCAGAGGCTTGGCCTCTGACTGCTCTCCCTGCATCTTGCATGATTCTATATTCGCGCCTCTGCTTTTCTTCTTGCTTACGGTTTTTTTCAGCCAACTGTCAGCCTCTGGCATGGCTCTTGGCTGCTTACCTCGCATTCACAAACCACGGGGCCGCAACCAGTCAAAACTCACCTTTATAAACACTTCTTAACACATTAAAACCCAAGAGGTGCGCTATGTCCCAATTCACTAGCATCGGGGGCCGGAATCTGCAGAAGATTGCCGGGCGAGGAAGCGAAGGAAAAACTTACAGGGAAATCCTTGACCTTGCAAAGCAGGGCAAGATACCGATTTCACTCGAGTTTTACAACAGCAACAGGCGTGCGATAGTCAAGGAGTTTTCGACCTGCCTGCCGATGGTTTCAGATTTGCACGGCTCATACGCGCCGCAGGGAGCCACTTTCAAGGAGGCGAATAGTGGATATGCGGGCCGCTATGAGGGCTACCACGTATCCGAGGATTTGAAAACAGGGGAGCGGATACTGTTCCCCCTGCCCAAGAAGCTGCCTGATGAAAAGGGCAACGAAGTGGTTGTCGCCCAAGCCAAGGACTCGATAATCATGCTGAAGCTTGGCATTGCGGGCGGGAAGCCAACAATCGAATACAGCCATGATGCCGCGAAGAACGAGACTCTGGTTATTCTTAACACAAGCGACCTGACCTGCGTGGCGTTCCCAACAGCGGACGGGTGGCACACGCTAAAAGGCGGCATATTCGTCAAGTCCGACAGCTCAGACAAGAATGCCAATTATCTGTACCGGGCGAATGGCAGGAATTGGAACGGATTTTTTGCCCTAGGCGATTACATGAACCCCTATATCTTCATCTACAACTGGAATGTCCGGGCTGATTGTCGGCCCTCTTATCCTGTTGGGTTGCTGGCAAAAGAGGGGGGCTTTGCGGCGCCAAAGCCAGAAAAAGAGGCGCAGAAGCAATAAAAGTCAGATAATTGCCGGGGTTCTTCCATTTTTTACTTATACCCGGCTACCAACTTTTATAATGCCTAGTCTGGATATCGGATGGGAAATTTCCAGTGCACAGGGTGGCTTTGATGAAATCCGATTGCAGGCTGATTGCGATTTGTTTGCTGGCAAGCGTTGCCGCAAGCGCTCTTGTCTCCATTTCAATTCTCAACGCGCCAAAAAGCGAGGCGCAGATATACAGGGAGTTTTATTCCTCTGAAAAGCTTGTCAGCGTCAGCCCTTCGGACTATATCCATGACCTTGAAGCAGGAATGCAAGGCGGTCTGCTGGTGGACCTGAGAGGTTCACAAGAATATGCTGCAGGGCATCTGGTAACCGCGGTCAGCATTCCGGCAGTTGAGATGGACAAGGCGCAGCTTCTTGCCGCCTTTTCCAAGCTGCCCAATGACAAGCCAGCAATAACCTACTGCTACAGCGGGTATTGCATGCTTTCGCGCGAGGTGGGCATGGTTTTGGCTGAAAACGGCATTTATGCAAAGCACCTGACTGCCGGCTGGTACGAGATAAAGCGCGACTTTTCCGCCTACATTGTAAACGGCACTGCGCCAGGTTTCCTTAACGCAAGCGCAACCGATGTTTCGGGCATCTGCATCCCTGGCAAAGGCGGCTTTAGCTGCTAGATTGCGCATGATTTTAAGCTTTAGACCATTTCCATACCCATGGCAGTTTCAGAATGCCCGGTGTGCACTTTTCACATTGCGGTGGGGCAGAATATGCAGCAAGGGGATGCCATGCAGTGCCCTGATTGCGGCGCCCCCCTGAAGCTTATAAATCTCTATCCGCCGATATTTGAAAAGATAGGCGAAGAATAGGCGTGAGCGCATGGGGGCGGCAAAACATTTATTGATAGTTCTCCTGCTTGCCCAGCTCTGCTTTCCTCTTTGGACTGTGCAGCTTAATGTGAGCGTTATGGACCTGGGTGGAAAGCCCGTTGAGAAGGCCCAGGTAATGGTGACTTACCAAAAGTCAAGCCAGGTGTCAGAAACTGACGGGATGCTCACGGGCGAGACCAACGCAGACGGGCAGTTCACCGGCCTTCTCTCAAACAGGGTTTCCCAATCGATTGCTTCCCGCAATGTGCAGGTTCGGATTTCCACCGTCTACTGGACGGGCGAAACCCGCAAGATAATAGCCAACGAGTCCGATAGCAGGCCAGTTCGCTTTGTGGTGCCATTCAAGCTGGAAGAGGTTTATGTCAGGGCACTTTCCAGCAGGAAGGTGCCTGTGAAAAATGCGGATGTGCTCATTTCCGGTAAGACGCCCATCAAAAAGCAGACTGGCGCGGATGGCAAAGCTCGCTTCTTCTTCCCGCAGAATTTCTCCTTTTCCGGCTATGTGTCCTTCTCCAATACCAGCAAGAGGTTCTTCTCATCCGAATCGCAGATGATTGAGGGCAAGAGCACAATAAGCGTCGTGCTTCCTCAAATCGAAGGGGAGATATTGGGCAGCGTTGCCGGATCAGGCAGAAACAGCCTTGCAATCGGGATATTGGGCTTCAACGGGTCGGGCATCATCGACCGCAAGGTATTGCTGGAATTTGACGCCAAAAACTATTCGGTCTATACCGATTCAGACGGCGTTGTCGGCATGATGTCAGACAAAACCGGCCAGCTGAACCTAACCGTCAGGGAATACGATTTCGACTACAAGTTTTCGTTCAACCTATCTGAAGGGAACAACACCACCGCGGTGGCTCTTTCGCACCTGCTTCGCATAGAGTCCTTCAAGCCAGTCCCAAACGGCACCAACTGTTTCCGGCTGGTTGCCAATGTTTCAGACCCCCGGCCAGCCATCCCCCTGCGTGTCAGGATGTTTGGCTACCAAAGTTCAAAGAACGCCACGCCCCTCAAGGTCAACACCACGGCATCTGGAATGTACTACTCGGAACTATGCATCCGGTCCGATACCCCTGTGCGCGTCACAGCGTCCAACAAGTATGATGCCGATGAGGCCACGCTTAACCTGACATTTGTGCGCCCCCCGCCCACAGCCCCGACTAAGCCGGCAAACGTGACTCCGCTGCCCGGAACCGAGCCGGTCAAGCAAAAAGAGACGGATGACATGGTGGTCGTCGGCCTGGTTCTCCTTGTTGTCTGCCTGGTGGCGGCTTTCTTCGCAAGGGCGTATCTCTCTCGAAGCTCCCGCTTCATGATAGAGTATCTGCGCAAGACGAATGAGGGGATTGAAAAAAGAAGAAAGAAGCCGGGCATTCCCCCGGTGCAGCCTTTGCCGCCTTCTGAGCAGCCGCCTGCAGCCTGATTCTTTTCCGCCCCCTTTCATTTCAGCCTTATCGCATCCAGGTTCATCGGTGCCCGCGAGTCAATGCGCATCATGTTGGAAATCGAGCGGCTCAAATCATCGCACTTCTTCTCATCCCCGTGAAGTGTGAATATCCTCTCCGGTTTTGGCCTCATGTTCTTAAGAAGAGCGAGGAGCTGGCTCCGGTCCGAGTGGCCCGAATAGCCCTCAACAGTCTCAATCTGCATGTTTATCTTAAGCGAAGCAGCCCTTCCGTCCTCTCCCACAGTTGCGATTTCCTTCTGCCCGCGCTGTATCTTCCTTCCCAATGAAAGCGCGGATTGGTAACCCACGAATATAAGGGCGCTTTTCGGATCCTCTGCCAAAAGCTTAAGGTATTCCACGGAAGGCCCGCCTGAAAGCATTCCCGAGGGGGCTATTATGACCGCCGGGTCTCCACCGGCAATCTCCTCCCTCTCCTTTTTGACCGGCTCGAATATCTTGGATTCGAATGGCGAGTCGTTGGAAAGTATGCGCCGCTGTATGTTGTGGCGCAGATATTCGGGGTAGGCGGTGTGTATTGCCGATGCCTCCAATATCATCCCGTCCAGGTAAACCGGCCAGTTGAAATCCTTGTTCCTCGAGGCGTATTCCTCGAAAACAAGCATTATCTCCTGCGAGCGGCCGACGGCGAAGGTAGGTATGAGGACTTTCCCCCCCCGCTGGCAAACCTGGATTGCGAGGTCAACCAGCTTCTTGTCAGACTCGTACCTGTTTGGCTGGGAGTCGTTCCTGCCGCCATAGGTGCTGTCCAAAAATAGGGTCTCCACGCGGGGGAATCCCGCGTTTGCCTGATCGAAGAGCTTGGTGAACCCATACTTCACATCTCCTGAAAAGACCAGGTTGTGCAGCCCCTCGCCAATGTGCAAATGCACCATGGAGCTCCCAAGTATGTGCCCTGCGTTGTAGAATGTGAGCTTTATCTCAGGCGTGATGTCTATGACCTCTCCATAGTCAACTGTAATCATGTGGGAAAGCTCCTTTTGTATGTCCTTTATCCCATACGGGGCAGTGTACTGCGAGTTCTTGTTTGCAATGGAGATGAAATCCATCTGCAGCAGCATGGCAAGGTCGCGGGTGGGCGTGGTGCAATACACCGGCCCGTCGTATCCGTAAGCATAAAGGTATGGTATGAATCCGCAGTGGTCCATGTGCGCGTGCGTGAGCACCACCGCGTCAATCTGGTCCAGCTCCAAGTTCATCGCATTGAGGTATGGGTATGCCTTGGTCGGCTCGAATGTTTCAGGGTTTATCCCGCAGTCGATGATGACATTGGAATTCGGGGTTTGCACCAGGGCGCAGCTCCTTCCGACCTCGTAAAACCCTCCGAGGGCGGTCACCTTCACCCAGTCGCTTTTTGTCTCGGGCACTGTGCAGATGCTCTTTCCCAGGCTGGTGAGGAATTTCTTGCGGCTCGCCGCCTCCTTGAGCATGGTGTTTCTCACTCCCTTTATCGTGGAGGAGGGCATGGTGGGGGTGCGCAGCACCACAGGGGCCCAGCGGGTTTTCTGTATTATCGCCTTGAGTGTCACGCCCCCCTTGCCTATCACCAGGCCGGGCTTGAGCGCCTCTATGTTCACTTCGCAAAATTCGGGGTTGAATTTCACACCGTCTTTTGCCACTCCTGCCTCAAATGGGACGGTTTCCTTGATTATCCCGAGTGCCTCCTCAACAGGCATCAGGGCGGAGGGGTCGGACTTCACCAGTATCCTCTTGCGTATCGTTCCCGCGATTTTGCGGATGAGCTGGTCGTTGGCATAAAACGCGTTTATGTCCTTGAGGTAAATCACGATGTCCAATCCTTCAGCCTCAACCTTGGTCATGCGGCATTCGCTGGGCACCATCTCATGCAGTTTTTTCTCTATTTCTTTGAGGTCCAAGCAAGTCGCCTCTGTTTTTTTCTGAAAAATTTCTGAATGTGAACTGGCTGCCTACCCTTTGGGCTTACTGCAGCATCTTTTCTATCTCGCCCTTCTCGTATCTCTTGAAGCCGGCCTTGGTGACAGAGACCAGGTCCACGCTCTCGCCTGTTGCTGCGTCGCGCTTCATGGCAGCCGCAATCGCCCTGGCGGCTGCGCGCAGATTGTCCTTCACTGCCCCGCTCTCCTTGTACATCTCTTCGAGCACTCCGTATGCCACTGGCGAACCGGAGCCTGTTGAGACGTATTTCTCATCGGTCAGCCCGCCAAGAGCGTCCAGCGAGTAAACCTCTCCCTTATCCGCGTACCCTCCGATGAGCAGCTGGACGTAGAACGGGTAGAACTTGTAGTTGTGCAATATGTTGGAAAGCAGGCTTGCGGCAGCCTTAACGCTTATGCTCTTGCCGTGCTTGAGCTTGTAGAGGCTGGACTCGGCCTGCATCAGGCGCACGAGGGCCTGCGCGTCCCCCACTCCCCCGGCAATGGTCATGGATAGGTAATCGTCAATCTGGTATATCTTGTGTATGTCCTTGCTGGCTATGAAGTATCCCATGGTGGCGCGCCTGTCCGAGGCCATCACAATCCCGTCTGTGCACACCAGCCCCACAGTGGTGGTCCCGGTCTGCAGCACTTTCTTGTCCGCATCAGGCTGTTCCGAAGTCGCCATATCCATCGCCCCTGAAAATTTGTTAAAAGCCTATTCTCCACTCTTTAGAGGTAATATATAGAGGTAGAAGAACAGAACGCTCCCTATAGGTAAAGAAAGGCTTAAATAGGTATGGAAAGGCGTAACAAAAACTAAACTAGGCGCGCTTTTTCCGTCTGATTCCAAATGCGATGTTCACCAGGGCAATCAGGGTGGCAAACGCATTGAGCGCTATGAAGACTGCATCACCCAACTCCAGGCTGTGCAAGGTGAGGAGCAGGCTTCCTGCCCCGTAAAGCAGGGAAAATGAGAGCGGCACCTGGGCCTTCTTTTTCCTCATCACACCTAAAAGCTCAATCAGCCATCCAAGCGATATGAGGGCAAGCCCGGCAATCCCGATATAGTCCGCCATTTCTTCTCCCTCCTGCCCTAATAGTGTCTCATCATACCTTTATCCTAAGGCCAGTTTCACCTACCTCATATTGGTGCCAAGAACTGGAGGCGCCCATCAGCCCCCTCACTCGCATCTTGTCCTCTGAAAACTCAATTACCCCGTCCATCAGGTGCTCCACCATGCGCACATGCTTCTCCTCATGCATCCCCTTTTCCACTACATACATTGCGGTGCAGCCGGCCCTGCGGAACTTGCCTGTGATGAATTGCATGAAGCGGAAAACAGAATCTGGCGTGTTGGTTTCAAGAAGCGAGGAGATTGAGTGGAAGCCAACGCGGTGGTTTTCGGCAATCTGAACAATCTGGTCCTGCAGGCTGGAAAGCTGCATCGAAATGCTGGACAGGTCGGAAGCCCCGTTCACATAAGTCACTATCCCCTCGTCTGCAAGGGCCGGGTTGAACTGTTTCGAATAGCAGTCAATAACCTGCAGCATCCCGTTCTGCTCGAACTCATCCAGAATCCAGCCCGAGCTTTCCATCATCGCCTTCCATTCTGCAAACCCATAGTCAGCAAGCACGAAGATGCCAGGAATATTCATGCGCAGCCCTTCATATATGAACTGCATCAGGAGAGGCTTCTTGCCGCACAGCGGGTCGCCGTAAAGCATAACATTGCCTTGGGTCGGCAGCCCTCCGCCCAATATGTCGTCCAAATTCTTTATTCCTGTTGGGAGCAGAAGGTCAGATGGCATAAAATCACATTTAGCTGGAAAATTTCAGGGCACGCCAGCCATCTGGCGGGCAGCAAACTGGGATTTTTCTCAGTCGTGCAATAGAGGCGCTGCACATTTATAAAAGTTGGCGGAGAACCCGTTTCATGGCTCCTCCCAAACCTTCCTCCAAGCTAAAGCCCGCAGTGCAGCCTGTCAAGCGCGGCTCAGACGCGCAGCAGCCTGTTTCGCAACCTCAGTTCGAGCCTGCCGAAGGCCTGGTCCCATCCGGAATTCCGGGCCTTGACGAGCTGATGGGCGGCCCGCTGGAAGAGGCTTCCACCACCATAGTCACCGGCGACCCTGGCTGCGGCAAAACAACTTTCCTCTGCCAGTTTCTCCATACCGGGGCGGTGCAGTATGGCGAGCCGGGCGTGCTTCTCTCCTTTGAGGAGCCAAGCCAGCTTGTTTTCAAGCATATGCAGCCTTACGGGTTCGATTTCCCATCGCTTGAGGAGCAAAATCTTTTCGCCTCGATAAGCTACCGCCCGCACGAGGTGAAAAAGCTGGTTGAAGAGGGAGGCGGGCTCATATGGGACACAATCTCCTCGCTTGGCGCCAAGCGCCTGGCGATAGACTCCCTTACCTCTTACGCCATGCTTTTCGAGTCTCTTTACCAGGCGCGCGAAGCCGAGCTGTTGCTCTTCGACCTGCTGCGCAAATGGAAATGCACCTCCCTTCTCTCCGCGGAAGGCGTCCCAGCCCCCCAAGCGCAGGGCATCACAGGGATGGAATATCTGGCGGACGGCGTGCTTATATTGCACCATCCGCGCCACCAGTCCTCCCGCTACAGGGCGATAGAGGTGCTCAAGATGCGCGGCAGGAAGCACTCGGAAAAGATGTGCCCGTTTGAGTTCGTGGAAGGCCAGGGCATACAGGTCTATCCGGGCGAGAACATTTTCTACGATGTGAAAGTCAAGGACGACTAGGTGCCCGGCCCGGCTGCCAACCTCTGGCTCCCCATTTGCGATAGCGCCTAGTGCGGTTCCAGCCCCGACGTTCCCTCCTGCTGCTCTTGTTTGCGCTAACGCAGGCATGTTCCAGTCAAAGTTTACTGTTTCTTCTTGCTTCTCGCGTCATCCACAATCGCCAGCCACGAATCGCCTATCTTCGTCAAGTAGTTCCCGAATGTTTTGGAAAGCGAAATGGTCATGGGCCTAAATTTCCTTTTGCTCTCAAGGGCGATAAGCGTCTGCCGCTCCACTTTGAGCATCCCAATCCTTTTCAGGCGCGGAAGCACCCGATTGTAGAAAGTCGCCTTGGAAATGCCCTGGGATGAGACAAAGTTCCCTATTTCATCGCCAGTCAGAGTTCCTTTGTCAAGCGCCAACCTGAGGAAAGCCAGCGCGATTTCATTATATTTTTCCTGGTAGCGCTTGGGAAAAACAAAGTTCGCCACTTCCTCTAGGTTCCATATGTTCCTGGTGATGTTCTCGTTTCCATCCTGGAATGAGCGCAGCTCTGGCGAGTTATAAGGCGGCAGGAAAAGCGAGTCTTTTGACGGGATGCCCCGTGAAGCTATGGTTTGCCTTTCAGCCCCTGTTTTGCGCACCTCTGCTGTTTTTGTGCCAGGGTCATCTTCAATCGGTTCATCTGCAGACATGGCATCTGATACGGAATTAGGGTTTAAATTGGTTACCAACACGGTAAACCGAAGCCGGATGAAAGCCAACTTGCTGAGAAAAAGCCAACTTGCTGAAAATACGCCCTATCTTAGCAGCCAGGGGAACAGCGTGAGCAGGAACGCAGCCGATATCGCGTACACAATCGCCTGCTGCACAAGCTTGCTTTCCACCCCGTTTCTCATTATGTGGTAGCCGTCAAAAAGGGGAAGCGGCACCAGGTTCATTGCCGCCACCACGAAGTTCAGCGCGAATGTGAGGATGAAAAAGCGTATGAGCGCGGCTATCCATTCAAATCCCTTTGCATAGCGCACTGCGCCAATCGTTCCGCTCTTGTCCGCAATGACATAGGTTATGCCCAGCTTGCCGCTTCCATCGCTTTTTTTCCTAAACTCGCCCTCGTCTGTCTTTATGCTGTATACTGTGTCTGGCTTGAGCTTCAAGCCAAGCATGGTGGAAATCTGCTTGCCATCTATTTCCTCTATCACCGCGCCCGCGGGTATCCCATCCCCTGCCTCAACAAACACCCCGTTCACGCGCAAAGGCTCGGTCAGCCTCACAGTTGCCAAAAGAAGCATCAGGAAAATCAGGCAGGCTGCGAAATTGGCGGCCACCCCGCCCACCAGGACAGAATTCTGGACCTCCTTCTTCCCCTTAAAAAGCTTTTTTTCATCAATGTCCACAAACGCCCCTATCGGCACGAATCCAAAAAAGGCAAGCCCGGCCGACTTGAGCGGAAGCCCGTTCTTGCGCGCCAGTATCCCGTGCATCCCCTCATGCACAGCAAGCACCACCACCAAGGCGGCAATTCCCTCGAAAAGCGGAAGGTTTATCCCAGGCAGTATCGGCACGCCGCCGGGGGAGGTTTGGGCAAGGGCGGTCGCATTCCCAAGAATCGCCCTGATTATGGCCCCTGCCACACTCAGGCCAAAAGCTATTATGCTTGCCGTGGTGGTAAGCGCAATCCCTCCGAATATCAGCAATGCGAAAAACAGGTATTTTGCAAACTCGAACTGGGAAAGAGAATCGCTCATTTTCGCCCCAGCGCTTGCGAACTCCTGGCCTCCTGAAAGCATGGAAAGCAGCCCGGATATCGCAAGAGGGGCGATGATGCTGGAGAAGACCACCAGAAGAACAGTCCCTAGCCCGTAGACGAGTATGAAATGCTTCAGGTCCCGCTCGCGCTTTCCCATGAGGAAGTGCGCAAGTGAGCCATACCCTATCACCATCCCTATTTCAGAAAACGCCTGCCATGCCTTGGGGTGGCGCTTCGCAGTCTTGTCTATCCAATCCAGCCCCCACCTGCTTCTGAGCAGGAAAAGCCCGCCCCAGCCCTCAAGCCCGAACGCAAGGGTGAGCGCCAGCCCGCAGGCAGCTATCGAAAGCACTGAGAGGATGAATTTTGCCGCCGCAGGGAGGGTTGCTCCAAGCACAACAAGGAAAAATACAATGCTTATCAGCACAGACAAGGCTGCGAATGAGAGCTTTATCGGGTCTTGCCTGCGCATGCAATCATGCCTCAGCAAAACAATAAAAAGCGTATGTTGGGTAATGCTAGTCCTATCGGGGGCAATGCCTTGGAATGCGAAATATGTGGTTTGGGGGAAGCGGAATATGTCATTCAAATCGAGGGAGCGAAGCTCTCGGTCTGCATTGACTGCAGCTCGTCCGGCAAGCTGATTCGGGGCCCTCCGCCAAAAGCATTCAAGCCTTCGCCTGGGCAGGCTCCATCATCATCCCGGCAGGAGATGGAGGTGGCTGAAGGCTATGGCGCGCTCATATCCGGTGCCCGCAGGCGCCTGGGCCTGCCGATAGAAGTGCTGGCCGAGCGGATAAACGAGAAACTGTCCTTTCTCGAGCGCGTGGAGCATGAGAAGACGCTTCCCGACGAGAAGCTTTGCCACAAGCTGGAGCGCGAATTGGGCATCAAGCTGCGCACCGAGGTAACCGAAACATCGTCTACCCCGATAGGCAGCTACAAGGGCGGCATGACTCTTGGCGACATACTTGACATAGAAATGAAGAAGAAAAAGAAAGACTGAAATTATAAAAAAGAAAAACGGGTTTCAAAATGGGGCTGCCTGGAAAAATTTCAACTGCAATAATGGAATTCCTAAAGGACGATTTCCACAAGGCGATAGTGGTTCTTGTGCTACTTTTGGGCATTGCTGCCCTTGTCCTGCAGCCGCAGGCAGCCACTCTTCCGCAGCAGCAGGGCGCGAACGATACATTTTACCATTTCTTTTACCTTTCCACCTGCCCTCACTGCCACGAGCAGATGAATGATTTGCATCCTGCCCTTGAGCGTGAATTCAATCTCACAATCGCCTATCATGAAGCGAGCGAGCCTGGGAACCGGGAATTGTTCGAGCAGGTGTGCGAGGAGAGGGGGCTTTCCGGGAACGTGCCCACCACTTTTGTGGGCAACAAAACCTTTATCGGCTATTCCCCCCGGATAGGCGAGGAAATACGCCTGGCCGTCAGGGAGTGTCAGGAGCAAGGATGCGCCAACCCGCTTTCAGACCATTCCTCGAAAAACCAGGAGGCCAAGTATTTGTTCGACCTTCCATTCTTGGGCAAGGTGGATGGAAGGACGGCATCTCTTCCAGTCCTTGCTGTGGTGCTTGGGCTGATTGACGGATTCAATCCGTGCGCGATGTGGGTGCTGGTCTACCTCATCTCACTTGTCATGACCATGAACGACAAAAAGAGGATTTTCCTTATAGTCGGCTCATTCATCCTTGCCTCTGGAATACTTTACTTCCTTTTCATGACAGCGTGGCTAAACGCATTTTTGCTTGTTGGCTACCTACGCCCGGTTTCAATATTCATTGGCATGCTCGCATTCGGAGGGGGGGTTCTTGGCCTCCGCGAGTACTGGGACACCAGGGAAGGGGAGCTAAACTGCAAGGTTGGCGATGCGCAGGAGCACTCCAAACTGGCGGCCAAGGCAAAACTGGTGGCAACAGCCCCCATAACGATATCTCTCTTGTTCTCGATAATCGTTCTGGCGTTCGTGGTCAACTCAGTGGAATTTGTCTGCTCCTCTGCAATCCCCGCGGTTTTCACCCAGATACTCGCCTTGCAACAGCTGCCAACACTTGAATATTACGGGTACATACTGCTCTACGACTTGTTTTTCATGCTTGACGACCTGATAATATTCGGATTGGCTGCGTTTACGATTTCGGGAAGCCTGGGCAACAAATACGCGCGATGGTGCAAGCTGGCTGGCGGCGCGATAATGCTGCTGCTGGGAATAATGCTTCTTTTCCTCCCCCGCCTGCTTTGGTAAGGCAGGTCGGGCGCCTCCAAGCGATGGGCATGGTTCCCATGGCTGCCAGCCTGGGCTTCATATGCGCCAATGCGTCCGCCCTGGTTAGCCGGGCAGTTGGACAAAGAGATTTTAATTGTGCTGCCTCATTCCAATCGAGAGGTGCTTTTATGGGTACTAAGGGGAAAGAGATTGTGGGCGCTGCGGCAAAAGAGATAATTGACCTGCTTAACAAGGCTCTTGCAGACGAATGGCTCGCATACTACCAGTACTGGGTGGGCGCGCTTGTGGCAAAAGGGCCCATGCGCTCAAGCGTGCAAGAAGAGCTGTCCGAGCATGCAAAGGAGGAATTCGGGCATGCGGGCATGCTTGCAGAAAGGATAATCCAGCTCGGGGGCACGCCAATCCTGAACCCCCTGCAATGGCAGAAGCTTTCCGGCTGCGGCTATGATGAACCGAAAGACCCGCACGTGCTCAAGCTCTTGGCGCAAAACATCAAGGGCGAGCAGTGCGCGATTGAGACCTACAACTCCATCCTAAAGAAAGTCATGGCGGGCAAGGACCCGGTGACCTTCCACCTCGTGCGCAAGATACTGGAGGATGAGGTGAAGCACGAGCAGGACCTGCAGGACTTGGAGGAAGACATAAACATGATCTAATTTTTTTTCATTTGCCTTTTTTTTGCAAGGCGGATTTCCGCCAATTGTTAATTCCTATTTAAACGGCTAGCCATTTGTTATTAACTTTTAAGCAAATAATTAATAATATTGCTGCAAAAAAAGGTTCCTGGTGGGTTGATGGATGGAACTCTCTTTCAGATAATCGCCGCAACAGTCGCGGTCAGCCTGATTTCACTTGTCGGGATAATTGTGTTCGGACTGGGTAAGAAAAAGGCAGAATCGTTCCTCTTTTACATGGTCAGCTTTTCGGCAGGCACGCTCCTTGGCGCGGCCTTCTTCGATCTTCTGCCCGAGTCTGCGTATATGCTGGATGCACACCCGGCTCTTGAGATAGTTCTTGTCGGTCTGCTCTTCGCCTTCATAGTGGAAAAGCTGGTGCACTGGCATCACCACCACGCTGCAACAGAAAAGGAGCACACGCGACCGCTTGGCACGCTTACGCTTGTTGGCGATGGCGTGCACAATTTCTTCGATGGCATTGCAATAGCCGCATCATTCATGCTGGATCCTGCCATCGGCCTGACCACCACATTTGCAATAGCCCTTCACGAGATACCTCAGGAAATAGGGGATTTTGGGCTGCTTTTGTATAGTGGCTTTAGCAGGGGCAAGGCTCTTTTTTTCAATCTTCTCTCAGCACTATTCGCTGTTGCCGGCGGCGTTCTGTTTTATTATTTCTCTGGCTTTTCAGATAACATCGAGGGCTACGCCCTTGCGTTTGCGGGCGGAATGTTCATCTACATAGCCGCGGTTGATCTTCTGCCGGAGATACATAAGGAGAAAACTGCGAAAAAATCGGCATTGCAGTTTCTGACGATAATCCTTGGGGCAATGGCGATATGGGCGGTTTCGCGATTGTTCGGGCACGGTGCATGAGATGCCGATAGTTTCGGTCTCTCTGGACCAAAAGACGCTTGATGAGCTGTCCCAGCTTGAGCGCGAGCTTGGATCTAGGGGAAGAAGCGAGGCAATACGCGCAGGCATCAATTCTCTTTTAATGGAAAACAGGCAGAGAAAGAAACTCTCAGGCAATCTGAAGGCGGTGCTTCTTGCGGTGCATGGTGAGAATATAGAGGGGCGCGCCACAGAGGTGAAGCACAATTTTGAAGACGTGATTATCACTCAGGTGCACAGCAACCTGAGGCGTGGCAAATGCTTCGAAATATTCGTCCTTCACGGAGATGCCGAAAGAATAAAGGAGTTTGTCTCAAAGCTCCAATCCAATAAGGGCATGGAGCATGTCAAGCTGCTAGTTCCTTAGGGAAAATGCCGATTCAACGCGCCCAGTCAGGCTGCGTGAACCATTGCCGCGCGCATCCTCTGGATTCCAAGCGCCGCGGCCCCGCCTACAAGCGCGGTGGCAAGCTGCATTGCCCCAAATGCGGACAGGAATGCCTGGGGCACCAGCCCAAATTGGAAAAGCGCAAAGGCTGATGCGAAAAGGAAGGCGGATTTTGCAGCCGATGCCGCGCCAAGGGATGCGATGCGGTTTGATTTCCTTTCAAGCGCGAGCCATTTTATTGAATAGACAAGCGCAGCATTCCCAATCCATATGAACGGGATGAGATGGAGCAGCGCCGATGATTCTGCTCCGAACAGCAATCCTGCCAAATACGCCCCTATGCTGGGCAGCACTATCACGGGCAAGAGCCTTTTTCCCCTCAGGTTGAATGCGGCCAGGACAAGCGCGCAGTTCACTATTGCCCCCACCAGCATCTGCTGGTGCCCCAAAATGAACGGGAGGGAGAATGCTATGGCGGAATATGCAAGCATCTCGGCATGCTCACGCGCTTGTGTCAGCGCATGCTGTTGCAGGTGCGAAAGCCCGGAAAGCCTTTCATACCAGAATCTCATCAAATCGCCCGCACATCCTTCGCCAGCGAGTAATAAAAACCATGCTACCGTATTTTGCTGCGATGGCTGACTGGGAAAAAACCGCAAAGAAAGGAGGCGGTGGGAAAAAAAGCGAAATACTGCTCAACATACTTCATGAAGCCCAGGGCAAGGAGGGCTATCTTTCAGAAAAAACACTCAAGAGGATTTCTGATGAGCAGGGAATACCCATGGCGCGCCTCTACGGCGTGGTCAAATTCTACACAATGTTCTACACAGAGCCGCAGGGGAAAAACATAATCGAGATTTGCGGCTCTCCATCATGCGTCCTGAACAACGGGGTTGCGCTGGAAAAGCAGCTTGAAGCCGAGCTTGGGGTGAAGATAGGCGAGACCACTGCGGACAGGCTTTTTTCGCTTTACAAGGTGTCCTGCATCGGCTGCTGCGATGAGGCGCCGGCAATGCTTGTCAACCGGAAGCCGTGCACCAAGCTTACTGCCCAGAGGCTTTCAAAGCTTATTGCCGGCCTTAGGGAAAAAAGCATCGGGGGCAAAGGCGCAAAAAAAGGAAAGTATGGCAAGGTCGCAAAGAAGTGAAAGCATGCAAATACTTCGGCAGACCAATCTTGAGGCGCTTGCAAAGGCTCGCAAGCTGGGGCCAGAAGGAGTGATAGCCCTTATTGAAAAAAAAGGCCTGGTGGGGCGCGGCGGAGCCGCTTATCCGACTGGCAAGAAATGGCGGACTTGCCGCGATGCCCCTGCGGATGAGCGATTCGTGGTCTGCAATGCAGATGAGGGCGAACCTGGCACGTTCAAGGACAAGCTTATACTCGAGCACAATCCGGAAACGCTGATAGAGGGGATACTCATAGCCGCATATGCGGTGGGAGCAAAGCGGTGCTTCATCTATTTGCGGGGCGAGTATGATTACTTGCGCAGAGGGCTGCGGGAAAAAATAGGCGAGGTGCTTTCCAACGCAAAAACTCCGGATATTTCAATAGAAATAGTGCTTGGCGCCGGGGCATACATCTGCGGCGAGGCGACAGCGCTCCTCCAGTCGTTGCAGGGGTTCAGGGGCAACGCGATGTCCAAGCCGCCCAACCCTACCACGTGCGGGCTTTGGGGCAGACCGACTGTGATAAACAATGTGGAGACGCTTGCATGCGCAGCCCAAGCCGTTCTTTTTGACGACTGGGACGCAAACCTTCGGCTGTTCTCAGTTTCAGGAAACGTGAAAAACCCAGGTGTCTACGAGTTTCCAATAGGGGTGGAGATGTCCACCATAATCGACACGGTGCGCCCAGTGCGCAGGCTCAAGGCAATGTCGTTTGGCTGCTTTGGCGGAATAATGCCGGTGGACGAGAAGATGAAAGTCACACCTGAGGCCATCGGTATGGAAAAGTGCCAGCACGGCGCCTACAGCGTAATACTGATTGATGAATCTAACAACGTGGTTGATGTCTCCTACTCGATTGCCAAATTCTACACATATGAGTCTTGCGGCAAATGCACCCCCTGCAGGGAGGGCACGATACGGATGCTCAATCTTTTGAAGAAGATACGGAACGGGCAGGGCGAGAAGAAAGACCTGGATACCCTGCGCGAGCTGGCGCAGCACATACAGGACACCTCGCTTTGCGGGCTTGGGCAGACCTGCGGAAACCATGTGCTGACCAGCATCGAGCATTTTCCCTACGACTACGGTCTTTACCTGCGGAAAAATCCTGCTCACAAGGCGTGATTGTGCATGAAGATTTCACTTGACGGCAAGCAGATGGAAGTGGACGGGGCAAAATCCCTGCTCGATATCTGCAAGAAAAACGGCATTTCTGTTCCGACAATGTGCTACCACGCCAGCCTTTTTCCCGAGGCGCGCTGTCGCGTATGCCTGGTTGAGATGGACGGCAAGCTGGTCACTTCCTGCTCAACCAAGCCGCGCGAAGGCTGCAGCGTAATTACCGGCTCTCCGCGCGTTTTCAAGGCAAGAAAGCTGAACATGGAGCTGATGATGCCTGCCAAGCCCTGCGGAAAAAACGACGACAACGAAGTTTGCGAGATATACCGGCAGGTAGGGATACGCTCCACGCGCTTCAAAAGCATAAAGGACTACAAGCCGGATCTTGGCGCGTCTGTGGTGCGCGACAACAACAAGTGCATCAATTGCGGGAGATGCGTGCGCGTCTGCGCCGACATTCAGGGAGTCCACGCAATCGATTTTGCCAGCCGGGCGCACAACGAGCATGTCACACCTTATTCCGAAAAACATCTTGAGCAAGTCGCCTGCATAAAGTGCGGCCAGTGCATACTCAACTGCCCGATGGGCGCGATATCTGAGCGCTCGCATATTGATGAAGTGAAAGCCGCTCTTGCAGACAAGGGCAAGCATGTTGTTGTGCAGGTCGCCCCCTCCATACGGGCAGCTCTTGGCGAGCTTTTTGGAATGCCTGCGGGCACACTTGTTACGGGTAAGACAGTTGCCGCCCTTCGCAGGCTTGGATTTGCGAAAGTTTTCGATGTGGATCTTGGGGCGGACATGACGGTCATGGAGGAGGCATCAGAGCTTCTGCACAGGTTAGGCAATGGCGGCAAGCTGCCCATGATAACCACCTGCTGCCCGGGCTGGATACTGATGATGGAGTTTTTCTACCATGACTTGATTCCAAACATGTCCACCTGCAAGTCGCCCCATGAGATGCTGGGCATGCTCACCAAGACCCATTATGCGAAGAAGGTGAAAATAGACCCGAAAAAAATCATAGTGGTGTCCATAATGCCATGCACGGCCAAGAAATTCGAATCCACCCGCGGCGAGCTTGAAAGCGGGGTCGACTATGTGCTGACTACCAGGGAACTTGGCAGGATGCTCAAGGAAAAGAGAATCGATTTTGCCTCGCTTGCGGATGAGGAGTTTGACGCCCCTTTGGGGGTTGCGACCGGGGCAGGCGTGGTATTCGGGGCAAGTGGAGGGGTCATGGAAGCCGCATTGAGGACAGCCTACCACCTTGCAACCGGTAAGGATCCGCCAAGGCTCGAATTCGATGAAATCAGGGGCATGAAAGGGATTAAGGAGGGCGAAATAACAATCGGCAACCGCAAGGTGCGCTTCGCATGTGCGCATGGCGGGGCGAATGCGAGGAAACTGATGGAAAACATAGGCAAATATGATTTTATTGAGATAATGGCTTGCCCGGGCGGCTGCATAGGGGGCGGCGGGCAGCCGATTTACCGCGATTCGGACACCTTGCGAAAAAGGACAGAGGCGATTTATGCCGCAGACAGGGCAAGCGGTCTTCGGCTCTCATATGAAAACCCCGTGGTCAAGGAGATTTATTCCGAATGCCTTGGCAAGCCCCTCTCTGATAAGGCGAAAAAACTGCTTCACACCAAATACCAAAAAAGAAGCAGGTTCTGACAATTTTCATGTTTTTACGAACGCGCGCGTTCTGAATTTTCCGTTTAATATAAAAATTTTCGCGCAGTTCATTTGCCATCAAATTCACTGGTGGTGGCAATATGGCTGGCGAAATAAAGGAATTCATGAAGAGGAACTACAAGCACTTCAACGCAGCCACGGTGATAGACGCATCCGAAGCATACTGCAAGCACCTCACAGAGGGGGGCAAGATGATGGTGACGCTTGCCGGGGCGATGAGCACCGCGGAGCTTGGCATCTCGCTTGCGGAGATGATACGCCGCGACAAGGTGCATGCCATAACCTGTACTGGGGCGAACCTCGAGGAGGACATCTTCAACCTGGTGGCAAACAAGCACTACAAGCGCGTGCCAGGCTACCGCTATTTCACGGCGCAGGATGAGAAAGCGCTTTACGAGCAGGGCTTCAACCGCGTCACCGACACTTGCATACCTGAGGATGTTGCGATGAGGCCGGTGGAAAAAGAGCTTCTGGAAATTTGGAAACGCGACGAAAAGAACAACGTGCGGCGGCTTCCTCACGAGTCGATGTACGAGCTTCTTCTTTCAGGCAAACTCGAAAAATATTACGAAATAGACCCTGAGAACAGCTGGCTGCTTGCGGCTGCCAAGAAAAAGCTGCCGATAATAGTGCCGGGCTGGGAGGACTCCACGCTTGGCAACATGTTCGTCTCGCAGCACTTCAAGGGCGGGCTGGCGCACCTCGGGATGATGAAATCCGGGCTGCATTACATGGAAGAGCTCATCAAATGGTATAAGGAAGAGTCCAAAAAGGGCAAGATAGGCTTTTTCCAGATTGGCGGGGGCATAGCTGGAGATTTCCCCATTTGCGTTGTTCCCCTGATTTTGCAGGACCTCAAGCAAAAGGCGCCCTTCTGGGGATACTTCTGCCAAATTTCCGACTCCACCACAAGCTATGGGAGCTACTCTGGCGCAGTTCCAAACGAGAAGATAACGTGGGGCAAGCTCGATGAGAACACCCCGCGCTTCATAATAGAGTCGGATGCCACGATAGTCGCACCCCTCATCTTCGCTTATGTGCTAGGCTGGTAAGATTTTCAAATAAAAAGCTCGCCAATGCCTTTTGCCAGCTTCACAGCATTGGTCTTGCCGAATGACTCTATTTTAATGACGCCCCGCTTCTCCATCCGAGCAAGAAGCCGATGCGCCCTTACTTTTCCGACTCCATCTATCCGTGATATTTCGGACTGGAGGGCTCTCCCATTCTGCTCGATTATTTTTGCAACTACTTTCCTTTCGTCCGATTCAAGCAGGAGGTAAGCCGCTTCCTTGCTTTGGGGCTTTTGTTGCACTAAAGCCCTTTCCAAAAACAGGTAATGCGCAGCAGCTCCTATGGCAACACCTGCAAGAAGGGCAAGCGGGATGAAAAATGCAATCTGCTCTGCGAAAAGCTCGTGCTGGCACACTCCGCCCAAAGTGCACTGCTCGGGCATGGCCCCTTTCAGGATAATTGGCAGGCCGTACACTATTGCAACAAGCGCTATTGTGCCGCTTATCATGGCAAGAGTCCTGGCTTTTTTAGGCAATTCCATGCACGTTATGCTGACGCTTCGGTATTTAACTGTTCCGTCCTGTTTTTAGGGCGCGTCATGTTGAAACTCTGGTTTCAGGAGATGATAAATATGGTTTCAGCAGCCTGCCTTGCAGGTGATAAGATGGTTGAAAAAACAAAGGCAATATTCGGGCTGCTGGTAGTGGCAAGCTTGCTTGTCGTTGCGGCTGGCCTGGCTTTTGCCCAGAGCGGAAAAGCAGCTCCCTACGATGATGGGTCGCTGGATGGGGCGAGCCTGCAGCAAGTGCAGCAGCCATGCGGCTGCGCCAAAAGCGCTTGCGCTGGGGAATGCGGCTGCCAGAAGGGCGGACAGTGCAGCGGGTCTTGCGGCTGCGCAATGAAGGCGTCCTGCGGCACTGGTTCAGGCTGCGGATGCAAGGCGGCGCAGTAGCCGTCTTTTTTTCTTTTTTTTCAAATCCCGACACGCATGAAATGGCGAAGTCAAATTTCTCTTACTCAAAAAACCTGTGGCGCTTGCATTTTAAACAACTTCTTCCCAACAGGCAAGCATGGGCGTGGACCTGGGCGATGTCCCGAAAAAAGCTGCTGCGATATCCGACCTGTCTGGCAAGAGATTCGCAGTGGACGCATACAACTCAATCTACCAGTTCTTATCCTCCATTCGCCAGCCAGACGGCACTCCGCTGCAGGATTTCAAGGGCAATGTGACAGGGCACCTTGCCGGGATTTTCTACCGCAACTGCCGCCTGCTTGAGAACGGCATCCGCATCATCTATGTTTTCGATGGCAAGCCCCCGGACTTCAAGTCGGGGGAGTTGGATGAGCGCAAGGCGCGCAAGACTGAGGCGGAAGCCCGCTGGAAAGCCGCGCTTGAAAAAGGCAATCTTGAAGAAGCGCGCAAGGCTGCTCAGGCAACCTCCAGGCTCACACCAAAGATGGTGGCTGAGGCAAAGGAGCTTCTTTCCTGTATGGGCATACCGGTGGTGGAATCCCCATCTGAGGGCGAGGCGCAGGCTTCGCAGATGGTCATCGATGGCGCTGCGGACGCAGTCGCATCTCAGGATATGGACTGCCTGCTTTTCGGCGCCCCGCTGCTGCTGCGCAATCTTTCCCTTGGGGGGCGCAGAAAGCTGCCCGGCAGGCAGGAGTGGGTGGACATCGAGCCCGAATTCATTTCCCTTGAAGATGCGCTTTCCAATCTTGGCATAAGCAGGAACCAGATGATTTGGATGGGAATATTGGTGGGAACTGACTTTGACGATGGCGTTAAGGGAATCGGGCCGAAAAAGGCGCTCAAGATCGTCAAGGAGTCCAAAAGCCTGCACGAGGCTGCCGAAAAAGCCAACGCGCTTTGCGACCTGCCCCTTTTCGAGTCAGTGGAGCAATTTTTCCTCAACCCGCCCGTGGAAAAGGGTTTGAATGTTGAATTCGGGAAAATCAGCAAGCCAAAGCTAATGGATTTTCTTTGCAATCGCCATGATTTTTCACAGGAGCGGGTGGCACGAACAATCGACAGTGTGGAGAGGAAGATGAAAGAGGTCGGCGGGCAGACAAAACTGGGCAGTTGGGGCTAGCGCGGGCTTCAGCAAGGGATGTTGCCGACCACGTCTATCTTCACTTCAGCCCCGTCTGAAAGGGCAAGCTTCTTGCGCAGGTTGAATGCTGATACTATTTCCAGCATCTGCAGCCCGTGGAGGCTGCGCTCTGGGAAAATTATCGCGCAGGGCAAGCCCCCTATGGCAGACCGATATGCCTCTATCTTACCAAAGGTCCTGCCAGCGCTGGTGAATCCGTTTATCACCATTGGCTTCTGCTCCCGCAGGAGCAGCCTCTTCTCAATGTCCTCCTCGCCTATTGAAACATTCAGCGTTCCAGGATAGGGCCTGAAGCAAAGTTTCTTGTCAAACTGCTCCGCGTATTTTTTCTGCCCCATGTAATAGGCGCCCTCGCCAAGCCCAGCAACCACCTTGCCTGAAAAGACCATGGTTGAGCCTTCGAGCGAGCCGAGAACCTCCTTCATCAGCCGTCTCACCTGCGCAATCGCCTTTTCTGTGACAAAGACCTTGCCGCCCTCGCGTGTGATTTCGCCCAACCGTTCCAGTTCAATCAGCTTGCGGCTTGCGGTCTGCTGCGACACATCGATGTGCTCCGCCACCTCCCCGGTGGTGATGCGGACAGGCTCGCGGTGAGCGCCCTTTTTCAGCAGGTAAAATACAATGTCCGATATCATGCTTGCACCTTTAACCAGCAGTTCCGGGATAATTCCGGGTAGCAGGTTTTAATCCTTTCTCCCCGCCTATTTTTGCGACCTATGATGATATGAACAACCGCTGAGTCTCCTATGATGTGGTTAACAGCGGCTGAGGTCAAAATCGCAGCTTCAGCAATTGACGAAGCCAGGCTCGCAGGGTTTTAAAAGACCTAATGCCATCTTTTTCCATGGTGCATCCATGCTAGCGGAGGAAATAGTTGGCAAGCTGCAGATAGTCCCAACAGAGGCGCTCAAGCCGCATGAGGAAATAATCAACTATAATTTCCAGAAGCTGCGCGAGGCAATGCTCAACATGGGGCGCCTGGTCGACCCGATAATAATCGACGGCAAGAATTACGTGGTTATAGACGGCAACCACCGCCGCAAGGTGCTGGAGACGATAAAATGCCCCAATGCAGCCTGCCAGGTCGTGGACTATGAAAACCCGTCTATAAAAGTGGGCAGCTGGTTCCCTGTTTCCAAAACAGTAAAGCCCGATGAAATACCTGGGTTTAAGCCAGAGAAAGTGGACTTCGAGGCGGGCTTAGCCGCACTGCAGAGCCTGGACGGGACTTTTTTGCATGTCGTGGGCGAAGGCAAGAACAAGGTATGCCATCTCTACGATTCAACCGAGCAGAAGCTTTCTGGCGTGATTTCGCAGCAGGGCAAATTCATCTCTGCCCTTGAGGGCAAAGAAGTGCAGTACGTTGCTGACGATAAGATAAACGAGTATCTTTCGCAGGGCTATGGCGCATTTTACCGCAGGATATACACCAAGCAGGAGATAGTGGCGCAAGCGCTGGCTGGCAGGGTGATGCCGCCCAAGAGCACGCGCCATATGATACCGGACAGGATTATCCGGCTGAATCTGCACCTGGGCTGGCTTGCCGAGTCTCCCGAGGTGGCGAAGGAAATGATGGACAACATGCTCCGACGCCGCCTCAACGAGGGCTCGATACGCCGCTACACGGAAACGGTAATCGTGCTGTACTGATTTCATCATGTTTTTAGTAAATGGGCAACACATTCCCTTAAAAACACATCTGCACGTTATTAGTCTATGAACAACATGGTGGGCATAAGCTCAAGAAGGCAGATTGGATTTAACCACTGGCCTTTCTCATCCGCTCTTGCGGCAAGGGGAAAGTTCAACCCTAATGGGTGCGGCGGAGTTTTTTTTGACCGCGGATTCACTGTTCCGTTCAGGGACAAAACGCCAGCCGACACAAGCAAGTTTTTCAAATACGTAATGAATAAAAGCCTAAATTCGCACATAATGCTTCTCCACACCGGGCAATTCAATCCAGGGAAGGCGCTTCCAAAAAACTACCAACCGTTTGTACGCTCGCTTGTGATAAACGGCAGCAAGGTTTCAGACCTGGTATTTGTGCACAATGGAAGCTATTCTGATTTCAGGAAAAAGATGCCTCTTAAGTGGATAGACCGTCCGAAGGGCGAAACCGATTCCGAGTGGGCTTTTTGTTGGTTTCTGAGCAACTTAGAGCTGCGCCTGCAGGGGGGCGTCAAGCCCGTCGACTTTGGCATTATAAAAAACCAGCTTTCCCTCCTTAGTGATTTTGGAGACACCAATTGCATCCTAAGCGATGGAAAATATCTCATTGCCTATCAGGACAAAAGAATGTCTCAGAACATGATTCTTGCCAAAACCCCTTGGGGCTGCGTGGTTTCAAACAAGGCAAATCAAAACACCCTAAAGGAAATGCAAGATGGGTTGGCTCGCATTAAGAAAACCAACAGCAAGCTCTCATCGCAGAAGTTCCAGGCTTTGGCAGATGAGGTGCAAAACATGGGGGGAACAATCACGAGCAATCTAACGTCTGCGCATGCGTGGAAAGATTTTTCGGCAGGCGAAATGGCGGTTTTTTTCCAAGGGGAATTGGTCTACAAGGCCTGATTTGCTGGCTGTTTGGCCGGTGCTTGCAAAAAGCGGGCGGTCCAGGTGGTTATTTAATACGCCTTTGTTCTATTTCTTTTGCAATGATGACACCTTTCAGGTCTCGCTTCGCTCGACCTGAAATTCGCAAAGTCCTCCTGCGGTCGGACTGTTGCGACGCTCCAGGTGGTATTTAAAACTCGGCTTTTACAATTCTTCCGCAATGATGACACCGCTCCAGGTGGTTAGCCTCACGGCAATGACCAAACGGAGTAGCTTCTGAGCATGAATGATACATTGCCTGGCAGCTCCAGCTAGATTTCAATACACAATCCGTCATGCGCCGCAAATGTAGAAGGGAATATTTTCTTTGCCGCCCTCTCCGCCAGCTTTCTGCTCTTTGCCGTTTTGTAAAGGTGCGCGGCAAAATGCGTCAGGTAAAGCTTTTTGCAGCCTGCCTTCTTTGCCAGCCTTGCGGCTGATTCGGGCGAGAGGTGCGGCCAGCTGGCGTCTGCCTTCTGCCCGGGCAGCAGCCCGCATTCGGTTATGAGCGCGTCAGCCCCGCGCGCAAGCTTGACGATGTTTTCGCACGCCCCTGTGTCAGTGCAGTATGCCACCGACTTTCCGCCAAGCCCGAACCGGTAGCCAAAGCATGGATCTGCGTGCACAAGGGGCGCTGCAATAACGGTGTAGTCCGCGCCAGGTATCCTGTTCTTCCCATTCTTCAGCTCATGCACGCTTATTTTCAGCCCCAAACCCGTCAGCTCTGCAAGCGATGCCGTGAATGGATGCGCCACAAGCTGCGAAATCACCCTTGCAGTCCCTGGCTGCCCGAATATCCTGATTCTCTTCAGCTTTGCCAGCTTGGGCAAGGTGTGCAGTCCTATCACATGGTCGAGGTGGAAGTGCGAAAGGAAAAGGTCGACGGGTTTTTTCGCCGCGAATCTCAACTCTGGCAGCTTGCGCAGTCCTTCCCCCGCATCCAGCACGATTATTCTTTCCGGTGTTTCAATGGCTGCGCAGACCGTATCGCCTGTTTCGGTTGTGTACCAGCCGTTGGTGCCAAGGAAGCGAAGCGTAATCTTTCCTGTCATGCATGTGCTTCTTCAGATACGTTTTAAACCCTTGGGCGGCAAGCAAAATGCGTGAAAGCATCAGTCATCCTATTGGCACTCCTGTTTTTCCTGCCCTCTCTTTTCGCAGATGAAAAGCTGTCCTCTCTCCTGCTCGAGCTTGGTGAGGCCCCCTCTCAGATAAACATGAGCACTGTTCTGGAAAACAACCAGACTGCCCAGATATTGCGCTCTGGCATGGCAGGTCTGGGGGCGGCAGGGCTTCTTGATGGCCTTCAGCTTGGCATGCAACAATCTCCTGACAATATTCCGCAGCCGCTTCCTTCGGGATTGCAAGCCGTTCAACCGCCCAGAATCGAGGTCTCCCCTGCCCATCTGCGCGAGCTTGCCCTGATTGCAATAGTCCTTATCTATATTTTTGCGGCAGGAAACATAGCCGATTTCGTCAAGAAGTCTGGCAGAAAAATATCCAAGCAAGATGCGCTAGCCGCCCCATTCGCCTATCTGCTGGCATCATGTTTCGGCATTTTTGCGTATTTTGCCTCTGGCGCCTGGGTGCCTCCCCAAAGCACCATCATCACAATGGCGGCATATCTTTTGGCAATGCCCATCTGCATCGCAATAGGCCTGGGCGCCCTGGTGCTGCACGGATTTTTCCGAACCAGCCTCACTTTCCTGCAGTCGCTTGACCTTTCCATGCGCATACTGCTTTCCCCCATCTTCGACGGCATAGCGGGCTACTGGGCTTCATTTGGTGCGGCTGCCATACTGGTTTTCGTATCTGGGTTCACCTACTGGTCCAGCGGAGGTAATTTTTCCCTCACGACTCTTGATTTCCTCCTTCTGTCTTTCGCAGCTGCCCTTTATTTCCTCTATAAGGCAATCATATCCCAGAGTAGTGAGGGCAGGGCCGCTAACCTGGTCACCTTGCTGGTGGTCATTGCGCCAAGCGTGCTCCGTTTGTTTTTCAAGGATGTGGTCTGCGCGGGGCTTGCGCTCATTCCATTCCAGTTTTTCCAGCAGTGCCCTCTTCTGCAGGCGGGCAACGAGGTCACGTTGGCTCTTTCTGTCCTGGCAACCCTGGTGATAATGGTCCCGATAATCCCGGTAATCTATGCCCTGATTGTAAACTTCATGCGTTTCTTCTCATTATTGGAAATTCTCTTCGCGCGCGAGGCTCCATCTGACAAGGGTGTGGCTGGGGTTTAGAATGGCAAACCAGAAGAAAGCTGCAAACGGGCCTGGAATCGCAATGCCGAGCATTCCCCTCCTAGCGGCAGGCGCGCTTTTCATGCTCTTGCTTGTTGCCTGCGCCTTTTTCACCTTCCAGTATTTTCTGCTTTCAGGGGAGCTTTCAGCGCTTGCGAAGAGGCAAACACAGACATCAACAGAGCTTGCCGCCCTCCAGGTTGACTATTCTCAGCTAGAATTGCGTTACAGACAGGCAACTGGGGAGCTTGAGGAAAAAAGCGGCGAATTGGATTCTGCCAACCTGAAAATCTCAATGCTCACATTCCAGCTCAATCAGACGGGCGCAAGATTGGAATTGGCGCAGAAGCAGCTTGAGGAGAGCAAGACCAGCCTGGAAAGCCAAAGGCAGCAGGTGCAGCAGATTTCATCAGAGCTTTTGGGGCTTGAGAAGAACATCAGCGATTCCATGGCATGGTTTCGGGAAAACGCCGCATTCCCGGATGATTACGGTTGGAAGGCAGACATATACCTCAAGCGGGTGCTGGACGATTGCATTGAAGGGGACGAGCTTAACCTGGGGTGCATGAGCTACCTCATGGAGAACACAGCGTTTGCAATCCACTACCGCACAGACTTCTCCTCAAGCGGGAAGGACGATTTTTTGCAAAGCGTGGCGCAGACAATCGACAGCGGCTGGGGCGATTGCGAGGATTATTCCCTTATCTTCAAGGCGGCGCTAAATTCGTTGAAAGCGGCACAGCCTGGCCTGAAGGTGGTCGGATGGGAAAGCGGAGGCGAGGGCAAGTTTTACATATATCCCAAAGAGAGCAGCATCACACCTGACAAAAGCTACTGGTATGTGCCAAACGCGCACAAGAAATTTCTTGGCGACCTTGACAGCCTTTTTTCATATGTGGTCTGCTACAGGCAGACGCAGTCCTCAGGGCACTGCACGGTCGCCCTCTCCGAGAATGGCATCTCTTCCAGCTCACAAGCCCCCTCTCTTTTAGGCGCCAGGATTTTCGAACCCCAGATAGGCAGATACCTGGGTGATATAGGCGGCTCTGGTTCGGCATACACGCTATGCGATCCTTCTGTCTGCTCCGAGCGGGCAGGGGCGGTCCAGATAATAATTTCCGACCTTGACCTTTACAAATTCGAGGCAGGGAAATGGGTCGGCTATTCCGACTACCTTGGCCGTGTTAAGGCTGCTCAGGCAAGGCTCCAGCAGGCATGAGGGGCGGCCTAGGTTTCAGGTTCCCCCAAGCCGGGTGGCAACCTATTTATTGTTTGGGTGAGTCTTCCCAACGAATGTTCTTCATCATTCCAAGGTGGTGCAATGGAAATAGAAAAACCTAGCGTAATTGATGCGGCTGAGCCGATTTCCAAGGCGGTAAATGAAATCTCCCGCACTGGGCTGCCGGTTATAGTGACAAAGAATGGAAAATACTTCGGAATAATAGACGAGCGGGCAATACGCCAGCGGGTGTCTTCCCCATCCAAGGAGAAGTGCGAAACCATTGCAGAGCGTGCTCCCTGCCTTCTGCCGGAAAGCACAGTGATGGATGCCTGCAACGCATTTTTTGCAGGCCGCTTCAAGGCAATTCCTGTTGTCAAGGGGGGCAAGATAGAGGGCGCAATAACCCGGCATACGCTCCTGACCGAGCTTCTCACGGAAAAAATGCTTTCCCGCAAAAGGGTATCCGAGGTGATGACTGCCCCTGTCGCTTCGATAGAGATAACTGCCAGCGTTGGCCAGGCAAGAAGCGATCTCCACCGCCAGAATATCCGCAGGTTGGTGGTCACGCGAGGGGGGCGGATAGCAGGCATCATATCTGTATTCGACCTGGCGTCATATGTTGCCAAGCCCAAGCAATCGGATGTGTTTTACCGCGGCGGGGAGAAAACAAGCACGGATGACCAGCCTGTCGCTTCTTTCATGCGGCGTGACGTTGAGACAATAAGCGAGTCAGACTCGCTTGCCTCTGCCGTGCAGAAGATGCTGGACAGGCGCGTGGCTGCCCTCATTGTTTCGGATGGCGGCTACCCACGGGGAATAGTGACCGCCAAGGACATATTGCACTCCGCGCTTGCGGAGGACAAGCCCATGCAGGTTTTTGTCTCCGGCCTGCCCTATGCCCAGCGGGATATGAAATCTGAAATAGTGCGGGAGGGGGAGAAACTTGTTGGCAAGCTGGGCAAAAGCATACAGGTCCGCTCGCTTGCGTTCCACATCAAAAGCGAGGGCTCTGGTTTTTCGGTGCGTGCAAGGTTGGATGCAAGCAAGAGTTCCTACAACGCATCGGCATCAGATTTCCGCCTTGAGGTGGCATTGGGCCAGGTGATTTCCCAGCTTCGCACCATGGCGGGCAAGGACAAGAAAACCGGTATGGGCAAGCGCAAGGCGAATGATGGGTAGCCATCCTGCCTGCAATCGGAAATGAGGCGCTCGGGTGCATTCCAATCAAGTGAAGGGGAATAAAAAGCCAGCATTAGATAACAAAAAAGGTAATCGTATGCTCAAGGTTTCTTTCTGCGGCATGAAGCTGGAAAACCCCCTCGTTCTCGCATCGGGAATAAGGGGCAACAGCGCAGATCTCCTCATCCGCGCTGCAAAGGAAGGGGCGGGAGCGGCCACCTCCAAATCATGTTCACTAAAGGCGCGTGAAGGGCACTGCAATCCCACAGCAGTAAATTCCGGCGCTCTGTGGCTGAACGCAATCGGGCTGTCCAACCCAGGCGTGGATGAGGAAGTTGCAGAAATACGCAAGGCCGCAAAGGAGTCAGGAATACCGATAATAGCGAGCATAGTCGGCTTCTCAGAAGATGAGTTCGGGCAGGTGGCTTCACGCATCTCCAAAGCCTGCCCTGCTATGATAGAGGCGGATATTTCCTGCCCGAACATAGGGCGGGGGGGCAAGATGTTCTCCTGCTGCGCACAGGATGCAGCCGCGGTCACCAGGGCAGTGCGGGAGGCAACCCGCCTCCCATTTTCTGTGAAGCTTTCTCCAGATGTGCCCAACATAGGCGAAATAGCAAACGCATGCGTTGGCGCCGGAGCAGACTGCATCACTGCGATAAACACGATGGGCGGCATGTACATAGATGCGTATGCGCGCAGGGGCGTGCTGCACAACTGGTTCGGGGGCGTCTCAGGCCCTCCGCTCAAGCCAATAGCGCTCAAATCGGTTTACAGCATACGCAAACAGGTCGGCCCGTCGGTCCCAATAATAGGCACTGGCGGGGTGGCGACAGGCATTGATGCCGTCGAGATGCTCATGGCCGGGGCAACAGCTGTCGGGGTGGGCACGGGCGCAGTGCTGCGGGAAAACGCATTCAAGCATATCTGCTCTGAGATGAAATCCTTCATGGAAGAAAACGGATATGGCAAGATTTCTGACTTGAAGCTTTTGGAAAAGTGATTTGATGCCCCTGCCTCGCATGGTCAAAGTCGCCAAAGTGGAAAAGGAGAACGGGATAGTCTCCACCATCACATTTGCGCTTTCCCTACCTGATGCATCGCCAGGGCAGTTTGTGATGCTCTGGCTTCCTGAAGAGGGGGAGGAAAAGCCATATAGCCTTGCGGGCAACTCACCCCTCGTCATATCTGTCGGCGCCCGAGGCCCATTCAGCAAAAAGCTCTGCTCTCTTAAAAAAGGCGATTGCGTCTGGCTGCGCGGGCCTTATGGCAGGGGGTTTGAGCTTGAAGGCAAAACCATACTGCTGGTGGGCGGGGGCTACGGCTTTGCGCCGCTTCGCTTCCTCGCGCAGCAGGCTAAAAAGCGCAAAATTTCGGCTCTTGCAATATGCGGGGCCCGCACAAAAGGCCTTCTCATGAAACCCGCAATCTGCAAAACAATATTCACCACAGACGACGGCTCCGCAGGGGTGAAAGGGAACGTGCTCTCCGGAATGCAGGAGGCGTTCAAGTCAGGCAAGTTCGGCGCGGTTTACACATGCGGTCCTGAAAAGATGATGGGCGCGGTCGCCAGGCTTGCCAAACAGCAAGGCGCAGGCTGCCAGCTTCTCCTTGAGCGCTACATGAAATGCGGCATAGGCATCTGCGGGCACTGCTGCTGCGGGGAAAAGCTGGTCTGTTCAGACGGGCCGATGTTCCGTTTCGAGGAGCTGCAGGGAAACCCGGATTTTGAAAAAAGCTGGAGGGACAGAACAGGGAAAAAAATTCCAATCTGACTTGGTTTTATGCTTCTGGTAAAAGGCGGCAAGCTTGTTTCGCATAAGTTGTCTGTCCGTGCGGACCTTCTCATTGATGACAAAGGCAGGATATCTAAGGTCAGTTCCAGCATATCTGCCCGTGGCGCGCAGATAATTGACGCATCAGGCTTGTTCATACTGCCTGGGGCAATAGACTCGCACGTTCACTTCCGCGACCCGGAAGACACAAGCAAGGAGGATTTTTCCACAGGCAGCGCCTCCGCTCTTGCGGGTGGGGTTACTGCGGTGATGGACATGCCCAACTACCGCAACCCCCCCACCACCACCCTTGCGGCATATTCTGAAAAGCTGCGCATCGCCTCATCCAAGTCCCGCTGCGATTTCCTGCTCCGTTTCGGGGCATCAGAAACCAACCAGGGGCAAGCCGCCGCAAGCAATGCCCCCTCGCTCAAGATTTTCCTGACAGACACACGCTCCGAGCTTGGGTGCTCAAAAGGGGCGGCAGTGGCGCATTTCAAGTCATTCCCCCCAAGAAAGCCGGTCTGCGTGCATGCGGAGGACAGGGATCGCATAGCTGACCGGGCTGGGAGATTCAAGGAGCATGAACGGGTGCGCGACAAGCTCGTTTCGCAGATAGCTTGTGAATTCGCATTGCGGGAAGCAGGCAGGCTCTCGCGGCGGGTCCATATCTGCCATCTCACAACCGCCCTTGAGGTCGGGATGTGCAGGCGCTATCCTAACGCAACCTATGAAATAAACCCTGCGCACCTTTTCCTTTCCTCATCTGATCTGGAAAGGCTTGGGGAATTGGGCAGGATAAACCCGCCGCTGCGCGACAAGCGCGAGGTGGCTGCCCTTTGGCGCAGCATCGGCAGCGACACCATAATTGCAACAGACCACGCGCCCCATCTGCCTGCGCACAAGATGGCAGGCGCGCCAGGATTCCCCGGCGTTGGCACCATGCTGCCATTGCTCATAAACGCAGCGCACGAAAGGCGCCTTTCGCTGCCTCAGATTGCCGCCATGTGCTCGTACAATCCCGCGCGCGCTTTCGGGCTTGCCTCAAAAGGCGAGCTTGCACAGGGCAAGGATGCCGACTTTGTTTTGGTTGACATGGGGAAGAAATGGGAAATAACCGGGAAAAACAGGCTTTCCAAATGCGGTTGGACACCCTTTGAGGGCAAGGAAGTATTCGGAAAAATAAGCGCAGTTTATCTTCGCGGCTCTCTGGCTTACGACGGGGATTCGGTGCTTTCCAAGATTGGCAGCGGAAAGGAGCTGGCCTGCAGTTTCTGATCTGCACGCTTTCCAAACCCCGCAAAGCAAGGAGGGCGCGCCGCACGGCTGACTGCCAAACGCAAGCCCCATGGGCAAATGGTGCTCTTTATCAGCCCCGCCAATCAGCGGCTACTTGACTATCATTGCCACTTGGTCTGTGCCTGTGAAGTTGGAAAGCGCGCGCACCTCTACAAAGTAGCTTCCTTCCCTGTTTATTCTCTCAAACCCCTGGGAATTTATTTGGAAAGGGGTGGACTGCACAATTTGCCTCTTCCCGCTTGTGCTGTCCATTTCGAATATTATGTCGTGCCCGTTTCCGCCTATCCTGACCGACTTTACATACGGGGGCACATCAATCTGGTCGACCACAGCGGCAGCTCCGCCAAGGTAGCCGACAGAATCAGCAAGCCTTGCCAGCCGCTGTGCGGAGAACTCCGCCCTCTGCACTGCAAAGTCCTCTTTTGTCGCGCCAGCCCTGCCAAAAGAGTACATGATAAGGGGTATGAGCAGGACAAGCATTAAGCCTATCAAAAGCAGTATTTCTGTAGAAACCTGGCCGCGCAGGTTTTGGCCCGCCATTCTGTTTTCCATACAGTGCTTTCTCCCCTACTATTATTAATTATTATCAGCTTTTTCCCGTGCCAGAGGCTTCAACGCTCTTTTTGATGCTCCGTTCGACCGCTCTTTTCTTCTCGTCTATCACCGCAAGCACCAGCACCAGGAAAAACATTGCCGCAAGCAGGATTATCAGCATGGGGTTGAAGATGAAGAACGGCACCTGCTGGTTCACGAGGACAAATCCGTCTGCAAGGGCTGAGAGGTTGAATATCGTGTGTATCGCCACTGCAAGGAAAAGGCCGGGCACAAATGCCAGTCTTGCGTATCGCTTGAGCCTATCCATGCTGCGCAGATAGCCTATTGCGGTTGAGATTGAGGCGGTGAAGCAGCCGTGCGCCAGGGTATTGAAGAACGAGCGGTACAAGATCAGCATTCCCCATGTGGTGATGCCCACCTCAAACGGATTTACTTTGGCAGAGAAATAGAACCAGTTTTCAACAAACGCAAAGCCCACTCCGCAGGTGAATCCCAGGAGCAGCCCGGTCAGGGTGTCGTTGTATTCATGGTGCCCGGAAATGAACAGCACCCCCAGCCCCTTCATCAGCTCCTCAACCAAGGGTGCGATGAGCATTGTGGCGACAAGTGCATAAGCGGCAAAGTCCGCGCCTTTCAGCCCGCTGACAATCGCCGAACTTATCAGCAATGACAGGAATGCCGCGAACATGCCCCAGGTGAACATCCCGGCAAAAAATCGCAGAGGTTTGCCCTCTTCCCGCCTTTCGAATAGCCAAGATGCGGCAAAATACACAAATGGGATGGAAAAAGCCCCGATGCCTGAAAGCAGCATGAGCTGCCCAGTCCCTTCCGCTCCGTATGATGGGTAAAGGCTCTCAAACAGAACCAGCACCAAAACTCCGACGCAGAGCAGTTCAATCAACATTGTAATCGGATTTATCATCACGTCCGCCAACTTCTCCTCGAAAGGCCTCCCTTCCACCACCGGGAAAACCAGGGTGGACATGCTGTACTCATTGCCCGGGCTTTTGCTGCGGTAAGCAAATCTTGCCATTGCCGCAAGCAGCAGCACCAGGAGTATGGCCAGGGCTGGCACGAATGTGGCGATGGCCATGCTCAGGCTGTCCCGTATGGTCTTCTCATAGGCGGACCAGTTTTCCATTATCTCAAAATAGCGCCCGTAAAGCAGCCCGTCCTCACCCCTGGCAACCACGGCATAGCGGGTGTTTCTTCGGGTTTCCTTCTGGTAAGACAGTTCAATCTCCAATTCGATTGGCGTTATTGATTCAGGGGGCAACGCCCCCACCAGCTTGATTATTTCCCAGCCGTTGCGGGTCTGCTTCAATATGTAAAAAGGCATTGCCTCGGGGAAAGGGTTGGTCGCGGTTATTTTCACCACCACTATCTGGGGGTTGGAAGTCAGCGTCAGATTTGGCACGAAAATGTCTGCGTCCAGGCCGGCTCCAAACGAGGCAAGCTGGTCTGCAAGCTCATCTGCGTAAAGCGGCGCGCAGAGCAAAATCAGAATTGCGGCTATGAATGGAAAATGCAGTTTCAAGTATTCCACCTAAATCGGGATGGGCAGATAAATAGAGGCATTGCGAACTATCCAAACATATGCCTTGTACCATATTTCGTTCCTTCTTTTTATGATGTCCAAAAGTTCCTTGAACGCCTCCTTTTCCGCGCCAGCCATCTTGCTTTCCGTAACTTTGACGTGTTCTTTACCGTCTACCACGGTTTTTTCCTCCTGCGAGCCTATCTGTTTCTTTGCCTGCTCATACCAGGGGGGCAGCGAGGATTTCTTCTTCCTTATGGCGGTGAGGAAATCGTCCGTGGTGACTTCCCGTTGCTTTCCGCTGTGGAAAGCCGCCCTCCATGGGATTGCGCCGGCTTCCTCGACAACCGCTTTCAGGTCTGCAGAGGCATATCCGATGGTGGCAAGCGCCAGCCTCCGAAATGCTATATATTTCGACATCGCCGGCACTTTCTTCGCGTGCATTTTGAGGATTTCAACCCTCGATATGAAATCTGGCTCGGGGATTAGGATTGTCTTGCCGAAACGGCCCGAGCGCCTCAAAGCCGGGTCAACGTCCCAGGGGGCGTTGGTCGCGCCGACCACCAGCACATTCTGGTTCTGCGCCTCAACACCGTCCATTTCAAACAGCATCTGGTTGACCGCCATCTTCATGTGGGCATTTGATTGGTTCATATCCTCCCGCCTGCCGCCCATGGCTTCAACTTCGTCGAAGAAGATTATGCACGGGGCGCTTTTCCTCCCGGTTTCAAACACATTGTGCAGGTTCTTTTCGGTGTTGCCCACATACATGTCGACAATGTCTGATATCTTCGCGTTTATGAAGCCGGAATTGCACTCTCCGGCTGCGGCTTTCATGATGAATGTCTTTCCGCACCCCGGGGGCCCGTACAGGAGTATCCCCCCTCCCCCGAATTTGCCATACTGCCTTGCCAGGTCCGGCTTGAGCATGGGGTATATTATCGCCTCGCTCAGCTCGTCCTTCATCTTTTTCATTCCAGCGACCTGGTCGAATTTCATCGTGGGCTTGGTAAGGAGCTTTATCGCGTTGAGTCCCTGGTTCTGCCCCGGCTCCCCCCCAGTGGGGCCGGTGGTCGCCCCTCCCATTCCGCCTCCGCCCCCGGACTGCTTCCCCTTCGCTATGTCGCGGTGGTTTATGGCCTCGGTGAATTGCGGGTTCAGCTCTATTGCCTTGTCGTAATCGGATATCGCCTTGTCCAGCTGGTTGAGGTAGTCATATGCCAGCCCGCGGATGTGGTAGGCTTCGGAAAAACTCGGGTTGAGCTTTATTACCTCGGTGAAATCCTCGACTGCTTTCTCATAGTCCTGCAGGCAGGCGTATGCAAGCCCCCTGTTGTAGAATGCCTTGAGGTATTTCGGGTTTATGGCAAGCGCCCGGTCGTAGTCCTCTATCGCAACATTGAAGTCCTGCTTGCGGTAGTGCGCGTCCCCCCGGTTGTTGTATATGACAGGGTTTTTCGGGTCAAGCTCTGCAGATTTGGAATAATCCGCAATCGCCTTGTCGAAATTCTTAAGGTTGTATTGGCACAGACCGCGGTTGAAATAAGCCTCTGAGAAAGTGGGGTTCAGTATTATCGCTGTGTTGTATGCCTCTATCGCCTTTTCGTAGTCCTCTTTCTCGTAATAAGTGTTTCCCCTATGGTAATAGGTCCGGGCGTCAGTCGGGCTGGGCTTTTCTGCCATTTGGATGCACCAATCGAACCTGGGCTAATCTATTTCCTTAATCTGAAATAGAAGCCGGCTGAGCTTTATAAAGATTTATCAGGTTCGTATCCAAGCGGCTATTTTTGCGGCAATTGCGCCCCGTCATGCCCGCTTCCATTCTGGCTTTGGGCGCTGCCATTATATGCCGGCATTGCCAATGGCAGGGGGGCATCCCCTGTTTCATTGGCAGAGGGTCCGGGGGCAGTTGCCGTTTGCCCCTGCGGCACCACCGCCTGGGCCTGCCGCACTGAGATTATTCTCGAAACAATCCCTCCTGCCGATTCAAAATCGATTGACAGCCGGAGCGTGGTCTGGTTCACTTCAATAGCTGCCACTTGCAGCTCCACCAGTTTTTCACCAGTGGAATAGCTCTTTCCTTCGTTTTCAATTTTCTCTGGCAGGCGAAGACGCAGCCCGGTCTGCTCAACTAAGGCGGCGCTTATGTTTTGGGCGCCAAGTTCCTCAAGAAGCAAGCTGCTTGAGTTGCCTTGGCTTTGGTTATCCGTGAAATATGCCACCGATGGGGGGAAAACCGGGTCCAGCTTCAAAAGCGAAAGGTCCTGCCCCGCCCTGCCCGCATCAGCGAATTCATTCCTCACGCTCACTATCCCCGGCTGGGCGGCAGTGACGTAATCAAGAGAGTTTGCAGAATCAAGCTGCTCCTGCGTTGCTTGCTGCGAGATGATTATGAATGACCTTTCCTTGTATGCTGCGCCAGCCTGCCGCACAATTTGCCTGGCGGCATCTCTTGCGGACCAATCAATCTCCAGAAGCGAGGTTTTACCCGTGATGGATTCTATTTTAGCCTCGGCTTCTGCTCCGCTGACAAATTCCGGCAGTAAAGTGAGCGAGCCCATGCCAGTCACCTGCCCTCCCTCGGACCTAGCTATGAATGTGGCCGGGACCTTGGAGCCTTCCGGATAAATTGGCCTGATTTGCCACTTGAAAGTGCTTCCCTTGGCATCTGCGGTTATGCCGTCTCCGATTATGCGCACCTTGTCTGACATCGTTATCACTGCGTTTGCAAGAACAGTGGCATTTGCCTTCTCAAACTGCGCTGCTGCCCAGAGGGCCGAGCCTGAGCCGTTCAGATTGACTATCAGGTTGCCTCCCATGGATGTTGCATAGGTGGCGGCGCCCTGCGCAATCAGCTCCTGCTTCACTTCCTCCAGGGCGCTTGAGTTTCCGGCGACTATAAGGTACGGCTCATAGCGCACAATGGTGAGGTTGTCTGCGGCATTGCCGGTTATGTCAAGCGCGTTTTGCCCGTCCTCCGCCTGATTCAGATTGGAAGAGCTGCCCCCGGTGTTCAGGGCGCCTAGCGCCACCATCTCAATCACGAACACCGCAACCAGGCCCAAAGCGAAAAATTTGTATATGTCCTTCTTTTCCATCAATATCCCCTTCAAATCCGCCTTCCATGCATTAACTTTAAAATGGTCTTGCAGGCTAATACTGCAAAAGCTAGGGGTATTGCCTCATGCAAGTTTAAAAAATCAGGTGAAATTGGATGGTTAATGTCAAAAAAGGAGACCTGGTGCGGATAGATTATACTGGCAGCCTAGTTTCAACAGGAGAGGTCTTCGAGACCAGTGACGCAGAGGTGGCGAAGAAAGCCGGGATTTTCCAGCCTTCAATCACTTATGGCCCAAAATTGGCCCTGTTCGGCTCCGGGTCAGTAATGCCCGGCATTGAGGAGGCCATCATTTCCTCCCAGCTTGGCAAGCAGGAAAGTTTCACGGTGTCTGCGGACAAGGGATTCGGGCAGCGCATCCCGGGCCTTGTGCGCATCATGTCATCCAAGGATTTTGCCAAGCAGGGTTTCCGGCCCGCGCTAGGCATGGTTCTCACGCTGGATGGCGTGCTGGCGCGCATAAAGTCAGTGCAATCCGGCAGGGTGGTGGTCGATTTCAACCACCCGCTGGCAGGCGAATCGCTATCCTACAATCTCAATGTGGTGGAAGTTATCTCAGAAGATAAAAAGAAGATAGAGGCAATACTGGACTCGGTGTCATTGAAGGCGGACATTTCAAAAAAAGGTGCAAACTATTCGATTTCATTTGCCGCCTCTTCCCCGCCTGAAAAAATCGAGGCTGCCAAACGGGCTATTTCCGCAGCTGTTCCGGGCGCCATTTTTTCCGCTTAAGCAAATCAGAGTTTCCGGATCCGCTCTTCTGCGCCTATTTTTTTCAGCACGGTTTTCACTTTTTTAGGCACCAAGCCCTGCCACTCCCCCCTCTTTTTCATCCTGGCCCTGATTTTCGTTGCGTTGAAAATCTCTTTTTTGAAGAATGGGACTGCGCGCACTTTCTTGCCCGCGTTGTTCATCAGCCGTTTTACCAACGGATTGTTCGAATAGGCCGCGTCATAAGCAGGCACGCACGCATCAACATGCGCCACCCATCTTCCATTGTCGTTTACATCTGTCACTGTGGCGAGCCTGCATTTCTTCCCCAAGCCTGCAGCCCTAATCTGCATCCATATCATTCTCTTGCGCTCTCTTGCGGAAAATGGGTTTTCCGGCTCAAAGCTCGCCTGTGAACTCCCTATCGCAACAATCACTTTTGAGCTTCTTGCGGCAATCCATTCCAGCGCGGCAAGATGACCATTGTGGAACGGTTGAAACCTGCCGATAAAAAGTGCTACGGGCTTTGGCTTTATTTTTTCCATCAAACCGCCAAAATCAGTGTCGCATATTGGGGTGAGCCCTTAGGGGGATCGACTGATGTGTCAATGCCCCCTAGGGGCTAGTGCTTGAAGTGCCTTCTCCCTGTGAATATCATGCTTATTCCGTATTGGTCGGCAGCATCGATTACCTTCTGGTCATTCACCGAGCCGCCCGGCTGTGCAACACAGGTTATCCCTGCCTTGGCAAGCACATCCAGCCCGTCTGGGAAGGGGAAGAATGCGTCCGAGGCTGCGGTTGACCCTTGCAAGTCGAACCCGAACCTGCGCGCCTTGTCTATCGCGATGTTGGAGGCGTCCACCCTGCTCATCTGCCCGGCTCCGTTACCTACAAGCTGCAATTCCTTTGCAATCGAAATGGCGTTTGACTTGGTGTGCTTGCAGAACTTGGTCGCAAAGTAAGCGTCACCAAGCTCGCCTTGCTTCGGCTTGCGCTTGGTCACTATCCTTACCGCGTCCTGGTCATAAATCCCTGGGTCGCGCCCCTGGTAGAGCATTCCGCCGGTTATGTATCTGAAATTCACAGCCCTCTCCACGCTCATGTCCCAGATATTGGAAACGTCAAGCAGCCGCCTGCTTTCCTTCGCCTTGAGTATCTCAAGTGCGTCTTCTTCATAACCCGGGGCAAGGACCACCTCTATGAACTTGGTGCCGATTGCCCGGGCGGTATCCGCATCCACCTTGCGCGAAAAGGCAATCACCCCTCCGTAAGAGGAAAGCGGGTCGCCCGCGTGTGCCTTGATGTAGCTCTCCTCAAGCGTCTTGCCCTGCGCCCCTCCGCACGGGTTGTTGTGCTTGAGTATCACTGTTGCTATCTCATCCTTAAACTCCCGTATCAGCCCGAACGAGGTGTCCGCATCCAAAAAGTTGTTGTAGCTCATAGCCTTGCTGCCAGAGTGAATTTTAGAGTCCAGTATGGAAGTCATTCCGAGTATCCTGTACGCCGCGGCTTTCTGGCTCGGGTTTTCGCCGTATCGCAGCGGGTAAGCCTTCTCAAAGTGCATCTCGAGAAAATTCGGGTAAAGGTCCGCCTTGTTCGCGCCTGACAGGTGCCTGCAGATGGCCGCGTCGTATGAGCTGGTTCTGGCAAAAGCCTTGAGCGCAAGCTCCCTCTTTTTTTCCTGCGAAATATCCCCTTTTTCCTTCAGCTCGGCAAGAAGCCAAGTATAATCTTCGGGATCCACTACGACTGCCACGTGGGCATGGTTCTTTGCCGCAGCCCTCACCATCGCCGGTCCGCCGACATCTATCATTTCCACTGCCTCGTCGAAAGTCGAGCTTTCCTTTCCGGAAACCTGTTCAAACGGATAGAGGTTCACAACCACCAGGTCTATCGGCTCAATCCCGTTCTTCAGGGCTTGTTCCTCATGTTCCTTCCTGCCCCTGCGGTAAAGTATGGCGCCATGCACTTTGGGGTGCAGCGTCTTAACCCTTCCCTCGAACATTTCCGGGAATCCGGTCAGGTCCGAAACCTCCCGCACCTTTATT
Organism: Microcaldota archaeon; assembly: GCA_964392435.1. GTDB lineage: Archaea > Micrarchaeota > Micrarchaeia > Anstonellales > Anstonellaceae > UBA10161. The sequence goes on from CAYMOY010000001.1 coordinate 273,144, forward strand.
TTGTTTTCGGCAAGGAAACGGGCAGTGCCTCCGGTGGAGATTATCTCAATCCCCAGGCTGGCAAGTCCCTTGGCAAAGGGGGCAAGACCCCTCTTGTCCCAAACGCTCACTAAGGCTCGTTTCATTTTTTCTGCCATACAAGACGACCGTCCGATTATGCCAAATAGCATTTTTAAACCTCCTCCCTCCTCTATCTTCCATGCAGGGGCAATTCGCAAAAAAGAGGGAAGAGCAGCAGCTTTTTGAGGAGCAAAAGAAAAAGCAGGTGCATGCTGTGCATGCCATTCTCTCAACAGAGGGCCCCATGCAGCTTAAGGACGAGTCGCGCAAGATAGAGGAGGCTGCCCGTGTCAGCTTTGAAAAATCGGTCGGGCTGGAGCTTGATGCAATAAAAAAACGCCTGCGGGAAAAGCTTAAGAAAAAGAAGAGGGGGGAGGATAAGAAAAAGCCCCGCTATGGCTGGGCGGTTGCCGGGGCCGGCTCCGAGCCTCCGGCTGGCGACGATTCCAATGATGGAGAGGGCGAGGAAAAAAAGTAAGGCTGCCGCCCCTGCCATATTTGTCTGGCCGCCCTCCGAGGCGCCCAAAATTTAAGCTCTTCCATGATAACCGAAAGAGGCGGCTGTTCCATGGTATCATTGCTTCCAGCCTTAATCCTTTTCCTCGTGCTCGCAGCGATATTCTTCCGCGCAAGGCTTCCCTTCAAACTTGCGCCCTGGCAGGCCATGGCATCAGGCGCTGCGCTGGTTGTCCTGATTTCGCAGATATCCCCTGAAGATGCATTTGCGTCAATCGACTGGGGAACAATGGTTTTCCTTTATGCGACCTTCGTCCTGTCAGGCATATTGCGGGAAAGCGGCTATCTCGCCCATCTTGGCTACAAGTTCATGCGCCACTTCTACCATCCTTTTCTTGTGGTGCTTTCATTTTCTTTTTGCGCAGGCTTTGCATCCGCGTTCCTCCTGAACGACACCGTTGCCGTTATCGGGGTCCCGCTTTGCATATCAATGGCGAAAAAAAGCGGCGTGCCTGTCGCCCCGCTTCTCATCTCCCTTGCACTCGGCGTCACCATCGGGGGCATACCCAGCCCCATAGGGAGCCCGCACAACTATATCATCGCAACCAGGGGCAATGTTGCCTCGCCATTTTACGAGTTTGCAAAATACCTCCTGGTACCAACCGTGCTTTCGCTTATCGCGTTGGCTGGAATACTTTTTGTGATGTTCCCCGACCTTCGCAGGCTGCGCCGCATCACATCCGATTATTGGAAGCGCGAACGCGACTATGGCGCTGCAAGAAGGGGCTTCCAGGCAGTGATTCTTCTTTCCGCCTTGCGGCTTTTATCTGGCATTGTGCCCGCCATACCCAATTTTGCGCTATACCTAATTCCTGTCACAGGCGCAGCAGTCGCGGTCATCCTATCTGGGAATCCGCGCAAGTCATTTGCCACGGACTGGGAAACCCTGGGCTTTTTCGCGGGAATGTTCGTGCTCATGGCAGCCGTCTGGCAATCCGGACTTTTCCAGCAGTTCCTGCCACCGGCAAGCTCTCTTTCCGAGCCGTCAGTTGTTGTCATTTCCAGCCTGGTGCTTTCGCAATTCCTCTCCAATGTGCCCTTTGTAATAATTTACCTCAATGCATTTTCCGGCAACATGCCCATCGCCAGCCTGATGTGGCTGGTCGCCGGAAGCACGCTTGCCGGCGGGCTGACCATCATTGGCGCGGCAAGCAACATCATCATAATGCAGGCTGCCGAGAAAAGCGGGGAAAAATTCCCAATGAAAGAGTTCACAATCGCAGGATTCGCCTCAGTCGCAGTTTCGCTCGCCCTCATCTGGGCATGGATGGCGCTGATAGCCTAGGGCATGGCTTGGCTCCCGACAGGCGCCCCAGACGCCTTCTGCCAATCCACCTCAAAAACAGAAACCAGCTCGTTCACCTTTTCCCCTTCAATCTCGGCAGCAGCCTCCCGGTTGTCGTTCAGCGCGCTTTTGGAGAAGTTTATGCTGCCAACAATAGCCTTTTTCCCATCAACAATTACGAACTTGCTGTGCGTGAGCTTGTAAGAAAGGCTTGCCCACCTCACTTCGCAGCCAAGCGCAGCGAGGGTATCGAACACCTTTTGCTTCCTGGCGTCCTCCACCCTTGGCTCCATTATCACCCTCACCCTCACTCCCCGCTTTTGCGCCTCGCCAAGCTCCCTGATGATGTCATCAGAGGTGAAAACATACATCTCAATGTCGATTGTTTTCTGCGCAGAGCGGATGAAGGAGACCACCTCTGGCTGCGCATCAGGGGAGAAAATCATCTCCACTTTCGCATTGCAGCCCTCGCACGGGGTTGGCGGCAAAAGAGCGATATAGCCAAGCAGGGCGGCAACCAGGAGAAGAAGAATCATTATCGCAGTATGCTCGTTGCTCCATGCGCAAGCCGCCCTTTTCGCCGCATCACTCCGCCTTTCCATAGTCGTCTATCCTTCGCACGCTTATGTTTTTTTCCTTTGCGGCCTCCATCGCCTCGACAAGCGCCTCGCACGCCTCGAAAGAGGTAATGCAGGGTATTCCGTTCTCAAGGCAGGCGCGGCGTATCTTAAACCCGTCAGTGCTTGCCACCTTGCCTTTTTTCGGTGTGTTGAATACGAGCCTTATATTGCCCCTCATTATCTCAGATATGATATTGGGCTGGCCGTCTGATATTTTCTTGAGCAGCCTTACCCTGCTGCCGAGATGGCTGGCAGTTGTCGGAGTTGCATATACCTCAAAGCCCATTTCGGCAAGCGCCTCCGCAAGCGGCGCAGCGCGCTCCTTGTCCCCGTCTTTCAGGCTGATTGCCACCCCTCCGCTTTCAGGTATCTTCAAGCCCGCTCCCAGAAGCGCCTTCATGAAAGCACGCGGGAAATCAACATCCGCACCCATGCTTTCTCCAGTGGATTTCATCTCCGGGCCAAGAACAGTGTCCGCACCCGGCAGCTTCAGGAACGGGAAGGCAACTCCCTTGACGCAATAATGGCTCATTTTCGGCGTTTGCAGGGCGCCAAGCTCCTCCAGGCTCTTGCCCATCATCACCTTGGTGGCAAGCTTCACCAGCGGGACGCCTGTGGCTTTGGAAAGGAAAGGCATGGTCCTGCTTGCCCTCGGGTTTGCCTCAAGCACGAATATCACGTCGTTTTGCACCACATACTGTATGTTTATCGAGCCGATTGTCCCAAGAGCAAGGGCAATCTTGTCGGAATACTCAAGTATTTTCTCCTGCACTTCGGGCTTGAGCCTCACGCAGGGCACCACGTTGTTGGCGTCCCCCGAGTGAACTCCGGCGCGCTCCACGTGCTCCATGATGCCACCGACAAAGAGCCTCCTGCCATCCGCGACACCGTCTATTTCGCACTCAATTGCCTTCTCTATGTACTTGTCTATGAGCACAGGCCGCCTTTCGCTGACATCCACCGCCTCCCCGATGTATTTTCTCAGGCCTGTCTCATCGTAGACTATCTGCATGCCCCTGCCCGCTATCACATAGCTTGGACGCACCACAATCGGATAGCCAATCTTTGCAGCGGCAGCAACAGCCTCCTGCTCGCTTGTGGCTGTGGCGTTTTTGGGTTGGCGTATCCCAAGCTCGTGCAGCAGCTCCTTGAACTTTTCCCTGTCTTCGGCAATATCGATGCCCTCCACTTGGGTGCCCAGTATATTCACACCGCTCATCTCCAGCTTTTGCGCAAGGTTGATGGAGGTCTGCCCGCCGAACTGGACTATCACGCCCTCGGGCTTTTCATGCTCAATGACATTCATGACATCCTCGTAGGTGAGGGGCTCGAAATAAAGCCGGTCCGAGGTGTCAAAATCAGTGCTGACTGTCTCGGGATTGTTGTTTATCATTATCGATTCTATCCCCATTTCGCGCAGCGCGAATGCGGCGTGGCAGCAGCAGTAGTCAAACTCTATCCCCTGCCCTATGCGGATTGGGCCGCTGCCGATGACTATGACCTTCCTGTTCCCGCTTGGCTTGCTCTCGTTTTCGTTTTCATATGTTGAATAGTAGTAGGGTGTCAGCGCTTCGAATTCGGCGGCGCAAGTGTCCACCATCTTGTAAACAGGCAGTATTCCCGCCTTTTTCCTCATTTCCCGCACCATCGATGTTTCATGCCCTACTATTGCGGCTATCTGCTCGTCAGAGTAGCCCATGCGCTTTGCCTCATGCAGTATCTTCCGCCCGAACACTTCCCGCTTTAGCCTATTTTCCATATTTGCATAAGCGTGCAGCCTGTCCAAAAACCAGGGATGGATCTGGGTGAGCTGAAATATCCTCTCCATTTCCCATCCGCTTTTGAGCGCCTCGAGAATCGCGTGTATCCTAAGGTCGGTTGGGGCTGCCAGATGGCGCTCGATTTCCCCGGGCTCTATCCTGGGTTTTTTCATCTCAATCGATCGCAGGGCTTTGCCAAAAGCCTCCTCAAAAGTCCTGCCAATAGCCATCGTCTCGCCAGTGGACTTCATCTGCGTGCCTATGGTGCGGTTGCTCTCAGGTATCTTGTCAAATGGCCACCTGGGTATCTTCACCACGCAGTAGTCGAGTGCCGGCTCGAATGCGGCAGGCGTTGTCTTGGTGACCGCATTTCTTATCTGGTGCAAGCCCATGCCTAGCGCGATTTTCGCAGCCACCCTGGCAATCGGGTATCCTGTTGCCTTGGAAGCTAGCGCAGATGAGCGGGAAAGCCGCGGGTTCACTTCCACAACAATGTATTTCCCGGTCTGCTGGTTGAGCGCGAACTGTATGTTGCATCCCCCTTCTATGCGAAGCGCCCGGATTATCTTCATTGCGGCGCTGCGGAGCATCTGGTGCTCGTCGTCTGAAAGCGTCTGCGAGGGCGCCACCACCACCGACTCGCCGGTATGCACGCCCATCGGGTCGATGTTCTCCATGTTGCAGATGGTTATGCAGTTGTCGAAGCTGTCCCTCATCATCTCATATTCGAACTCCCCCCAGCCCAGCACGGATTCCTCCACCAGCACCTGGTGCGTTGGGGAAAGGGCGAAGCCAAGCTCCAATAACTTGTGGAATTCCTCGGAATTCCTGGCAATCCCGCCGCCCGTCCCTCCAAGCGTGAACGCAGGGCGCAGTATTAGGGGAAAGCCGTGGGTGGCGGCGAACCCTTCCGCATCCTCCACGGTATTCGCTGCAACGCTTTCAGGTATGGGCTCGCCAAGCGTGTGCATAAGCTCTTTGAACTTGCCCCGGTCCTCTGCAAACTCAATCGCGTCGATTCCAGTCCCCAATAGCTCCACGCCGTATTTCTGCAAAATTCCCTTCTTGTGGAGCTCAACAGCCAGATTGAGCCCGGTCTGCCCGCCCATGGTGGCAAGCAGCCCCTGCGGCCTCTCCTTCTCGATAATCCTCTCAATAAAATCGGCCCGCAAAGGCTCAATGTACACAATATCAGCAATGTCCTTGTCGGTCTGGATGGTGGCAGGGTTGGAATTGACAACCACCACTTTCACCCCCTCGGCACGCAAGGAGGCGCAAGCTTGCGAACCCGAGTAATCAAATTCGGCAGACTGCCCGATGACAATGGGGCCAGAGCCTATCACAAGCACTTTTTCTATTTTCTTTTTCTCCACTTCCACAACCTTCCTTTCATTCAGGATTTTTCGATTACAATGCCTTTACGGTTCACTGCGTGCGCAGCATTCCAAGATCTTCCCCTTTCATGCCGTTCTCTCAGTCTTTTTCTGCCCTGCTCGCGCCATCTGCTGCCTAGGCCTTCCCAAGCAGCCGGAGGATAATCGCTTTCTGCATGTGCAGCCGGTTCTCAGCCTGGTCAAAGACAACAGACTGCTTGCCGTCAATCACCTCATCGGTTATCTCCACCCCCCTGTGCGCGGGTAGGCAGTGCATCACAATCGCGTCCTTGCGGGCATTAGCCAAAAGCTCAGCATTCACCTGGAAAGGGGCAAACGCCTTCATCCGCTCGGCTTTTTCCTCCTCCATGCCCATGGATATCCAGGTGTCGGTGTAAACAATGTCCGCATCCGTCACGCCTTGCGCCGGGTCGTTTGAAACAGTTACCTTGCCGTGCTTTTTCGCCTCTGAAAGAAATGCTGAATTGGGCGGGTATCCCTTCGGGCAGACCAGCACAACTTCCATTCCTGACTTCACGCAGGCTAGCAAAAGCGAGTTTGCCATGTTGAAAGCACAGTCTCCGACAAATGCGAATCTCGCCCCTTTTTTCAGTTTCCCCTTCTCCTTCATCGTCAGAAGGTCTGAGAGCGCCTGGCAGGGGTGCTCCAAATCGGTCAGCCCGTTTATCACAGGCACGCCTGAGTGCTTGGCTATTTCCACAATGTCTGTGTGGTGGTAAAGCCGCGCCATTATGATGTCCACATACCTTCCCAGGGTTTTTGCAGTGTCTCGCATGGACTCCCCGCGCGAAAGCTGAGTGGTGGTGAAGTCAAAATATATCGCATGCCCCCCAAGCTGGGTCATTCCAGCTTCGAACGAGACACGCGTGCGCGTGGAGGACTTTTCAAAAACCATCGCAAGGGTCTTCCCCTCAAGCGCATGCAGGTATTTTTCCCTGTTCGCCTTCACTTCGGATGCAAGCTCCACATAATCCGATATTTTCTTCCGGTCCATCTCACCGATTGACAACAGGTTCATGCAATTACCTCCTTCAAAGCATATTCACGAATTTGTCGAACAGGCATTTCGAGTCGCAGGGCCCAGGGTTTGCCTCTGGGTGGTATTGAACCGCGAATATGGGCAGCTCCTTGTGCATAATCCCCTCAACTGTGTTGTCCGTCAGGTTCGTGTGCGTCACTTCAAACTCCCCCGGCAGCGTCTTGCCATCCACCGCAAAGCCGTGGTTTTGCGTTGTTATTACCACCCTGTTTTTCGCGATGTCCAGCACTGGATGGTTGCCCCCCCTGTGGCCGAACTTCAGCTTGTATGTCGAGGCTCCCGCGGACTGCGCGAGCAGCTGATTGCCAAGGCAGATTCCGAATATTGGCAGATGCCAAAGCCCTTTCAGTTCCGCGCTCTCCTTTTTCATAAGCGCAGGGTCGCCCGGCCCGTTTGAAGCCAGTATTCCGTCTGGGTTGTAAGACAATATCTCCTGTGCGCTCGTGGAAAAAGGCACCACGACCACCTCGCATCCGCGCGCGGCAAGCTCGCGCACAATCCCCATCTTCGCCCCGTAGTCTATTAGAACGACCTTCTTGCTTCCTTTCCCGTATGATTTCGCTTCGCCAGTGGAAACTTTCTCGACGAAATTTATCTTCGAGTAGTCCAGCGATTGCGCCATGGACAGCAATTCCTGCGTGTCTTGCTCCTTTTCGTAAACTGAAAGGCAGGCTGGCATGACACCGTTTTTCCGTATCAGCCTCACCAAGTAGCGCGTGTCGATTCCGTGTATGCCGGGTATCCCCTCATCATCCATCCTTCTTGCCAGGCTTTTGGCGCTCTTGGCGTGCCGAGGCACTGCGCAAAGCTCTCTTATGGCATAGCCTTCCACCTGCATTCGGTCGCTTTCACACCACTCCTGCCCAGTTCCGTAGTTTCCTATAAGCGGGTAAGTGGAAATGAGAATCTGCCCCGCATAGCTCGGGTCTGTCAGTGACTCCTCATATCCGGTCATGTTGGTGGTAAAGACTATCTCCCCGACCCTCTTGCCAGTAGCGCCAAAGCCTCGTCCGAAAAAAATGGAGCCGTCCGATAAAACCAGCACAGCTTTCTTTTCAGGCTCCACATCAACCCAAGGATTATTGTGGGGGGATAAATGAATTTAAAGCAGCAGGTGCGAGTGGTCAAAAAAGTTCTTTTCTGTTCACTTTTTTTTCAGTCTGCCCTTGCCTATCCTGTCAAAATGGTCTATTGTCCAGTCTATCCGGTGCTCTATCTTATTTTTTCCATACTCCTGCAGGGTGTAGATGAAATAAAAGCCCACCGCGATACCTATCCACATCAGTGGAATGGCAAGCATCCTTCCCTGCTGGGTGTGCGGCACCAAATCCCCGTAGCCGACGGTGGTTATCGTGGATGAGGTGAAATATATCGAATCCTCCCAGCCCCAGCCTTCAGCGTAGTGGTAGGCCGCTATTGCAGAAACGTAGACAATCCCCGGCATCACAAATGCGTATATTATCTTCTTCTTTGCGCGCTCCTTCTCCTTCTCTATTTCCGCCTTCAGCTTTTCCTCCAGCGTCATCATTTCACCTTTTTCTCCCCTGCCGCCTTCCCAAGCGCCATTGCGTATGCACTGTAATAGTTTTTCACCAGTCTGCTCCAGTCCACATGCCTCATCATGCGGTAGGCATTCAGCTTCTGCGCCTCCAGCTTTTTCGGGCTGAGCCGGTAAATGCGTTCCAGGTCCGCTGCCAACTCATCTGAGGACTGTCCCTTGCTCCTGCCGGCCATGCGCAGCACTATCACTCCGCTGCCTTCTTTCCTGGCTTTTTTCATGATGTATCTGCCAAAGCCAGTCATGTCTGATGTCACCGCTATTCCCATCTTTACCGCGGTTTCGACCGGGGTGTACCCAAAAGGCTCATAGCGCGAGGGGAAAACGCCGACATCCATTGCAGATATTATGTCGTAATAATTCAGATTCATCAGCCCGTCATTCGGTTTCATGTAGGTGGGGTAGAAAATCGCCTTCACCAAGTTTTCCTTCCTATTGTCAAGCCCTGCCGCCACACAGGCGTTTATTATTGCGTCGTTATTGTATGACAAGTCGTAGCAGTTGATATGGGGCTTATCGCCGTCCTTAACAAATCCGCGGGCCATGTTCTCCAAATCAAGTTTTATCTCGCCTTGCAATCTGGAGATGGCATCCTGCAGGTTCACATACTCCTGCCCGCGCATTTCGGGCACGCGCTCCAGGATTTCAGTTATCTTATCCATCAGCAAGTAGTTTTTTATTATCGAGATTTTAGGGCCCCTCACCGAGCTTGGGGCAAAAATGAATGCGAAAATCCTCCTCTCGTTCTTCTTGTCTTTTTTCAGCCGTGCGTTTAGCTTTCCAAGCGCCTCTATGAAAATGTCAAACCCCTTGTTCGAAAATTCGTACCTGCCGGAAATATAGACGAACAGGGCGTCCTTATAGCTCTGCGAGTAATAGCTGACAAAGCACGCCTCCAAGAATTGGCGCAGCTCGCCCCGCGCATATTCCGAGAGGTCCAGCGCCTCCTTTTCGTTCTTCCCATCCCTAAACTCGATTCCATTGACAGTTATTACGTCCGCCTTCCTACCAAGTATGTACCTGACTTCTTCAGCAACCGTCTCGCTGACTGTTGTGAATACGGTGCATTCGCGTGCCGCTGCGGCTTCCAGCTGGTGCTTGCCCTCCACTCTGTTGTTGTACGCGGCATTGAGAGAAATCGGCTCCTTTGCCTTGACCGACTCGCTGTAAACATCAACTCCCGCCGAAGCCAGCGTTCTGCCAAGCACGGTTGCGTGGGTGGTGAAAACGCTAGGCGCCTTCACGCCCCGTATCTTGCAGTACAGCAAGGCCGCCCCAGAAATCCACTCATGGAACTGCATCACGGTTTTCTTATCGTTATAAACCCCCTTAGAAAAAAGTTTTTCTATGAGCATTCCCACTCCGCCGCCCCAAACTACGTTCTCATCGAAGTCCCAGCTCTTTTCCATCAGCGAGTCTATCCCATATTGCTTCCAAAGCATGTATTTGAAGTAGTTGACTTGTTTGTCTTTTTGCAGCCCTTTTTCACTCACATACTCGACTATCTTCTCCCCGGCTGCTTTGGCATCCACGCAGATTATCCTCGCCCCATCCCCATAAATCCAGGTGCCGCATTTGCAGTATACGCCCAGGGGCTCAAGCTCATCGAAAATCTCGCGCAGCTTGCCCTGGGGCTCGGACCATTTCACATCGTCATTGCACTTGTCATCCAGCATTCCGATGAGCAGATAGTTGTCGCCAAATTTCTTGTGCACCTGCTCGGCCTTGCTTCTGATGACTGTGTATATGCCTCCGATCTTCCTTCCGGCCTCTGACGACACTTCGATAAGGGTGCTGGGTTCAACGCGTGCCATGCAGGTGGAACGGTTTTGAGATTTATATATTCTTCGCACTCTCAGGCATTAGCAGGTTTTGGGCTAATCAATTTCCGCATCCACCACTACCTGTTCCACGGTTTTCGAGTAGGGGCGCACCACCCGGCGGAAGAGGACAATGGCGGTTCTCCCTGCCTTTGCGGCAGCATCCCTCACCTGCCTCTCCGGTTTCTCAAACGGGTTTTGCGCATCCCCAAATGAATAGTAGTGCAGCACTCCCCCCCTCTTCAGGCAAGGTATGATGCGTGGCAAAAATCCACTTCCGTCTTTTGGCAGGGGCATTGCCACCCGGTCCGCCCAGCCGGTGTAATCGCCCGGCAGAATCTTCCGAACGTCGCCGCAAATGGCTCTCACGTTCTGGCACTTGTTCCTCGCGATATTCCTGGCGAAATAATCCGCCGCGTCCGGGTTCAGCTCAATTCCGGCCACATTTGCGCTGGGCACAGCCTTGCCTATTCTTATTGCAAACGGCCCGACTCCGGCAAAAGGCACAAGCACACGCTCGTCCTTTTCCACAAGAGCGGCAATCCTTTCCCGCTCTGTCCCAAGTCTTGGCGAAAAGTAAGTCTTGTTCAGGTCCAGCTCAAACTCGCATCCCCCTTCCCTATAAATGGCATGCGTCTTTTTTTCCCCGGCAATCACTTTCACCGGGCGTATCCGGTATTCCCCCGCCGTCCCGCCCATTTTCTTTGCAACAGTCTTTATGTTGTGGTGGTTTTTCAGTATTGCATTTGCAATCAGCCTCTGCTTTTTCACAAGTGAGTGGGGTATCTCGACAACTGCGACGCTCCCCACAATGTCAAAAGAGCCTACAAGCGCCTTCATCTCAGCATCCGCCAGTTTCCCCTCAAGCTCGCCCCTGAGGGGCTTTCCGAATTCCTGGCGCGCTTTGAGCTTTCGCCGCACTGTTTTCATGCCTCCAGGCTTGCCTTTAACCGGAAAATAGACGAACTGCCCCAATCGTTCCGGCACGAATTTGCCATCAAGCAGGCATGCTTTGGCGATTTCCTGCCGTGCCTTCTCGGCATCCTGCCGCCTGACTTTTACGCAGAGGACCAATCATACACCTTAGGAAACAAGTATGCTCGGCTTCCCTGGAAGCGCGTTTTTCGCCTTTGGCGCGCTGCTCCCCTCCTCCCGCATGAAGGCTATGGGGCAGCCATATTCTTCGGAAAGAAGCTTCTGCGCAGACTCTAGCGCCTCAAGCTCGAATCCCTCAGCTTTCGTTTCATCCAGGGCGCCGGAATTTTTCATGTACGCCTGCAACACCTTGGCAACTTCAGCCGCGTGCCCCTTTATTTCCGGGTCTGCCATGGCAAGCTTCATGGTGGTGTCGAATTTTTTCTCCGCTGCGGCAATTCTGCGCAGCCTCCGCTTCCAGCCGGCAGCCACGAACAGCTCTATCCTCTTCGCCTTTTCCATCTTCAAAAGCTTCAATATCGACTGTATGTCTTCCTTCACCTTGATTATGTAGTCTTCCGAATCTTCAAGCTTTTCATCCACCTTCGATTTGTCTCCGTCCGGCATCCGCCCAAGGGCGACGAACTGCGCGTCCTTAACATAGTGCTTCTTCCCAAGCTTTTCCCACATCTCCTCTGCAAAATGCGGCATGAAAGGCGCTATAAGCGGAACCCAAAGCTCGAAAAACTCGCGTAGCTTGGGCTTTTCAGCCCTCTTCAGGTACCACTGCAAGTCGTTGAACGTCCCGTAGAAAAGCTCAAGGGAGAGCTCGCGCAGCTGGAAATTATCATACATTTCAGGGGCGGCGATGCAGCGCTTGTGCATGCGCGAGAGAATCCACCTGTCCGCAAGGCTCCCGCCCCCCTCGTCCTTCCCGCCTGCATATTTTTCCATGGCTGCTTTCATGAATCTCATGCGGGAAAGTATGCCCTCGACCGCGGGCCTGTTGAAGTCCGTGTCCTGCGCAAGGTCTGCGCCAGAAACGACGGTGAAGCGTATGGTGTCCGCCCCAAACTCCCTTATTGCCGTGCGTATTGGCATGATGTTGCCCATGGACTTGCTCATTTTCTTGCCGTCCATGAGCACGAATCCGTTGGTGACAATCTGCTGAGGCCAGTGCTTATTGCCGAATACCGCCACATGGTTGAATATGAAAAAAGTGAGGTGATTGTGAACAAGGTCGGTTGCCGAATGCCTGCTGTCAAGCGGATACCAGTAGAGGAATTCCATTCTCATTTCCTCCGCCTGCTCAGGCAGGTCGCCCTCAGGCTTCCTGCCCAAAAACACGTAGTCAAAAAGTTCCTCGCTCAGCTGCTCGGGCTTCATTTTCATGGCAATGTGCGAGATGGTATAAAACGCCATGTATATGGTGGAGTCGGACAGCGCCTCTATCATCTTGGTCTGGTCCAGCGGGAAGCGCGTGCCAAGCCCTGAGGAGCGGGTGCAGGCTTTCTGCCTGAGCCATCCTATGGTGTACTCATACTCTTTCCGCGTCTTTTCAGGCAGTATGCTCATCTCGGAAAGGCACTCTTTCACCTTCGCTTTCCATGCTTCGTCACCGTAATCTATGAACCACTGGTCCTTGACTATTTTCACGCCCACCAGACCGCCAAAGCGGCTGTATATCGGGCCATTCGAAATCTCATACAGGGCGAGCGCGCATCCCGTATTCAGCATTTTTTTGCGGATTTTCTCCTTCGCCTCAATTCCCTTCATGCCAGAAAACTCGCCAACCGCCATAATCCCGCTGTGCGCCTCTTTCTTGTATATTTCCGCGGTTGCTTCCTCAGCCTTCGCATCATTCTGCCCTCTTATTTCCATCTTTTCGCAAATCTCCTTTGCGGGGAAAGCCCCAAATCCCTCGAGCTTCAGCACCTGCTTGAGCGCAAGTTTCCCGCCCAAGCCAGCATCGCGCAGGGCAAGATAATCGTAAGGGGCGTGCGCAGGCACAGACATCACCACACCGGTCCCGTGCCTGGGATCTACAAAGCTTGCCGGAAAAATCGGGAGAGGCTCGCCAGTGATGGGATTCTTCGCAGTGTGCCCCATCAGCTCGCTTGCGGCGAATTCCTTTTCCACTTTCAGCTCCAGCTGCATCGAAAGCGAGGGCAGCGCATCCTTTGCAATATAATAATTCCGCTTGCCGTCGCTTGCTCTGACGTAGGTCGCCTTTTCGTTCAGCCAGATGTTTGTGACCCCATATATCGTCTCCGGCCGGTAAGTGGAGCAGACAAGAAAGCCGTCCTGAAATGGGAAAAGCACACCGGTGACCTCCTCTATCTGGGGGTCGGCATCCCCTCTAGTGTCATGCGCACCAACTGCGGTTTTTCCAATGGGGCACCAGGGCACGGGATGCTCGCCTTTCTTGATGTAGCCTATCTTTTGCAGCTTGGCAAAATGCCATTGTATGAACCGGTTGAACTGCGCATCATAGGAATAGAATTTCCTGCGCCAGTCTATGGAATAGCCCATTTCCTTCATGCCCGACTCTATCTCGCGGGAAAAATACGCAACCAGCTCGCGCGGGTCGGTGAGCTTTTTTGAAACATCACGGGGAATTCCATAGACCCTGTCGAATATTCCCAGTATTTCCTCATCATTATCGGCAATCCGTTTTGCCATTGCCAATATCGGCGTGCCTGTCACGTGGAATCCCATTGGAAAGAGAACATTCTTGCCCCTCATCCTCATGTATCTAGCATAAATGTCTGTGGTGGTGTAGGTCCTGCCGTGTCCGATGTGCTGCGGGGAATTTGGGTAGGGGAATGCCGCTGTAAGATAGAATTTCTCCCCCTCGTTCAATTTTGGCTGGAATGCGCCTGCCTCCTCCCACATCTTCTGCCATTTACAGTCAAGCTCGTTCATGAGGCTTTTTGTCCCTGGCAAGAAATAAAAGAAGATGTCCTTGCCTATCTTCGGTGCTAAAAAGCCTGCACAATGCCCGCGCCAGCATTACTTTTTGGGCCTGCGCTGATGGTTAAAGGCGGTTCTTCCTTCCTATCCTGGAGGCAAGTTTCCGGCTGCCTTCCTTGATTATATCGTTTGTGGCCCCCAGCCCGGATGCAAGCGCCAATCCGCCGCGAAGAGTTTCCCCCTCAACAGCCTTCCTGGTGAAGTTCCATCCGTCAACCACGTGCTGCACTGCGCCTTGTGTTGGATATATCGCAACCAGCTTTAACACCATTCCGCGCTGCCCGGTCGTGTTTTCCACTTCCCGGCTGGATGAGAGCTTCGGGGCGAAAATCACAACCACTGCCAGTCGCATAAGGCCTGATATCAGGAAAACCAGGAGTATCCCGCTGAAGCCAAGCAGGCTGGCGCCAGAAAAATACTGGAGGAAAAGGCCGCCTGCGGTTGCGCCTGCCGCATAAAATACCCCTCCAAAAGCATTGTACTTTGAAATGAAGGAGGGCCTGACTTCCCGCCCCACCATGGAGAGGGCAAAGTTGAATGAGGCCAGGTCGAGGCCCGACCATACGAATCCGGAGAAAACCTGGAAGGCAATCAGCCAGGCGACATCCGTTGAAAAAAGCCACATTAACGGTATTATTATCATTGCAAATGCGGTCGAAACCAGGACCGCCCGGTTCCCGAACCTGTCTATCGCCTTGCCCCAATAAGGATACGCAAGTATTTTTGCAAGCACTGATGCGGCGGTTATTACGCCCAGAAGACCAAGGTCAAAGCCCAGGCTGCCCAGCATGTAGGGGGTGAAAAAGGGCGAGGCAAACTGCACGCTGAAGTTTATCATTGCTATGAAAACCAAAAACCACAGCTCGTGCCGGTAGGAGGGCAGCAGGAAAAGGTGCTTCAGCTTTATTTCCCTGACCAGCTGCAGCTCGTATCGGACATTCTCCGTTTTGTAGTGGAAAAAAACAGTTGAAAGCCTGGAAAGGAAGGGGATGAGGAAAACAGCGGCAAAAGCCGCGGTGGCAGGCAGGCCCAGCTGAAGCTCCTGCAGCAGAATCCCGGTGAGGAAAGTGGCGACAAAGAGCACCAGCTGCATCAGCTTGTTTCTCCTTGCGAAAAACCCTGCCCTTTCGTTGTCTGGCACGATATCCGCAATCCAGCTGCTCCATATCGGATTTACCATCAGCGTTACGCCAAAACCAAGTGTGAAGAAAAGTATCATTGCCGGAACGCTTTGCGGGCCTGGCCAGGCAGTCACTATTATTATCGGCAGCCAGCAGCATGCTTGGAAAAACGAACCCGCAATCACCAGCATTTTGCGGTCTTTGACTATGCGAAGCGCAGTGAGTGAAACGAACTGCAGCAGCGCCCCGAACACCTGGGGCAGCGCGGCAAGAAGCCCTATCTGGAAATTGCTTGCGCCAAGCGCAACCGCCGCAGCCGGCAGGTAGGCATCGCCCACACCTGCCATCACGGAATATCCCATGCCGTCGGCTACCGAGTTTTTCATAGACGAATTGCGCCGATTCCTGTCAAGCCCGTTTTCCCCATCCATATAAGTCGAGGCACCATCTTCAACTATGAAGGATTAAAAGCAATCGTTCCGTTCATTTCCCATGGCACTCACGTTCCAGCAGGCGCTTTACGGCGCCGGGGCATTCCTTGCTCTTTTCGGCGGCACTTTTGCCATAATGAGTTCTGGGCCAACCGGGGCGCAGGCCGAATTTTTCGAGGCGCTATCATACGGCTTCACAGCCTCCTTTTTTGCGCTTTTCTCCGGGGTACTGATAGGTGTTGGTGCTGCCCTTTTCATAGTGGGCATGCTGCTGGGCACAAAAAGCAACAAGGCGCATCTGGCCGGCGCGTTCATTTTTTCCGTCATGTCTTTTCTTTTGGGAATATCCGCAATCGCCAATCCTGCGGATTCCACATTCCCTATGCTGGTGGTGTTCTTCGCAGGCTTGGCCTCATCCGGTGCGTTTTTCATCTCAGCCGCGCTTTTTGGCTTCTCAAGCGCCCTCAAAAAAATAGCCTACGGCAAAAGCCCCTAGCAAAGGCTTCAGAAACCTACTTTTTTATCAGGTTCAAAAGATGCGGGCTAATGGTTTCAAAATCCGGCAGGGGGGGATAAAGCAAGTGGGCGCGGTCAATATCTGCTTTTGCGCCTGCAATGTCCCCCAGGAAGTATTTCGCTTTCCCCCGGTTGTGGTATGAGGCGGCATCGGTCTGATCCAATTCTATTGCCCGCGTGTAATCCCGTGCGGCTTTCTTGAATTTTTCAATCTGGTAATACGCATTCCCCCGGTTCTTGTAGGCTTCCTGGTAATCAGGATTCAGCTCCACGGCCTTCCCATAGTCCTCAATCGCCTTCTCGAATTTCTCCTGCTGGTAGTAGCAGTTCGCCCTGCAGGAATATGCATATGAGTAGTTCGGGGAAAGCCTTATCGCCTGGCTGGCGTCAGCTATTGCCTGCGCAAACCGGTCCATCTCGTAATTGGCAAGCGCCCGGTTGTAATAAGCGCCCGCGTCAGCCGGATTCAGCTCTATCGCCTTCCCAAAGTCCCGCGCAGCCTCTTCATATTTCTCCAGCGAGAAGTAAGAGTCTCCCCTCAGGTAGTATGCTTCGGCATTGTTGCGGTCCAATTCGATTGCGCGGGTGAAGTTGCGTATGGCTTCCTGCTCCTCATTGCCCACGTATGTCATTCCCAGGCGCACATAGTATCCGGAATTGAGCAGCTCCCCAATGTCTGGCTCGTTTTCCTCAGGCATAACCGTCTGTTAAGAAGACAAGCTTGATAAAATCTGTGCCCTATCGCCATTCTCAGGATTACTGCTCCATTTTTCCCTCTAGGAAATTGTAGAAAAGTATCGAAAATCCCACAAAAAAAGGTATTATTATGCCTGCTGCCAGCAGCGGGCCAAGCTGGAACATCCAAAGAAGCAAAGCGCCAATAATGGCGGTCAGGGCAACCGCGCCCACAATGGCGCTGAGCGCATGCGGTATGCTCTTTTTTCTTTCAATTGATTTCTCGGCAGCGCTTTGGGGCACTTCAATCTTCTGCTCGGTTGCCTTGGGCTCAGGCTCAATCCGTTCTTGTGATGCAGGGGCAGGCTCAAACGTTTCTTCCTTCGCCTTACGGGCTGATGCCCAGAGCATGCGCGATATCCTTGCCCGGGATTGCTTTTTTGCCGAGTTTTTCCCTACTCTTCTTGCAGCTGCCTCTCTTTTGCCCTTGCCGGCTGCATATGCTCCTTCGGATTGCCCTGTCTTCTGCCTGATGTTGTGGGCGGGATACGGCTTCTTTTTTTCCTTTGCCTTTTTTTTGCCAGCCATGCTTTTCCTCAGGAAAATGCGATGGACTCCCCTTTGCTGCTGAAGTTAATAACCTTTACTTTGGCTGTGGCGGCGATTTCCTCTTTTATCCCCTGAATGTCAAACCCGCAGGATATTTCCGCAGAGGCTATCTCAGCATTCAGCGGCAGCTTGCGCTCAGCCTTCCACTGCCTTGCGCCAGCCGCTATCTTGTTGAGGAAAAGCGCCTGTTTCTCGGCTTCCTCGTCCACCAGCTTTTCATCGGCCAGGGGCCAAGCGGAAAGGTGCACGCTTTTGCCTGGGAAAAACGCCTGCCAAATTTCCTCGCTCATATGCGCCGCCACAGGCGCCAAAAGCTGGCTGCATTCCAAGAGAACAGTTTTCATCGCCCATTGCGCGGCCCTTTTGCTCTCCTCCCCGTAAATATCAGGCTGGTAAATCCTGTGCTTGGTGTACTCTAGGTAAAAGTCGCAGAACTCATGCCAGAAAAAGTCCTGCACTGCCTTGGTGGCATGGTGGAACTGGAAGCCCTCGAAATCCTCCCTTGCCTCTTTTTTCAGCCTCTGCAATCTCGAGAGTATCCACCTGTCGGCAACGCGCAGGCTTTCCTTCTTCGGAGCTTTCCCGTCAAACTCTCCGCAGGATTTCTCCACCAGCTTGGCGGCATTGAGCATCTTGTTCAGGAAGCTTTTGGAGTACTGCACATCCTGGTAGGAAAACGGCCTGTCCTTTGCCATTGCCCCTGAAAGCGCAGACCACTGCCGCACAGCATCCGCGGAATAGTCGGCAATCAGCTTGTCCGGCGCGATGATATTGCCAAGCGACTTGCTCATCTTCTTCCCGTCGGGGGCAAGCACATTGCCGTTGAGCAGTATTTCCCCGAACGGGGGCTTGCCTGTGAGCTGCGAGCAGCGGTATATGGTGTAAAACGCCCAGGTCCTCACTATTTCCACGCCCTGCGGGCGAAGCGAGGCAGGGTATGCCCTCTTGAAAAACTTCTCATCCTCCTCCCACTTTGCAATCACAAGCGGGCTTATGGACGAGTCCACCCAGCAGTCGCACGTTGAAGTTTCTGCGAAAAGCTCCTGCCCATCCGGTCCTTTTTTCACTGGCATTTTCGCAGGGTCAAATGGAAGCTCGCTCTCTTCCGCAGGGTAGGATTTTCCGGTTTTCCTGTCCAGCCAGAATGGCAGCGGGGTGCCAAACACCCTCTGGCGCGAAATCACCCAGTCCCATTCCACGAATTTTGCCCAGTCGATAAGGTACTGTATGCCAAAATCAGGCACCCAGCGTATCTTGCGCGCGCTTTCTATTATCTCATCCGACTTGTCGGTTATTTTGGCGAACCACTGCATGGAAAGCAGAAGCTCAATCGGCTTTTTGCACCTGTCGTGCACCTTGACTACCTGCTGCAGCTTGATGCTTTTCACCAGCTTGCCTTCAGACTTAAACTTTTCCAGCAGCTTTTTCCTTGCCTCCGCGCACTTCAGTCCATCCAGCATTGCATCGCCAGTGTTTTGCAGCCTGCCAGCCTCATCCATTGCCTTTACCACTGGCAGCTTGTGCTTGTACATCCAGATGACATCCTGCTTGTCTCCAAAGGTGCAGACCATCACCGCTCCTGAGCCGAACTCCTTGTCCACGTCCGGGTCGGCAAGGAAAGGCACCTCCTTCCCAAGCGCGGTGGTTATCTTTTTTGCCCCAAGCGCTGCATAACGCTCGTCCTTTGGGTTATAAAGCACGGCAACGCAGGCGTGCATCAGCTCAGGGCGGGTGGTGGCAATCTGCAGCGGCTTTCCTCCCAGCGTGAAATTTATGTAGTGCAGCTCGGTCTCGCGCTCCGCCTCGTCGGTGTCCGTCTTCGCAAGCGCGGAAAGGCAGGAGGTGCACCAGAAAACAGGGTGCTCCGAGCGGTAAATCTGCCCCATCTTGTGCATCTTCAGAAGCGAGAGCTGAACCTTTCTGTGATACTCCGGGTCCATTGTCCTGTACTCGTACCGCCAGTCTGCTGAAAAGCCAAGCGACTTCATCTGCCCCCTCATCTTGGCAATGAACTCTCCTGTCCACTCCACGCAAAGCTTGCGGAACTCGGCAGGCGGCTTCCGCCCGTATTTCTGCTCCACTTTGGTCTCAGTAGGGAAGCCCTGGCAGTCCCAGCCCTGCGGATAATACACATTGAAGCCGTTCATCCTCTTGTAGCGCGCGACAAAGTCAAAGTAGGAGTAGGAGAGCACATGCCCCATATGAAGCTCGCCCGAAGTGAAAGGAGGGGGCGTGTCTATCGAGTAGACCGGCTTTTTGCGGTCGTTCTCATCATAGTAGTAGGTGCGGTTCTCCTCCCACCACTTCTGCCATTTCGCCTCCACCTCTTTCGAGTACCTTTCGCAAAGCGCCATTCAATCGCAGCAAATTCTGTGCGGTAAGTTATTAAGCTATTTTGCCTCTATCCCCACGATTCCCATGGATATTCTCCAGGCGCTGGTTCTGGGTCTGGTGCAGGCGCTGACCGAATGGCTCCCTCTTTCCTCAAAAACAATGGACAGCCTGGTCTATACCGCCGTTTTCGGGGGCAGACCGGAAAATGTGATTTCGGTCCTGCTCTTTTTGCACCTGGGCACCATGCTTGCTGCGGCAATTTATTTCCGCAAGGAGCTTTTCCTTCTGCTGCGCCATTTCCTGCGCGCCCCAACCAACCTGCGCTGGCAATCAAGCAGCAAGGTCGGCTTCATATTTACCGCGCTTCTCATGACCGGGGCGGTGGGGCTGCCCCTGCTTCTGATAGAGAAATTTGTGCTTCCCTCTCTTGAGGCAAGCGCGCTTCTAATCGTTATGGGCGCAGGGCTCATCCTCACGGGCTTCCTTCTCACCAGTCAGCACAAGCACCGCTGGCGCACTGCTGAGGCAGCCAATTGGAAGGACGGCATACTCACAGGCGCGCTTCAGGGGCTGGCGGCGCTGCCCGGCGTTTCCAGGGCAGGCAGCTCCACCACAGGGCTTATCTGGAGCGGCTTTAGCGCTGAAGCAGCCTTCCACCTTTCTTTCCTCCTTTCAATACCAACTGTTTTCCTAACGGAATGCGTGTTCTGGGCGGCTCAAGGCGGGGTTTCTGCCATCCCTCTTGCAGAAGGGCTGATGCTGATTGCCACGAGCTTCGCATTCGGCTACCTGACAATAGGCGTGCTCCTCAAGCTTGCGCACAGGCTCAATGTCGCCTGGCTTGCATTCGCATTCGGCATTCTAATGCTAATTTTCGGCTTGTTCGGCGTAGGCTAAGAAGAATATTCGCTAGTTGCAGGTTCCGCCCGAGCATACACCTGAGCAGCAGTTCAGGTTGCTTTGGCATACGACTCCTGTTTGCAGGCAGGAGCAGGCTGGCGCATCGCACACACCAGAGCAGCAGGTCTCATTAGCACTGCAAAGGCCACCCTGCCTTTGGCAATTCTTGCAAAATCCGTCCCCAGGAGGTATGCATTGCAGATTGTTGCAGCACTGGGCATCAGTGTAGCAGGTGCTGTTTTCGACCCTGCAAGCTTCGCATGCGTTCCCGATGCAGGCAAGGTTGCCGCAGCATTGCAAGGTGCCGGTGCAATCTCCCCCCTCTGCCCGGCATACGCTGCAAACACCGTTTGAGCAGTAAGGCGCAGAAGGGCAGCATTCGCTGTCCAGTGCGCACGCAGCGCCAGCGTTATTGCAGCAGGTGTTGCCGTTGCAGGTGCCAGAGCAGCAATTCACATCCTTTTCGCACGGGGAGAGCGCCAAGTAGCAGCCGCATTCGCCTCCGGCGCACACTTCCGTGCAGCAATCATGGGGCCCATCCGAGCAGCCTTCTGACAAGCCTAGGCATGCCTGGCATTTGCTTTGGGTTCCCCTGCAAAGGATTCCGCTTCCGCAGCACTCTTCATCGCCTGTGCATTCAGCATTGGTGTTCGGGCAGGATTTGCAGGTTTTGAAGCCCTCAGCGCCAACGCATTTTAGGTTGCCGCAGCATTCCGCGTCTGCAGTGCAGGCTTGCGCTTCATCATGGCAGGCGCACACTCCTCCTTCGCAAAGCCTTCCGTCGCAGCAGTCGGCTCCTATTGTGCAGGTTCCGCCAAGGGCATGGCAGGCGCGGCAGGTGCCTGATGGGGCGCCCACGCAGTTCAGGCCGCTGCAGCATTTGTAGTCTGCATTGCAAGGCGTGTTCTCGGTATAGCATGATTGGCATCCGTTGTTTATGCAAACAAATCCGCTGCAGCACACCTGCGCCTCGCAGTAAGTGCCGCCCTCAACGCAGTCTCCGCAGGTGCCGGGGTCGCCCCCTGCTCCTGGATAACAAGCATAGTTTCCGCAGCAATCGGCACTCGCTGAGCACTGTTCCCCTGATGAATGGCAGGTTTCGCATTTGCCCATTATGCAAAACAGCCCTTGGCCGCCGCAGCAGTCGGAATTCTGTATGCAGGAGCCGCCTGAGGCAATGCAGCAGGAGCCTGAGTTGCAGGTGCCCCTGCAGCAGTCTGTGCTGTTGGCGCATCCGCCTCCGATGTCAATGCAGGCCTGGCATTTTCCGAGTATGCAGGTCAAATCTGTGCAGCAGTCTGCGGGCAAATAGCAGCCTTCTGCTTCCTGCCTGCAGCTTTCGCACAGCTTCGGACCTGCGCCAGGCCCTATGCAAAGCAAGTTGCCGCAGCATTGCGTGGTCTGCTCGCAGGACTGGCTGCTTTCTATGCAGGTCTGGCAACGCCCTGCTGGCGTGCAAATGAGCCCGCCGCAGCAGTCTTCCTGCGCGCTGCATTCTTCAGTTGAGTTCCTACACTGTTCGCATGCGTTTTCTATGCACAGCAATCCCCCGCAGCAATCGCCCTGGCCGCTGCAGTATTCGCTTTGAAGCCCGCAAACTTGACAGGTTCCCTCAACGCAATTCATTCCGCTGCAGCATTCCGAGGTATCATCGCACATTTCTGCCAGACCAAGGCATTGCGCGCAGGTGCCTGATGAAATCATGCAGGCCAGGGGCGGATCCGAGCCGCCGCAGCAGTCGCCGTTATCGGAGCATCCTGCCTGCCCCAAGTCCAGGCAGCAGACATTTTCTGCGCAGGAGCTTGAACAGCATCCATCTCCGCTTGTGCAGCCTGAACCAAGGCCGATGCAGTCCCCGCATGCTCCGTCAATGCATCTTAGGATTCCGCAGCAGTCCGCGCTGCTTGAGCAGGCCTGGGAAGAGTTTCCGCAAAGCGCGCAAGCCCCCTCGATGCACCTGAGGCTTCCGCAGCAGTCTCCTGCCAAAGCGCAACCCTCTCCGCTGCGCTTGCAGTTGCTGCTGCCAGAGGAGCACTTGAGCGCCAGTTTTTTTTCGCCCTCCTGTATCTTGCCGCCCACTCCGCTCTTGGAATAATCAAACCTGATTTTCAGGGCAACTAGCGCGCTTCCGTTGCAAGGCGGGGCATCCGATGTTATCACGCCAAGTATTTTTTTCTCAGACGTGCTCATGGTAAGCGAGCTGGTTTCAGACCCGCCATATTCGCAAAACACTGCGCTTGTGTTGTCTATGGTGATGCCGGTTATCGTAAGCGTGTCAACCTCGCTGTTTTCCACCGCCAAAAGATAACCGCCTTGGTCAGGGGCAGTGCATATGGTCCCAAAATAAGAGGCAGCCTCGTATATCCTTATGGGCTTGGCAACGCCCGACCAATATATCCTGGAATCAGAAAGGGCAGACTCGCTTGAGCCCCCCATGAATGAACTGAGCAAAACCATCACAGTCAGTCCAATCAGCAGAACTGCGCCCACAGTGAGCAGATATTCTGAAGATCCTTGGCCCCTCAAGTATTGCACCGCAAATCTCCTCGCAAACACACGCACCAAGCCTGAGGCAAGGCGCACGTTCATTCGGCTGCGCGCCTGGCATCGAATCCTGCACCATTAGGCGTGGTTTTTTCCGCATATGGCACGTTTCACAGCTTTTTATGCCTTTCTGTCATTTTTTTTGGCTTTCCGTCTCACAATTTCCAGATGCATGCCGTCTTTTGCCGAAATTGTGCGGATGCCAGACCACTGTTCTATTTTTGCAGCTTCCCTTCCAGGCCCAGCATTGAGGATGCCCACCCCAAGGTGGGATATTATTGCGAGTTTTGGCGCTGCCTCTGCGAAAATCATTGCCGCGCCTTTGCTGTCCAGATGCCCAGGTATTCCGTCATTCTCAGGCTTGAGGCAATTGGCAATAAGCACATCGCATCCCTTGTATTGCCTCCCGCTGCCCCTGAAATATTCCGTGTCAGATGTATAGCCTATTCTTCTGCCGTCCATCTCCAAGACAAATCCAAAGCCAGTTCTGTCCTCATGCCTGACTTTGGTGAATGCCAGGCTGATTTTTCTGCCCCGGATGCGGACATCCAGCTTTTTTCCAGGGACGCCTGTCCAATATCCTTTCAGGTTGTCCCGATGGTATCTTGAAATTCCGCGGTCGCCTTTCGCATCACCCTCAACCGCGCTTTTCGAGCCTATCAAAAAGCCCCTTTTCTTCCCATAGGCGGAAAATGCCTCCACCAAAAGCCCCGCGTCGTTTGAATGGTCGATATGGTTGTGCGTTATTATTATCAGGTTCAGCATTCTTGCATCCTGTTTGTATCTGAGGGAGGAAAAAAGCGCGCCCGGCCCAGGGTCCACATGTATGCAAAGCCCTCCATTTATCCGCCAGCCCCCGGTTTTCCTAACCTGCCGCACCAGGTTGAACCTCCCTCCCCCTGTTCCAAGAAAAACTATTTCCATCCGTTCACCGCCTAAACGCAATTCCTATCGTGGCAAAGCAAAGGAGCGCAAGGGCAACAGGGCAAGCGCCCGCGCCCTGCCCGCCTGTCTGGGGTTGTTTAGAGTCAGGGATGGAAATCCCCAAAAAGGTATTTTCGCGCACACGCACCAGCTCCTCGCGCAGATATTGGTTGCCCGCCGCATCCGACCAGGAAATCTTCGCAGTATGCTCGCCTTCGGGCAGCAAAAACGAGACTCTGTCTTCCTGTGGCTGCTTTTGCATTCCAGCCAAACTCACCATCGCATATTCCGGCTGCCCGCGTACCTCGAGAAACAGGACGGTTTCAAGCGCGCTCCCCTTTCTTTTCACATCAGATCTGATTATTCTTATCTCTGGTTGCTCAATGACATTTGCAAACGAATTCCTCTGGCTGACAGTCTTGCCATCGGTTTTTAGCTTCGCCAGCACAGGCAGCGGCCCTTCCAGCGTGGGCACAAATCTGAATTCAAATGTGGTCGGGCCGGCCATCTGCCCCGTCTGCTCCAGAATCTCCTGCCCAATGTAAAGCTCCAGCTTCACATCAGCCGGGTAGCTTTTTGCCGAAACCTCCACAGAAGCATGCGCAGCTTTTCCGGCGACCAGCGATTCGGGCAAGGTCAGCCCGTCTATTGAGATGCTGGCATTCGCAGGGGTATTCACAGTATAATTAAGTTCGTAATGCCCTCCGCCCTCTCCAGCCACATAGGCTATCTTATCTCCGCTTCCGTATGCCCAAAAAGGGATCAGTGCGGTTTGCGCGGTCAAATTCGCCTGGTAAACCCCCCTGTCGGTAATCACGTAATATGCCCTGTTCCTGCGCTCGGGCGGAAGCGTCACCAGCACAGCGCTTTGTTCGCCTTGCAGCGGGCTTTCTATCTGCAGCTGGGCGGAATACTCGGGCAGTCGCTTGATGCGCGGGTCAATCTTCACTTCCACCACCCTGCTTTCCAGGTAGGGCGAGTTGAGGGTGAGCGGGCATGTGTAATAGTAGCTGGCAGGAACTTCCGCAGGGGTTTTCAGCTTCCAGACAGCGACCGACTTCTCCCCGGGCCTCATCACCAGGTACTGCGTTTCCTTCTCCACCTCAAGGGCCCCGCTGCCAGTGCAGCTTGCCAGCGTGACTGGCACCACTTGGTAGTCCTTGCCCTCTATCTCCAGGAAGACCAGGGTGCTATCCCCTGGCAAAATCCTTGACGATGCCGCCTCCAGCCTGAAGTCCTTGCCTGGCGCGGTTTCCTCAAGCTCCAGCGTGGCGATGTTTGCCGCAAGCGCCCCGCTGTGCCCGTTGGTTTCCCACTCCAGCCTGGCTGATGCCGGATAAATGTTTGAGACAAGGTTGTTTTCCTGTTCCATTTCCAGGTATTTTGCGGATTCGATGTGCAGCGCATCGGTGGTGCCGACCTCGAACCAGGTCGGGTCAACCGGCACCCACTCTCCGAGGTAAACCTCGTTCCATGCGTGCCCAAGCCAGGCACCGAACCTTTCGCTGTAAACATAGCCGGTGATGTATCTTGCAGGTATCCCGGATGCGCGGGCAAGGGCGGCAAACAAGGTGGCGTATTCAAAGCACACACCTTGCCTATGCTGCAGCACTGCAAGAGCATCCTCCTGCTGCCCCAGGTAATATTCGTTGTATCTAACGTTGTTATGGACCCAAATGGCGATGAGGGCAACCTTCTCAAAATCGTCCTGCGCCCCCAAGGTGATGTTTTTTGCCAAAGCCACCATCTGCGCGTCTGAGGACTGCGTCCTGTTTGTAGGGGACAAAAACGCCATCTCCTGCGCGCTCAACACGGTCTGTTCGGGCAGGCTTTCAGTCTTGCGCTGCGTCGCATGCACGCGCATCCCTATCGAATAATGGAAAGGGTTTGCCGGATTCTGCCTGCTTATTTCCACATATGGATTTCCATTAAGGTCTATCTCAAACGGCTGGTCAACCTCTACCTTTTGGTATTCCGATGAAATCGGAACCTGTATCTTGAGCAGCAGGTCCTTCATCTCCCCCCCATGAACCAGCACAGTGCCGCTCTCGTTTATCATAAGCGAGGCAGAGCTTATCAGCTGCGGAACAGCGATGTTTTGGGCAAAAAGAGAAGGGATAATCAGGAGAGTGATGATGGCCAATTGCCGCATGAGCGCTCTACGCTGAGACTTTATTTAATATTATGGCTTGCTCGATACAGCGGTTTGCGCTTTTGCGGCTTGCCCTTCAAGCAGGTCTGCGCTTTACTCCGCCATGGCTTGCCGGGCAAAAAAAGATTTGCGCTTTATTGCGCCTTTCCCTCAACAAGCTCCCTTCTGATAAATACGCTGGTTGGGTTGCGGTCCTGCGGGAGGCGGAATATGAATCGGTAGTGGGTAAAATTATCCTTGCGCAAAATGCCTTGCAAAAATGTTTGCGGAGCGAATTCCCCCAAATGATTCATTGTGCCTGCCCATGCAAATATGAACGTGCTGCCTTTCTTGACCGCATAGTTTCCATCCACTATCGGATGAATGGCCTTGAACAGCTGCCTCTTGAAAATCCCGCCCCAGGTCCAATACCGTCCCTCTATTGGCAAAAACTGCTGTGGCTGGGAATGTTTTTCCTGTTTTTGGGCAGGATATGATAGTTCCAGCCTCCACCTGCTATCAGTTGCCCTATTCTTCTGCATGCAGGTAAACACGCGATGATGTTGTGGGATATGCCTGACGAGGTGGCTGGACATAGTTTCACCCTTGTTATGACAAATGTATGTTTATGTATATAAAGGTTTGCTAAAATCAAGGAGGAGCGGAATCGATTTCTAGCAAATCAGGAGAAAAGGCGGCCCACTCAAGCAAGGAACTTCTTCTTGCTGATTTTCTCGCGCAGGTAATCGCCGACAAAAGACAGCCGGGGGCCCTGAAGCGCGTCCTGCTCCAGCTTCTTTTTCGTCTTGAGCACGGTTTTCAGCTCCTCCACCCAGTCCTTATGGCGCTGTATCCACTCGTAGGAAAGCATCTCCTCCGCGCGCTTGATGTCGACTTCTTTCGCATTGATGGTGAGCTGCCCCAAAAACTCGTAGTCTTTTATGTCCCTCATGGTCACCCCTACGAATCTTGCCTCGGGGGTCGCAATATCGTTTCCCAGATAGGCAAGGTTCATGCTGCCCGTCTTTATCGCCCAATAGATATACCATCCCCAAGCATCGCAGTCGGTGAAGCAGTACACTGGCAGCTTTTTGGAGGCTAGCCTGCGGATGAGCCTGCGGCAGCCCCTTGACGCCTGCCCCTTGGGCGTAATAAGGATGCAGTTCTCCTTTTTCCAGAACTTGTCCTCGTTAAGTCTCTGCCACATGGCATCTTTTTCCACCACCAGCACATAATCGGCATCAACATCCATGAACTCCATCCCGTTGTCCACATCCGAGGGTATCATCCAGCCGCTTCTTCCCTGCTTGGTGCAGTCTATCACGTCCTCCCCGCCGCCGAACCTGTCTTTGAGAACCAGGGGGCCTGCCACCACCCCCTTTCGGTCGGTGTTCAGGTTCAAGTCCTCGCGTTTCACATTGAGGGAAACTTCCAAATCCTCCACCAAGGGGTTGCTCTCAGACTGCTCGGAAAACAGCTCCTCGTCAAGATTTTCCCCGAGCGAGAATTTGAGTTGGTAAAAAAGACCCCTGATTGAGGTATGCGCGTTTTCAGTGAGGAATTTCTTGCACTTGGAGGCGATTGCCACTGTCTGCATGAACTTGCGCGCCTGGCCCACGTTGACAAATCTGCGCTCCTCTGTCTTGTCGCCCAGGCGTATGTAGCCCACTCCGGGGTCGTAGACTATGTTTCCCTTGCTGCGAAGCGCGGTGGTAAAAGTCGGGGTGGATTCGGCATCCACCTGCGCAAGCATGTCCCTGCCCAGGCTCTCGAGCTTCTTCACCACTTCCGCGTCCTTTTCCTTTGCAGTTGCCATCTTTGCCACCTGATGCGCCCCTTACTCTTCCCCTTCATCCTCTTCTTCCTTTTCGTTCCCGCCGCTGCTCTCTTCGTCATCTTCCCCATTTTCAATCTGGCCCGAATACTTGGTTTCAATAAGGTGAATAAGCTTTTTCTCAAGCTCCGCGCTTTTCCCCCTGCCCGCAAGCTCTGGCAGGTCCTTTGAAAGCTGCGTGACGTACCTCAAAATCGCCTTTTTCCGCTCCCCTCTCTCCTTTTCCCGGTGTATCCCGGAAAGATACCTTTGCAAATCCCGGGCGGCCTCCATTATCGCGTTTTTTATCTCCTGCATGATCTCTTCATCGTTGCTGATAGCCTGCTTGCCTGCGGATGTGTATGGCACATACACAGATGAAATATTGACAAATACGGAAAGGGGTTCCTCGTCGAAATTCTTCAGCTTGTATCGTTTCCAGTCAATTTCCTTGACGGCCTCGGTTATGGCGCAGCCGGAGTTGTCAAACAGGAGCGGCGCGCGGTTGGCGTACCTGATTATCTCGCTTTGCGACTGCTCGCCTTGCGCCCCCCCGTTTTTCTTGCCAGCGCCCCCTCCATACGCAAGTGCTGCCTCAACCATGAACGGTATCCCGCCCTTGTATATT
The DNA here is from genome assembly GCA_964392435.1 of Microcaldota archaeon. Taxonomy (GTDB): domain Archaea; phylum Micrarchaeota; class Micrarchaeia; order Anstonellales; family Anstonellaceae; genus UBA10161. The sequence goes on from CAYMOY010000001.1 coordinate 301,710, forward strand.
TTCGGGGGGCGCTCAGTCACCACTGTGTATTGGGGCGCCAGTATGTTGGTCAGCGACTTTTCAATCTGGTCCTTGCCAATCGGACGGAGCGAATCGGTGGCGGGAGCAATCCACCTTATCTGCGGGTTCTGTATCGCCTTGATAAGCTTCTCCGCATCCAGCCACTGCAGCTCGGATGGCTTCTTGTTGAAGTCCAGGTCTGGAACCAGCTGCTTCAGTTCGTCAACCTTGCCTGCCGAAACCCTGGAAAACCTCTCCTGCAAAAATGAGGAAATTCTGATGCAATCCCGCTCGCGGTGCGCGAAATCAATCAGGTCGTTTGTGGATATTCCCATGGGGTGCGGCTGCACCACCAATGGCTTTGGCGGCACCATGTCTGATGAGCGGGGGAAAGAGAACTTCTGCCCTGCCGGATCGATAAGCGTGATTTGCAGGTGCGGATTGGAAAGCGCGGTCCTTCGGACATATTCGTAGACCCCGAAGCTTGACATGTCGTATTTCGCTTCCGCAATTTCAGCCTCAACTTTCAGCCCATGCCCGAAGTCTCCCTCTTCCTTTAGCAGATTGATTATCCTGGGGCTGTTGGACTTGAGGTCGATTGTTATTTCGCAGGATATCTTCCTGCTGTCATACCTGCTGACCACCTTGACCGGCTTTCCGGTTGTTATCTGCGCATACATGGTGCAGCCCGATGCCCCGATTCCCTGCTGGCCCCTCTGCTGCGCATAGCGGTGGAATTTGGTGCCGGCCAGCATCTGCCCCAGCGCCTTCCCCAGGTGCTTTTCAGGTATCCCCGGCCCGTTATCTTCGGTAATGACAACGTATTTTCCAGTTTCCTTGTCAATCTCGCGTATCGTGACAGTCACTTCTGGCAGCATGCCCGCCTCTTCGCAAGCGTCCAGGGAATTGGTGACATATTCGTGCACAATGGTGGTCAGAGAGCGGGTTTTCCCGGAAAAGCCCAGCATCTGCTGGTTCTTCTTGAAAAACTCGGCAACCGAGTGTTCCTTGAACTCGGAAAATATCTTATCAGTCGACGTAGCCATAGCCTCACATGTCTCTGGTCGCAAAATAACAACGGGGCTGCACTTAAAATAGGTTGCGGTTTGCATGGAAAATGGGCTGCAGTTTGCACGCCGGCGGAAAACTGCCAGCGTTAAATACCCGTGCTGCCAAAAAACCTAAGGTCATTAATATGAAAAACGAATTCACCGGTGTTGAGGATGGTGGCAGCGACCGCACCTACAAGGCCCAGACAGTCAGGATGGTCGGGCATTCCATCTGCGAAGGCACAGCCCCGTTCATAACAAACGGGCTTGCCAGGAAAAACTGGAAAACTGAAACATCAGCTCTTTCAAGCACGGGCATACAATACGCAATCAGTTCCCTCAAGTCCTCCAGGGGAAGAAGCTACGACGCAATCATAGTCAACACCGGGATAAATGACTGGTCCAGCCGCAATGCGATTGAGAACCTTGGCGCATTGCTTGATATGGCCAAAAATATGTGCGTCGGAAAAGTATATGTTTTCAACATTGTGGAATACGATAATGGGAAGGGCAGCCTTGAGGCGTGCAGGCGGATGAACAGGTACCTCGAGGAACGCTGTGCAAGCGAGCCTGGCCTGTTTGTGCTGGTAGATGCCAACAGCGTGGCAAAAAAAACTCCGGGCTACAATCCAAAGGTGCTGCACGGACCCCATGACGCCGCGCTTTACAAGGCGTATGCGGACCAGTTCCTGAAAATCTTCAATTCAACTGTCCTGTCCAGCACCGGAATCCCTATGAAACGATAAGGGTCAAAAAGCGCATTCGTTTCCAGCAGCTCAACTCATGACTCAAAGAAGCTTCCGTATCTCATCCTGCTTTATCTTCCTGCGGCATTTTTCCAGGTAAGCGTAAACATTCGCATGGGGCGAGCCCTCAATTATCTTGAAAACCGCTTCCATCGCGTAATCCAAAGTCTCGAGCCTGGAGATGACCGCGACGGTGTGCCCCCAGACAGCCACGTTCGCCCCCACTTCCTCGTTTATTATCTCCTTTGTCCTGCCCTTTTCGCCAATCACCCTGCCTTTTATCCTGGCAAGCCCATCGCGCGAGCTGACATAGTCCCGCAAATCAATTACCTTCAATCCATACTCGTCGTTAAGCAGCTTGAGCGCGAGAGGGGGTTCAAATCCCCTGCCAATCGCCCTGACAATGTCTTTTGCGATGAATTCATCCACTGGCTCGCCGGAAATGACAACAGCGCCATCCGAATCGACCGTCAGGGTCACCTTCATCCTGCTTTCCAGGTAGTCCTTGGTCTGGCCAGCGTCTCCCATCAGCGCCTTCACCCTCTCAGAGGGGATTTTGAGTATCTGCATAAGTACCAACGGTTTGATTGTGGCAAAGTCTCTTTAATATAATATATGGGCAGGATTGCGAATGGGCGAACCAACTTCGGGCTAAGGTTACAAGAAGGGGAACCTCCAGGGGATCGCCAACTGCAACAGCAGTTGGGGAGACAGTGGGCCAAGCCCACTGGATAATATGCTGCCCGAATGCCCCCTAGGGGCTAAGGTTGCAAAATGGGGGTGATGTGCATTTTCCGTGGGAAAATGCATCAGACATGTTCGTTGCGACGAACATGCTGAACCCTCAGGGGGATGGACTGTGCAGCTAATGCCCCCTAGGGGCTACATGAACTCAGCCAAGCCCTTCTGCTTCTCCACTTCCTCTGTGAAAACCGAGCCGATGTCTTTTTTCAGCAATTCCACCCTTTGCTTTAGGTAGGCGGGCAGATGGTACCTCTCAATCGCGTCAAGCGAATGCTGGAGGTACTTTGTTATCCCTCCTTTCGCAACTGTCAAAAGCAGCTTGCCTCCGCAGGCATTGCACTTGCCAGAAAGGGGTATGCGCCGGTATTTCACCTTGCAGTCCAGGCAACGGAAGTTCTGCTGGGAAAAGCTGCGCAGGTTGCCATACAGGTCTGGCAGGAAATGGTGCAGCAGCAGCCTCTCCGCGGCATCAGCCGCATCAACGGCGCGTATTTTTTCCTGCAGCGAAAACTGCGCGGATATCTTCTCCGCCATGTCCTCGAATTTCAGATACGTGCTCTCATGCGGCCCGGCAGAAACGCTTATGGTCTCGTGCGTATAGCCAAGCGAGCCGTACTGCTCTGGCTTGCCCAGCATTTTTTTCACAGTGTCTATTTCCAGCTCGGATGGAGCGGCGAATTTTTCGGAAAGCTCGTAAAGCGCGTCAGGGTATGCCGAGCAGGTTTCCATTGCGTGTGCCTCATCGTCAATCTCCTTCGGATTTATCTCTGTGGTCAGCACCAGGGGAGCGTCCATGGTGCCCCCTCGCGACTCTGGCAGGAAAAATCTGGAGAAATTCAGCAGCCCGTCCATCAGAAGTATCACCGTGTCTTCGTCCCCATCTGCATTCCTCCTTTTTGCTGTGTGGAAAAAGGGGTGCCCGAAACCCACGTGCGCATCGGTAAAGCCTATCACGCGAACCAGCACTCCGGCGGAGGTGTGGGGGGAAAGCCCGATGACCAGGTGGCCAACAATGTCATTCATACTCTTGAAATTGTAAAACGGCGGCATGCCATAAACTTTTGAAAGAAGCTCATCGATGAAGCCCGCAACCTTCAGCAGGTATTCCGCCCCGTTTTTGGAAAGCACAATGTCCTGCACCTTCAGGGGCAGTATCTGTTCCTCTTTTTCGATGGGCTTTCCGGAATTATCGGTCTGGTATCCCATCTGCCGCAGCTTTTCAACGCTGGTCCCTATTTCAGAGGGTTTAAAGTGCGTGAGGGGCACATCGGTCGCATCAAAACGGCAGGTGCCGTCGCGGAACACGAAGACCTTGTGCCGTGCGCGCAGCATCCCCTTCTCAATCGCTTCAGGTATTTTTGTGGATGAAAAAAGCCCCTCCACCCCTTTCACATCATCCGCCTGCTCGGGCGAAATCCCGCATCGCTGGGCAGCCCGCTCGAAGAGCTTGATGACATCCACCGGGCGCTTGTCCCACAAAGTCGTCTTCATCTTGCAGTCCGGGCATTCCTCGCCCCTCTGGGGCCTATGGCATTTGCTGCATATTCTCTGGGGCACGGCATAGCCTCCGCACACGCAGCCTGTTGAGAAAGTGACATTGCCGCACGCTTTGCACCGCATCCGGGCTATCTCAACATCTATCCCCCTCCCCTCCCTGTCGCCCCTTGCCCTCATCTTGTTGTAGACTTTTGTGATGCTGGCGTTCTTGTCCACTGTCAATCCGACGGGGAAAAGCACATTCACATTTTTTTTCATGTGCCGCTCGCGCGCCTTTTCCGGGCGGCCCATGCGCGAACCTATGTAAGTAGGCGCCTTTGCCATTATTTTCATGCCTGATATGGAAGAAAGAAGCTCCAACACGGGCTTTTTCTCATCGAAAAGCGTCTCGAACTTCTCCGCAGTTATTCTCTTATCCACCATTATGCCCATAGTTTTCAAAAGCGCATAGGCGTGCTCCCCAGGTATTTTCACCCTGCCCATCTTCACGCTGTGCGGCACGCAAAGCTCCTCCAGGACGGCTTTTGCTGGCGCTGCTTCCAGCTCAAAATCCTCCAGCTTCAATATCCCGTAATTCGGCTTGCCGCTTTTGAGCCAGGTCGCAAGCTCCCGCAATGACTCATGGCTGATGTCATGCCAGAAGTATGTGTACCTCGGGTGCAACGGCACGCCCTTCTGCCTGCAAAGCGCCACAGCCTCGCCTGCCGACAAGTTGTGCTTAACTCCTTGCAGCCCCGCTTTCTTCGCATCCACCTCGAATCTTTCCTCGCACCAGGCGGCGGGCATCAGCGGATGATTGGACTTGATAAAATCCCCCACGGCAACCAGAATGTCGCCAAGGAAAAGGACCTTTTCAACATCAGGCAATATTTTCTGCGCCTGCTCTGCCGTCTGCACATAAACAACCGAACCATCCTTCATTTTCACGGTGGGGCCCTCCAGGCTGTCGCAAGGGGTGACTATGCAGCTTTTTCCTGGCCGCTCAATTTTCATCTGCGTTCCGATTGCCAAAAAAGAGTCCAGTATGTACATGCTGGCTGGGTGCACGGACTTGCCCATTATTCCGCCCGCCCGGCTGCGCCCATACCTGAGCCTCCAGCCGCCCTTTGTCGATGGATACGAAAATATCGCCCTTCCCGCCACGGACTCTTCCAGAAAGCGGAATTCGGGCTTGGGGGAAAACGTGCCCTCCTTTCGCGCCACTTTTATGATGGGTTCGAGCCAGCCCCAATCAAGCTTTATTTTTTTGGCGTACTTGTTCACCTTTGCCGCTTTCTGAGCAATCCCTTCGCAGATGACCAGGGCTATGCCGCTTCGCACGCGGTTGCTGGCAATGCCTGGCGTGTCGCGGTGCACCGAGACCTCGTTCTTCTCAGTCGGGTCACCGTCTATGCAGACCGGGCAGGAGCGGACAATGTGGCGTATGTCGTCATCCGGCGGCTTGTACTGCAGGTGCGCCGAGCGCGTGCCGTATACCCCTATCTCCTCAACATACCTTTCAACAAGGGTGTCTGTGGGGCGGAAGTCGCCAATGCCAAGCTGCCGCCTTGCAACATCGCCCAGAACAACGGCAAGCGCGGCAACCGTGCCTCCTGCGGAACGGATGGGCCCGGCGAAATAAATCGCAAGATAGCTGCTGCCGTCAGGGTTGCTGCGTATTTCAAACTTGCTGATGCCTTCTGTGGGGGCGACCAGGACTCCCTCAGTCAGTATCCCCACGCCCGTGCGCACAGCCTGCTCCACCAGCTTCTGTTTGCCCCCCTCTGCGGCTTCAGGGGGCAGCGGAACCTCGTTTGCGACTATTTTTTTGACAATAAGGTGCGCGATTGTTTCCCTGCTGTGCCCTTCGGCCTCCAGCGCGCGTATTATTTTTGCAATGCCTGGGGGGCCCACAATTCCCTCTACTCTGGCGGCAACGTCTGCCGCCGGCTTTATCTCCACATCCAGGCTGGGGTCCAGCTTTCTGGACCTTGCCTCCTCTGCCACCTTGTAGGCGCGTTCCAGCTCGGCCTTGAGCTTCCCCAGGTATTCCTTTGTCGCGGCGTCTGTTTCCTTATCCTCCATCTCAAGCTCCCTCGTTCCCCATGAAGCTTATGTGGCTCAGCTTCCCGCTTTTGGTTTCAAGTATCGGCACCACTCCGGGCGTGGGCATGTGGCCGTTTCTCACCTGGTAGTCCGTCCTTTCCTGGAAGGTGCCGCTGTTCACCAGAAGCGAGCCCCGGTAAAGCATGTAGCCGTTCTTGTGCACATGCCCCATGTGCACGATGTCTGGCTCCTCTTCTATCACCAGATAGTCGGTGCCCTCAGGCACTATCAGGTTGTCCCCGTAGATTGGCGAGAGGTGCCTGCGCTTGACCACTTCCATCATGGCTTCCTCAGGCCTGGAATATGTCAGCCCGGTTATGCCGGCAATTATCGAGTCCAGCGAGGTGCCGTGGTAAATAAGATGGCGCAGGCCCTCGATTTCCACAGTGGCCGGGTTGCCTGCCCGCACCACCGCGGACTTGAGCATGTCGTATGGTATCATCGGCTGGGGCTCCGCCCTCCTTACCGCATCGTGGTTGCCGGGAGTCACTATCACCGTGATATAGTCCGGTACGTTCGAAAGCGCATTGTCGAACAGCTCGTACTGCTTGTAAATGTCCTTTACTGCGAGTTCCTTTTCCTGATCTGGGTAGATGCCCACCCCATCCACAACATCCCCGCAGACCACCAGGTATTTCACCTTTCCTGCAAGCTCGGTCCTGCCTTCAGAACCATTGAGCCAGCTGACAAACCGCGCAAACTCCTTGTCCAAAAACTTCTTGCTCCCGATGTGCAGGTCTGAAAGGTAAGCAATTGCCAGGTCGTTTTCCGTGCTCTTCTGCTCCCGTGCGAAGGGCAGTTCTGGCCAAGTCACGCCGTCGCAGATGAAAAGCTCATCCGCATTTTTTCCATCCAGCGCCACTATGTCGTCCGGCAGCATCCGTTGCGCGGCCTTGAAGGCGTCAGTCTCCCTTCCGATTACCACTTTTGCCGAACCCTCCTCATCCTCCACGTCCAATAACAGGTTGCCTTTCTTCGTGGTCCGTTTGCCGTTCACCATGGCAATCAGGCGCAGCTTGCTGTTTCCGCTGCCTTTCAGCTGCTTGGTGGTTGCCAGCGGATTAGGGCTCACCCTGGTGCGCAATATCTTGGAAATCCGCTCAAATCTGTTCCTGAAATGCGCCACGAAGTCCTCAATCTTGCCTGTGCAGTTGGACTTGCCGCTCACATCCCTCCTGTCAATGACCCTGAATCTTGCCTCGTATTCCCTGGCCGCCGGTTGGAAGCCGGAGGCTCGCGCCACTGTTGCCTGCACAGGTATCTTTTCATCTGTGGAAATGAAGCTTTCCACCATCTCGCGCGTCACGATGGGCGAGTTGCACCCGATTATCTTCTCAAGTATGTTCCGCTCAACTGCCGCATTTTCCAAAAGTTCATAAGCTTCCGGAGTGAGGCGTATGCCGCTTTTGTAGATGGCGTCCACATCTGATTTCATCCAAGACACCGGTTGAAACGCGATCATCCTGCAACCGCGCACAATATCCGCATCATTCGCCTAATTCGGCGATGCGGCTTCCTCAATTAGCAGCCAACACTGCACCACAATGCCAGCTTGCGATTTTCAGTCTACTTCCGGTTTGCTGCCCTGCATATATCGGGCTTGCGATTTTCCCTTTTCCAGGCTATGATTTTCACTGCGTCTTTATCGATTCGAGGGCAGAGAGTATCGTCCAAATCTGCGTGCGGGCGTGCATGGGCATGTTGATGTCCTCGCTTATAGCCTCTATCGCGTATACTGCTGCGGACACCTTGGTGGAAAGCTCGTCCTCTCCCTTCAGCCTCATCTTTGCCTCGGCAAGAGCCCGGCGTATGTTTTTCGGCACCGAAGTATCGTCGCCAACGGTGTCAATGAGCTCTATGACTTCGGCAACTTTTTTCTCTATCATGCACCCACTTTCCGCCTATGCTGAATAATGATTGATTAACAGAAGGCTGACCACTTTCATGGACAAGATTTAAATAAAAGCATGAACGGCGGGCAAAAAAAGACTATGTTTATAATCATTTGAAGGGGCAAGATAATGAAGGGCCCGTGGCGCAGCCTGGATAGCGCGGCAGACTTCTAACCCTAGGGGGCAGTAAGAATTCACTCTCCCCCCTGAGGGGTCACCCCCAATCCGCAACAGCAGGGGTGATTGGAGAAATCCGGAAGCCATCTGAAGGTCGTGAGTTCAAATCTCACCGGGCCCGTTTTTTGTGGTTGGATGGCAGAAACCTTTGAGGACAGGAAAGCCCGTGCCAGCATAGTGGTCTCCCTTCTCAAGAAAGCGTATCCATCTGCCAAGTGCACCCTCAATTACAAAAATCCATTGCAGCTTCTCATCTCCACCATACTCTCAGCTCAATGCACAGATGCGAGGGTGAACATGGTCACTCCAGCGCTTTTCGCTCGCTACAAAACCGCAGGCGATTTTGCCGGCGCTGACCTGCCAGAACTCCAATCTCTCGTCCGCTCCACGGGCTTTTTCCGCAACAAGGCAAAAAACATCAAGGCCGCCTGCAAGTTAATTGCCGAAAAGCACTCTGGCAGGGTGCCTCGCACCATGCAGGAAATGCTTGAGCTGCCCGGCGTGGCGCGCAAGACCGCCAATATCGTGCTTGGCAACGCATACGGAATAATCGAGGGCGTGCCGGTTGACACGCACGCAATCAGGATAAGCAGGCTGCTTGGCTGGACGAAGAACACCGCGCAGGATAAAATAGAGCGCGACCTGATGGCGCTTCTGCCGCGCAAGGACTGGCTGCATATTTCCGACCTGTTCGTGCACCACGGCAGGGCAATCTGCATCGCGCGCCGCCCCAGATGCAGCAAATGCCCTCTGGCCGCCTATTGCCCCAGCCAGGGATTGCTCAAAAACCAGACTGGCCGACCATCGATTAAATAAGGCAGAATAGTTTTTGGTCTTGCTGTTTGCAGCCCGATGCGGGCAATGGTGAAAAGGGAGGCGTTTTGGCCCGTGAAATCTTCACTTTTTCCACTTTCGCCTTTCACAGAGCCCAGTCGCTCTCGCCATCAGCCAAGCATCAGGTCATCCGGATTTATTTTTTTCGCGTACTGCCAGGCGAGCTGTTCCATGTGCTTATTTTTTTCCATCTGGGTTCTGAAGCTTTTAGGACCTCCGCTGGATTTTCTGATGCGGTTGTATACATTTTTCCGCAGGTCATCGAGCTTTGGGGTGTAGATGATGCATATCCCATTGCTTTTTGCAAAAAGCCCATCGACCAACTTCTTGTCCTGGTATAGCCCATCTTTTTTGCTGAACACTATCTTGTATGGCAAAGTCTGATATATCCTGGCATCATGCCCCCCGTCAGACTTTTGGCAGTGGGCTTCCCCGCCATCATCCGACTCTGTCCATCCGATTTCCTCAAGGCGCTGGCGCGCAAGAATCCAAGAATTGTTCTTAAGCAGGACGCAGCATTCCTGAACTTCTCTTGCCAGCAACCCCCAATTCCGGTTTTTTGAAAAAATATTCCCATCTTCGGTTTCAAGCTGCTTGTAAAGTTCGACTACTAGGAATGCGTCCGCAAGCCGGTCCGGAAAGACCAGGTTCAGCGATTCGAGCATTTTAGGCAGGTGCTTTGCAATGAATTCCCCCCTATACCTGGGCAGCGTCCTTCGGCACCCGAATGCGCAATATTTTGCAAGAATCTCATGATTCGGGTATTTGCTCACGATATCTTCGATTGCCTCGCTTTCGCCTTTTGATACCGGCTCAGTTGCCTGGTGTTTGTGCCGCTTTTTAGAATTATCGTATGGATTCCCTTCGAGGCTGACCGCATCGTAAAATTCGTCCGATTTGCGCCCGCGCGCCTTTATAGCATCTGTTTCATTGGACAATGGCTCGGTCATTGGCTTTGTTTTTTGCAGCAGTGCCGTATCGAAAAACTGCTTCACATATGCGGACGTCAGATTCTTCGTGTCAAAGTCGTTTGCCGCGCGTTGCCTGAAATTATAGTTTTGGCTCATGTTGTAGTTTTTGTTTTTGACATAGTTTGATCTTTTTGAAGACATGCATCTATTTACACTGTCATATTTAAAATCCCACATTATATTTGCGCCTCGCTGTCGATACAAGCTTAAATAATATGGTTGCAAAAAATTTGCCATGGCTTCAGTTGAAATCTGGAAAAATGGCCTGGGGCAGGTCTTCTCACAACATTGCCTTGAATGAAGTTGCAGGGGGCTGCAGTCCGGGCGGGAAAAAGGGCAAAGTGGCAAAAAGGCAAAATCAACCAGGTCAATACCGTATTAACAAAATTATCCAATCTGTCAATATCATATTAACATTTATAAACTTAAACAGCTATATGCATCCATCATCGCCAGAGGTTTAACCATGCCCGCAAAAAAGGATTATTATGACATATTAGGGGTTCCCCGCAACGCGAGTGCAGACCAGATAAAGGACGCCTACCGCACGCTTGCCATGAAATACCATCCGGACAGGAACAAAGATGCCGGGGCAGAGGAACGTTTCAAGGATCTCTCAGAGGCATACGCAGTGCTCTCAGACACAGAAAAGCGGGCAACCTACGACCAGTATGGGCATGCAGGGTTTGACCAGCGCTATTCGCAGGAGGACATTTTCCGCAATGCCAACTTCGAAGACCTTTTCCGAGAATTCGGTTTTGGCTTTGGCGGAGGCTCGCAATTCGAGGATCTTTTCTCATCTGCGTTTTTCGGAAGCTCGCCCCGCCGCCGCAATGGCAGAGGGGCAGACCTGCGCTATGACATCCACATCACGCTTGAGGAAGCCGCATCTGGCGTGGAAAAGGAAATCTCCTACAATCACAACGGGCGGTGCGAGCATTGCAATGGCAGCGGGGCGGAGCCCGGTAGCAAAGTCTCCACATGCGCGAAGTGCGGCGGGCGCGGGCAGGTGCACTCGGTGCGCCGCTTAGGCGCATTCGGCAGCTTCACATCTGTGATCACCTGCCCTGCGTGCGCAGGAAACGGCAGCAAGCCTGAAAAAATCTGCGAAAAGTGCCGAGGCTCGGGCTCGCAGGTGGCGCAGGAGCGGGTTTCGGTGAAAATACCTGCGGGTGTGGACACTGGCTCGCAGCTGAGGGTTGCCGGCTTGGGCGAGCGCGGGCAGTCCTCATCTGGCGACCTTTACGTTTTTGTTAATGTCCGGGAGCATCCGCTTTTCAAGCGTGAAGAGAACGACATTTACCTTGAGACTCCTGTTTCATTCTCACAGGCAGCACTGGGCGCGGAGATAGACGTTCCCACCCTGTCTGGAAGGGCAAAACTGAGGATACCTGCTGGCACGCAGACGCACACACTGCTTCGCATGAAAGGCGCTGGCATGCCGAGCCTGCAAGGAAGGCGCAAAGGCGACCAGATTGTGCGCATAATTGTGCGGACACCGACAGACTTGAGCGAAAAGCAGAAGAAAATCCTCTCAGAGCTTGGCGACACGCCCAAGAAGGGTTTTTTTGACGGGATGTTTCGTTAGCAAACGAAACATAAGAAGTGCGAAGCACTTCTGTGTGTTCAGGTGAGCGCGCAGGAGAACCTGGGCGGGCAATCAACCCCAATGTCTGGATTTTTAGGTGAGCCTCGGCTAATCTGAACCGAAAGGCATCCGCAGATGTTTGGATTTTCCGGCGGCAGGAAAATGCGCATCCGGGCCAATACCAACTCTTTTTTATCCTTCCCTCCAAATCCAGCTCATGCCTGAAAGCAAAACAGATGACGAATCAAAAAAATCGCTGCACTGGTCTGAGCAGCTTGCGCAGGAAATAATCTCCACAAAAAACGAGCCTTACGTGATTTCTGGCGGGCTGACCACGTCAGGCCCCACGCACCTGGGTACAATCTGCGAGCTTCTCTTTCCACAAGGCATTGTCGACTCCATCCAATACGCGGGCAGCAAGGCAAAATACTATTTCGTGGCAGACATTTACGACGCGTTTGACGCGGTCCCGAGCGTTTTCCATAAATACGCCTCCCAGCTTGAGCCCCATCTTGGCAAGCCCCTGACCGATGTCCCCGATCCTGAAGGCTGCCACGCATCTTTCGGCGACCATTTTCTCGCCGATGCGGTTCTCGCCTCCGAAAAGTTCGGCATAAAGCCGGAGTTTGTCCGCGCCACCGACCTGTATGCAAATGGCGCATTCGACAAATATGCGAAGCTTTTTCTCAAAGAAGAGGAGAAAGTGAAAGCGCTTGTGGCAAAAAGCTCGCTTCGCGATGGGCTTGCGGATTGGTGGTCCCCTATAATGCCCCTCTGCGCCAAATGCGGCAGGATAGCCACCACTCGCGTCACATCGCACACAGCAGACGAATACGAATACTCCTGCGACCGCGATGTGAAATACACAAAAGGCTGCGGCTTTTCCGGCAAAGGCAAAATCAGCGAGCATTCTTACAAGCTGACCTGGAGGCTGCACTGGCCCGCCTGGCAGGACTATTTTGGCACCAGCGCGGAAGGCGGCGGAGTGGATCACTTCACGCGGGGTGGAAGCCGCGACACGCTTGAAGCAATTTTCAAGGAGCTTTTCAAGAAAGACCCGCCCATAGGCTACAAATGGGGCTTCATACTTTTTGAAGGCAAGAAATACAGCAAGAGCAAGGGCACAGGCATGGGCGTGAACGAAATGATAAGGCTAATCCCGGTTGAAGTGATGAAATACATGCTTCTCAAGCCGGACTTGCAGGAAAACGTGGACATCAACCCGACTGCGCTCAACGTGCTTAGGGCAATAGACGACTATGAGAAGGCATTGGCGCTCCTCAAGTCGGGCAAGCTCGATTCGCTTTCCCGCGCAGACCGCAAGCGCGCACTTGCCGCAAAGCTTGCATCCGAGTCAGACGCTTCCCGCAGGGGCTGGAAAACCCCCTTCCTGGACATTCTAATTTACCGCAACTTGCAGTGGGGCTGGGACAAGATAGCGCAGAAAACCGCGGACAAGCAGTCTGTGGACAAGCTCTCTCCTTACCTGGAGGCATGGGAAAAAGCAGGCTTCATACCTGATGAATATTCGTTTTCCTACAAGCCGTGCAGGGCGCAAGGCACCGCTTCTGGGTTCTTTTCGAAACTTTCCCCGGGCATGGATGCGATTGCAATACACAACCTCGCCTTCACTGTGGCAAAAGAAACGAACGTGCCGCCTGCAAAGCTTTTCGAGGAATGCTATCTGGCTCTATTGGGGAAAACGAAGGGACCCAAGCTTGGGAAGCTGATTGAGGCAATCGGAGTTGAAAAAGTGAAAAGCGATGTCCTGCAGGGCCTGGCATAGGGCTGGAAAATGGCAACCTCCAAAATCCGCGAAGCCAATGCGAGCTATTATTCCTCCAAAGGAAAGAGGATTTACTCCGATTTTTCAACATTCGCCCAAGGCAAGGCGCTCTCAAAATGCAATGCAATCGAATTTTGCCGCGATTTTGACTCGCGCGCCGCGCCGGTAGTTGTGTGCGAATACGGTGTTGGGAAAGGAGACTTTGCCCGCAATTTCCTCGATGAAGTGAAACTGCTCAACAGGGAGCTTTACTCGCGCACCAGCTACCACCTTTTCGATTTTTCTGAAACGATGCTGCGGGATGCGCGCAAGAACCTGTCTGCGCACTTTTCCGTCTGTGTCTTTGGCAAATTCGACGCATTGTTCGATTCGCCTAATCTCCAATTCGACTACTGCCGGATAAACGAGCTTCTCACCGACCTTCCGGCAAGGTTTTACTCGCGGGAGGGCAGCCAGATATTTGAGCTGGAGGCTTCTGCAGGCGGAACATTCTCCAAAAAGCCAGTCGCATTCCCACTGCCCTCAGTCTCAGCCTTCCTTTCACGCACCGATGAGGGCAGGGCAATCCCGTTCAATTTCGACTCGGAAAAATTCCTAGTTTCGCTCTGCTCGCAGGGCAAGAAGGGATTCAGGCTGGACCTTTTCGACTATGGGTTTTACAGCGCCGATGAGGTCTATTCATTGCCGGCCGAGGAATGGAACCGCCTCATGGTGCGCGATTACGGCGGGCAGCTGACTGTGGATCTGAATTTCCCGCAAATCGTTTCTGCGCTCTCTTCGCAGTCAATCGATGCAAAAATAGAGAAGCAAAAAGAATACGCGCAGCGAGTGCTTGGCAAAAAGCTTGAGATGAAAGAAGGAAAATCAGGGCTGGATTATGTAGCTTCAAAAAGCAAGGATGGAGTTGAGGAAGACGACGGATTTTACCATCTTAGGATTGGCAGGTAGGAAAATAATTTTACTATGAAGCAGAATAAAAAGCTTGTTAAACTTAATTCTTTCCAATGGACTTGGCTGTATTGTGAATTTAGGGCAGCGTATTTTGTAGCCCCATGCCTTCAATATCCGTTTTTCTGGCCGCCACGCAGCTTGCCACCATATCGTTGCCGATTTTGATGGCGAACCCGCCGCCTCCGAACATATTTGAAATCGACTTGAGCGTCTGTTCGACATGCAGTATGCCGCCGTTCAATTCCACTACCTTGAGCTTACGCTCGATGCCATCAGAGTCGACCAAAGTAACGCCATTCTTGAGCAGATCATTTTTAATCATGTCAACCTGCTCTGCATCGGCATCTTTGTTGAACGTTAGGACGACATTTCCATTTTCTACAGATACTGGATTAAGAACAGGCACTATTCTTATCTGATCAGCACCCATTCTATTCAGCACTGAGTTAATCGGGTTGTCGGCATCTTTCCGGTCAAGATTTGGGAAACTTATCAATATCTGATCAGGGATCTCACCCAGCAATTTGGTGAGTTGCAGGGCGGTGGTTACGGACATGAGATCCTGGTCGTAATCTGGGGTCCTGGCCACAACTTTTTTAACCCCTGAATCATACTCAAAATAACTACTGTTGAATTTGCCTTGGGTTTTGCCCGAAAGATATTTCGCGATGCGTTGTGCATCCGAATCGCCAAATTCGCCGTTAGAAATCATTTCTAAAATATTCTTCCTTATTTCCCCAAATGTGATTTGCTTGTATTTGACATAAACTCCTGGTAAGCGTTCTGTGATTTCCTTCCTTAGCTGATCCACACCCTTGTTATCTTTGTTCGGACCAACGACAATAGTATAAAATTGGGATTCGGATAAACCAAAACCCAAATATGCTTTAGCCAGAGTGTTGGAAACAAACTTGCTTGAATTTACTTCAAATGGATTTTTCAAGCTGATTTTTTGATTTTCAACACGGACTAGCAGCACATTGGATTTTTGTTCTGCGGGCAGAATATACGTATTTCCGCCATCATCGTTTTGGAATCGGGTGATTCCGTTGGATGTTTGGATATTGCCCCGCAGGTAATCCGATGCGAAAGTCTCCCTGTTCCCGTAATTAAAGTTGTTCTGGTTTTTGAAAAGCTGCAGATCAAGCGCCAGGTTTTTGACTTCACTTGTGCCGTTCTTGTAGTATATTTTGGCGGTGGCACATGGATTCTTCAATTCAGCCTGTCCACCGATCCATGAATCTTTGTTTATTTCGTTCTGGTAAGAAATGACGTTTTCATATTTCAAATCTTCTGCCTTGATGGTTCTGCCCCCAGTAAGTTCGGCAATGAGGCTCAGCTGGGTGTTGTAAACTGGCCAATCCTTTTCTTTCCACTGTTCATTTGAACAATCCACAAACTGGATGGCAATCTCATTTTTCACCAGTGTCTTGACAGCATCTTTAATACTGGAATTGATTTTGTCCAACTGGGCATCACGCCATGCTTCGAAGCCCCCTTTGCTTTTCCAGACGTCCTGCGAATAATGTTCGTATGGTCTATCGAAAAGGTTTTCGTGCCCACCGTCGGTATATATCGTGAAGTGCCCTCCCCTATAGAATGAAAAACTGTCCTTGGTTTTCAGAACAAAATTCAATATTGCGTTGCGCACATCATCATAATCTTGGCTTCTCGATTGTATAGGTGCACTTTCAGCCTGCACAAGTGAATTTTTCATTATCTCATCTTTTGCTGCCAAGAGATCCTTGTGCCATGTGGCAGTGCTTGCGGACATGTCGAATGCTGCCCATCCGTTCGCTTTTTGTGTGCCTGGGGGCACTATTTTTGTCGAATATCTGCAAGTCAGTTCGATACTTTTGATTTCACTTTCCTGTTTTTTTGTATTTTCAAGTGTGACATAAATTCCGTTTTGCCCGACCCGTACAGTTCCTCCGGACGAATCTTCATCATTTGCATCATTATATTGCTGCTTAGAAATAGGGGAAACCTTTAAGTCGCCTTTATTGTCTGATTCGACATACACCTGGTTGCGCAAACCTCCGAATGTGTTGGTGGAGAAAACGCCATTACTCTCTTGTGCAAGCCTGCTTAGGCTCTCCTGAAAACTGTTGAGTGCGTTGCCAAGATTCGTTACGTTGTTTCGCACAACCGTTATGTTGAGGTGCAGCCCGCATTCTCTCATTTTGCTTGAGTATTGCGAAATGAAACTCTTTTCTTCGACTGGACCAAGTTCGTCCACATTAGTCTTGGCGCTCTTATCATCTGCCAGGGCATCGGTAATCACATTCAGTTCGACGGCACGGCCCTCGTTTTTAAATTTTATTCCAGTTTCAATCGCCCTTTGGAGAGTCTGCCAAATCGCGGTCGAGCCGCCCTTCTTCGAAAGCGCAGACGTTATCTGGCTATAAACGTCCGGGCTGTCTGTGGTTCCTTCGATAAGGAGCACCCCGTTTTCATAATTCGAGACATCATGCGTTTTGCCATCCTTATCCAAACCAAGGACATATATCTTAACATCCGTGCCTGGCGCAAGTGTGGAAAGTTTTTCTCGTACCAATTCCTGGGTCAATTCCCGTTCTTTTGGAGTGAGGGAGCCGGAGTTGTCAATCACCAGCAAGGAGGTTTTTTTTTGCTCTTCTTCCTGTGCAAATTCGATTGTCTTACAAAGTGAAACATTGTAAAATTTCTGCTCCTCTCCAATTTTGCCAATTTTATCTTTGATGTTGGGCTCAAATGGAAATTGTGTGTTTGAGCATATAGTGAATTTCGTGGGGGATTCAGATGGCACATTAGACATGAAATAATTTGGGTTGTTGACGACTTTAGGAATTTCGCGCTCCTCAGTTCTTTTTTCAATCAAAATTCCCATGGTGCTACTCCATTCAATATTGTAAAAATAAGGTTAAAAAACTGCCGATCAAGATTATCCATCGATAAATCCACCCTGTTTTGCAAATCTACTGCTCCAGGAGCAGCCTATAATGGTAAGCGCTTGTTTTTTTGTGTGGCGGCTTCCCTGTGGAATCAAGCACGTTGCCTGTGAACCATTCGCCCTGGCCTATCAATGCCCGGTCGCGCGTCCAGATCACAATGTGGTGCAAGTCCCTCTCCACGCCAAGGTTAAGCCTGTTTTTCCCATCTTTAATCGCAATATTGTTTCCATATTCAAGAATCCGTTTCAGGGTCCCTTCATTCGCGTGAGCCACAATTTTCTGGCTCGTCTCCCCTCCCTTGGTAATCCTGATGAGCACCGGGGTTTTTTCATATCCCCTGCGGTATTCCCCGTCCATCATCCTCTTGAAAAATGTTTTGAGCGGATTTTGCTTGACTAAGTCGAGTCGAATCTCAAGGCAGTTTCCTGCTTCTGGCCTGTTCGCCCTCATTACTGTCTTTAAGCCCATAAAAAACCCCCCTCTTACTACATGATTGAACATAATACGCGCCAGAGTGGTTTTAAACATATGCAATCGCCAAGCCATTTTCCGGCGTTTGCAGCCCAATATGGAAATTTGACAATTCTGTAATAGGCATGGTGTCGCTTTTTCTGCGAGAACGTAGAAACATTTAAATACAGTTTTATACACATTTCAGCCTGCTGTGGGAGAAACATTATTAAACAGGAAAGGAATATCTCAGCACTCTTCCTGTAAGCTCAATGTTGCAGCTGCAACTTTGGCAAGGATGCGATGCTGAGGTGTTATTATGGGATTAAGACCAGCCAAAACGTGCCGTTCGCTTGAAAAGACAGCGTGGACTCGCTATTCGAAGAAGAGGCCGCGCAAGTCCTTTGTAAAGGCAATGCCGCACTTGTCGCTGCTTGTCTATGAGATGGGCAGCCGCAAGCAGCCCTTTGACTATACCTATGACCTGGTGGCTTCCGAGGATGTGCAGCTGCGGGACAACTCGCTTGAGGCCGGGCGGCAGGCTGCCAACAAATACCTTGAAAAGGCGATACCCAATCTGTACTTTTTCAAGGTCCGCGTGTACCCCCACAATGTCATACGCGAAAACAAGATGATTGCGGGCGCAGGGGCAGACCGTCTGCAAAAAGGAATGCGCAAGGCGTACGGCAGGCCCACTGACCGCGCTGCGAGAATAAAGGCTGAACAGCCGATTTTCACAATACATATCGCAAAGGAAAACTCCTCGCACATTGAGGAAGCCTACAGGCGCGCAAGAAGGAAGATGTCCGGACGCTTCAGGATAGATAAGAAGCCTTATATCAAACACAATTAGGGGGTAACATGAGCGACGGGGGCATAAGGACGCAGTTGGATGACCTGATTCTGGCGCTCAAAAGCGCTGGGAAGCCGGTCGGCGTTTCCGAGCTCTCGTCAGCCTGCGGGCTTTCCGAAAAAGATACCTTGAAATGGGCCCATGTTCTTGAGGCGCAGGGCAAGGTCCGCCTTGAAAACCGCTTAAGCGGCGTTTTTGTTTCCTGGTCCAGTGCGCACACAAAGCATTCCCGTAGCTCTCATGAGCAGGACAGCTTTTCGGAAAACAAAATATTCTCATCCGCAAACCAGGGTTTTGAGCAGGAGCTTGAAACTGCCCGCCAGCGCGAGGATTTCGCAAGGCAGGAAAAAAAGATAGCTTATGAGTTCACCGGCGAACAATCGCAGAGCGGGGCGTTATCCGGACAGGAGCAAATCCCTGCAAGCAGGCAGGAGGAGCTGGGCCGGGCATCTAAGCAGATTGCGGAAGTGGGACAGCAGCTTGAGAAAGTCGAATCAATGATTGCCGCGCTTCATGCGCAGAAAAAGCTTGCAACCGCTCTGAAGGAAAAAATTGCCCAGAAAAGGAAGGCGGATGAGCTTCGGGAGCTTAAAATAGCGCAAAAAAAGGCAGCCAAGGTCGATAAAATGCGCGCTGCCAAAGATTCTGCTCCTGCGGCCCCTGCCGAGCCTGAGGGGGAAAAAATCCCAGCAATAAAAATCTCGCTTGATGCCCCAAGCAAGCCAGAGCCCATAAGCCTTGTGGAAAATGATGCTTCCTCGATTATCCAGCAGGAGCCGAGCGCCGAGCAATCGTCTGCGCAGGAAAAGGCGCAGCCCGAGCTTCAAGCTGAGGAAAAAAACCATTCCGCAGAGCTTTTGCCTGAGCGGGAAGATGAGCTGAAAGCGGCGTTTTCAGCGATAAAGCCACTTTTACAATCAAAAAAGCCTGGAAAGGAAAAAATCCAAAAGCCCCAGCCGCTGCACGTTTCCGGCGTTTCCCTCCAGTTCTCGGAACGGCTGGCGCGCCAGGTGCAGAAAATACTCAGGCAAAACCAGGAGATAGATCGGCTGAGGCAGGAAAAGGAAAAGCTGCTCACAGAACATTACCTTCCGATGCAGCGCAAGCTTGAATCCGAGATAGAGACGATTTCGGACCGTGTGCTTCGCATGGAAAAGAACATATTGGGGATGCAGGAGCGGGCTTCCAACCTTCCCAATAAGGTCTCGGCAGTTGAGAAGCTCCAGATTTCATCGATAAAGGCGCATGGGCAGATGCGTCGGGTTTATGATGAGGCGGCTGCGCTTATCGAGGAATCCGCGCGCGAGCTTGCCGAGGAGCGCGAAAAGATGGAGACGCTGGTGGACCAGTCGCGGCAGGAGATATCCTCGCACCGCTCCAAAACAGTGGAGCTTGAGCAGACTTTGGGGCAAATATCCCGGCTGGAGAACGAGGCTTCCAATCGCGTAATAGAGGCGCGCGCAGCGCTTGCAGAGCAGGCGGAGAGGCTTGCATCCGCCGAGAAGCACTCGCAGGAGCTCAACATTCTCAAATCCGAGATAGTGGAGGGCGTTTCATCAATCAAACGCGAAATGGGTGCGACCAAGGCGATATTGACTGGCTTGGAAAAGCAGATGGAACAGATGCGCCAGGTGGAAATTTACTCACAGTCAATCCGCCAGGATTACGAGCAGAAGATGGGGGAGCTTTCCAACTACATAAAGCACGGCAACGAGGACTTCGAGACTTTGCGCGAGTCTGTCGAGGCGAATTTCGTCCGCAGATACCTTAAGGAGCTGCGCGAGCTTACGGACAGCTATGGCTATGAGTTTGGCCAGGCGAAGAAATTGGAGGGCAGCATAGACGAGCGCATTTACGATGAGAAGATGAAGCTTGAAGGGCTCATTGAAGAAGGCAAGCGGATAGCGCACCTCTACGAGCTTCAAAGCAAGGAAGTCCAGGGGGCAGAAAGTTTCGAGCAGCACGGCGAGAAGCTTGCCGAAATGGAGCAGCTGGCTGAGAAGCGCACAAAGATAGAGAACATGATCGCCCAGGTTATCGGAGGGAGAAGCTCGATTTCCCCCAAGGTGGCATCAGCCCCGATAAAAACACAGGGGGTTGCAAGGCGCAAATGGCAAATGACAAGAACGCAGGCCAAGAGCGGCAAAAACAGTTCAAAGCAGAACCGGAAAAAAAGCGCCTCAAGGAAAAAAGGCAGGCGTTAAGCGCGATTGCAAGGCCGGGCGGGGCGGCAGGATGCCTTGGATTTGATTGCCATGGACAAAGAGACTCGGAGCATAATCAACGGCCTGGTCTGGGTTGTCATATTGGATGTTGCCCTAGTTGCCAGCGCTTTTGTCCGGGTAGCACTCAGCCATTTTGCACAGCAAGGCAAGAAACCGAAAATCGAGCAGGTTGACCCGGAAAAAAAGGAAGATGGGGCGGATACTATAAAGGCAGCCGGCAATTCCGGCGGTTCAAAAGTCATATCTGGCAGCCTGGAAAGCAAAAAATATCCGATTCCCAAAAGATGTATTGGCAATGAAATGGAGCAAGTGCTCAAGACAAGAAACGCCCGGCATTACGCAATGAGGTTGCATCCGGGCATCCAGGCGCATCATCCTGCCCGCGCGCGCATCTGATGGCCGCAGGTAGCAACCTTTTAAAATCTTTATCACCTTAACCTGCCTACAACGGCTTTTCCCGCCGTAACCAATCCTGGCAAACTGCGGATTGGGAGGGAATTCATATGGACCGAAAATCGATTGCAGCAGCCATAACCAAAGCCCTAGAGGACAAAGGCAAGCGCAAATTCACGCAATCAGTGGAATTCATAGTCAATTTCCGCGGTGTGGACTTTGCCAAGGCTGAAAACCGCCTAAATCTGGATATCATCCTCCCCAAGGGCAAGGGCAAGACCCAGAATATCGTTGTATTTGCTGATGGGCAGATGGCCCTTGATGCCAAAAACGCCGGAGCAACAGAAATAATCGATGCCTCGGGCATCCAGAAGCTTGCCTCCGACCGCAATCACGTCAAGGCGCTTGCCTCGCAAAGCGAGTTCATCGCGCAGCCCAATCTCATGATTCAGATCGGGAAATCTCTCGGGCAGGTTCTGGGCGCAAAGGGAAAGCTTCCCCGCCCGATAACCGGCTCGGTAAAAGACGCAATTGAGCAGGCAAAGCGCCGTGTGCGGCTGCTTTCGAAGGGCAAGTACCTGCCAGTGGCGCAGTGCGTCATGGGCGGCGAGAATATGGACGTTTCTGACCTGGTTGAGAATTTCGAGGCGGCATATGAAAAGGTGAAGGCGAAAGTGACCGAGCCTTGCATCAAGTCCGTTTACGTGAAGCTTACCATGGGCAAGCCAGTGAAGGTCGCATAAGGTGTTCTTATGACCAAAAAGAAAATGAAAGGCGCAAAGACGAAAAAAGTCAGCGTTGCGATTGAAGCGAAAAAAGAAAAGGTCGAGGCGATTTCATCCATCTCCAAGAAATACCCGGTGGTGGCGCTTCTCAACCTGCGAAACCTGCCTGACCGCATATTGCAGTCGTCCAAAAAGAAGCTGCGCGGCTCTGCTGATTTCTCAGTTGCCAAAAACAGCGTCATCATACGCGCTCTTGACAAAAGCGGCAAGGGCGAGCTGTCAGCGCATCTTGATTTTCCCACAGCGCTGGTCTTCACCAGCCTTACGCCTTATTCCCTTTACAAGTTCTTCAAGGACAACAAGGTCAAAGTGGCAGCAAAGCCCGGGCAGATTGCCCCCTTCGACATCGTTGTGCCCGAAGGCGAGACTGACCTGATGCCCGGTCCGGCGCTTTCCGAGCTGAAAGGCGCAGGAATAAACGCCCAGATAAAAGGCGGGAAAATCATCGTGGCAAAAGACTCGGTTGTCGCAAAAAAGGGCGCCAAGATCTCCGATGCGGTGTGCAAGGCGCTGCAGAAGCTGAACATACTCCCGTTTGACGCGATGGTGAACATGGTGGCCGCCTACGATGGCAAATTCACTTTCACCTCGTCCGTGCTTGATATCGACGAGCAACAGCTGCATGCTGACCTGCAAGCTTCGCTTTCGCAGGCTTTCAACGTGTCTTACAACGCATCTTTCCCGACATCTCAGAACATATCGGCGCTCCTGTCCAATGCCTTTTCGCAGGGCAGGAACATGGCGATAAACGGCCACGTCTACTCGGACGCATCGACCGAGCTGCTTCTGGCGCAGGCTGTCATCCTGGGAGACACGCTCTCCGGAGAAGTCGGAAATCTCAAATCACAGTCTAACGCAGCACCGGCCGCTTCTACCGGTGAGGCGCCAGCAACGGAGAAAAAGTAGGAGGTTACACTATGAAAATTGACGCATACCTGCACGCTGCCCTCGTTCTCAAGGGCGCTGAGAAGGAAATAACCAAAGAGAACCTTGTTGCCGTGCTCAAGGCAGCAGGTGCGAATGTCGAGGAGGCCAAGGCACAGGTGCTTGCCGAGGCGGTCAAGGGAGTGAACTTCGAAGAGCTCCTGAAGGCTGCGGCAATGCCAGTGGCTGCGGCTCCTGCGGCAGCTGCGCCAGCAGAGGCAAAGAAAGAGGAGAAAAAGGAGGATCCTGCCAAGCAGGAAGCTGCAGCGGCAGAAGGCCTTGCGTCTCTCTTTGGCTAAATCATTTAGCCATGTCCTTTCCTTTCCCTTTTGTTTTTTTATTTTCCAATTTTTTCCAAAACCAGCCCATGTCATGCTTTTTGGCTTCAGCGGCCCATTGAAACAGCCACTCTTGCTAGCCTCAGCATCTCTTCCTTGAAAAAGTACCCGGTCTTAGTCACATGAACAATCGTTCCTTTGTCTGCGGGCGAATCAACAAATGAGGCCACTTCATGCAAATGCGGATTGAAGAGATGGCCGACAACGTCCATCTCCATCAGGCCTTCCCGCCCCAATATCGCCCTGATATTGGAGGTTGCGAGTAATATGCCCCGTTTTTGCCTCCCCTCCAGTTTCGTGCCTAATCCGGAAATCAAGTCAAGGCTGTCCAGCATTGGCAACAGCCCCCGCATCATATCCTTTGCCGCGCTTTTTGCATCCACTCTCAGATTGCTGATGATTTGGGCCTCAAGGGTCTGTTTTGCCATCACTGACTTGGCATGTGTCAGGGCATTGTCCATCTCTTTCATTACCGCTCCATCTTTGATTTTGCTTATGGCGTCGCCCAGGGCATCCAGCTGCCTTGCAATCCTGGCAAGGCTTTCAAACACGGAATTTGCCTTGCTGCTTGCCATATCCTTGTCTTTGGAATAATCTTTCCCCCCGCCCGCTCCAGATAATGTTTTGGCGTAGTGGTGCGGGTGGTAAAACGGGATTGGGGGGGCGAATATGCCGATGAAATTAGGTCTCGAATTAGGCTCGGAGGGAATTTGCTGATGGGCAGAAGCGTCTTGCGGCGAAGTCAAGGCGTTCCTGTCCGCCAATGTTTTCGAAAACGGCTCAACTTGCAAAGGGAAAGAGAATGTCTGTTTCGCCCATGTTTCTGAAATCAGCCCGGTCTGCCTGGGCGACTGGGGCTTGGGCACAACCTGTCCTTTCCATAGTATGGGGGTCGGTTCGGTCTGCAACTGGGGAGGGGAGGTCTGGTCCGCCTCGATTGCTTCCCCACTCAAATCAGGTTCGCTCGCATTTTTCAGACTATCCGGCTTTTTGCTCCTTTTTTTTCTTGCAGTCATGTGGAAAAATGCCTTTGTGATTATTGCTGCAGTGGAAAAGATGCCTACTAATAGCACTAATATGTTGGCATAAAGCCCGCTGCCCGTATCAGAACATCCAGCCGCGGCCGTGCAGCCGGCAACGGCGACCATTTTGGCGGCATTTTTGACTTTTGGGGAATGCTGCAAGAGCTTTGCTGAGAGAAAAACAGACCGACCCAATCTTTTCCGGCAAGAATTCCCATCGCCCTCTATCCGATAAAAATATTGTGCAATTGCCACTCTTTATTTCTGAAGCCATTCATTATTATATGTTGTGTTTAGAGGGTTAAGATGGCTCCATAAGGGAAAATGAAAAGAAAAGGGAGCCGTCTAAAAGACGGCAGGTATCCCGTAAAGCGCGGCAGCCTCGTTTTGGGGCACCTGCACAGTTCCCTGCTCGGTCTGCAGCACTATCATACCGCCCATCCTTGTGAACTTGGACTCTATCTTCATCTGCCGCAGCCTGTCCACCACTTCCTTTATTTCCTCATAGGTCAGCTCATCGATGTTTATTTTCATTCCAATCACCTGTTACTGGTCGCTTCTGCGCATCGCGCGCAAGTTAATGACGGGTTTTTGAAGCCTTTTTAAGCAGAGCAGACAGTAGTATTCCAGTGGTGCAGCGGCACCGCTACTAGTAAATCACAGATGAGTTTTCCATTCCGCTGATGCTGCTGCTATCAGTATCTGCTATATGCATGTCTAAAGAACAGGGCAAGCAGCCTATTTGGTCTCTTTTTCCCCGGCTTTTGCATCCTTCTTGTCCTTCGCGTTTTTCGCAATCCGGGCGGTTGTGGACGGCCAAACCGATTCCACGGCCTCCTTGTCGGTAACGCCGCTTGCAATAAGCTCGCGGTATTTCTTCTTGCGGTCAAAATGCGTCTCTTCTGCCGGCTCAACTGGTGTTTTTTCTTCCATTGAGTGATTTAGGGTTTGGTGAATATAAGGCAATCTGCATTCCCCCGCCCTTTTTCATTTATTTGATATCCACACAAGGATTCCCAGGGCGAGCGCAGCAAAAAGATAGGGTAGGAAGCTGAAAAAGCCGGGCCGCCCGTAAGCTCCGAAGAACATGTGGACCGCCGGGTTTGAGGAAACGCCGAACATGAAAAAAGCCACAATTGCGAGCAAAAGCGCAAGCGTGAATCCGCTTTTAAGCTCCAGATAATCCTTCAGGTAGGTGTAAATCAGAATGATTGAAAATGCGATTATCAGGAATGAAAGGCTGCCCACAATCGGCATAAGGTCCCACATCATGCCCCTGCGGAATGGCATAAGGGCGTCAAAAGCCATGAGTGAAAGCATGGCTGCCGCGGCAATCACTATTGTGCCCAAAAGCGCCTTTGCCGAAAAGCCATTTTTTTTCTCAGGATTTTTTTCCTGTTTTTTCACCATGTGCACCACCCAGCATCCCCTTCAAGTACTCGTTCCCTTCCCACTGCGGGGAAATGAAATACACCGCCCCGTATTTCCCATGCGCGTCTATCACGTTGTTTTTCAAGAGCACATCTATGTGCGCCTTGACCGACTTGTAATCCATGCCCAGCAAAAGCGAAAGCTGGCGCAGGTTCATGGGCTTTTCCCGAATTGCCATCAGCACCTTTGTTCTGGTTGGCCCTCCTTTTGTGGCGGACAGAAGCCAGAACAAAAGCCGTGAGCGCGCGTCCATCATCAGACCCTATGCAATATGAAAGAATAAAAAAGAGGGGCTCCGCCAATCCATGCCGGGCGGGAAAGCCGTGCTGTTTTTTCTGTGGCGCCGCCTCGCCCCCTTCGCGCTATACAAATTCCCTGCCTAGGCTTTCTGGCTCTGCTCTGCCGCATACTGGCAGCCGCCGTTGGCCCTGCCTTTTCCAGCGCCCGCGCCCATTGCCTTGCCTGCTCCCTGGCCCATCCTGGAACCCTTGCCCATCTTCGCAGGCATCTGTTCCTTGGCAATCTCGCCCATCTGCTTTTGCAGCTCCAAAGCCGCAGCATAATCGCCAGACTCAGCCTTTATCTGCATCTGGTGGCGCAATCCGAACAATTCCTCGTTTTCCACCATCCTGCCGCCAATTCCGTATTCCTCGTTTATCGCCTTTGCGGCAGAATAATCCCCCTCATGCACTGCCTTCATGAAGCTTATCCTAACAGAGTCCGGGACATCCGCCTGCGTCTTGCCCGTCCCAAATCCGCCGAAAGCGAACACAGCGCCTAAAAGCGCGAGCAGGGCAATCGCGGAGGCTATCTTAATTCCCATTCCAACCACCTTTTCTCCGGGCAGGCTTGAGCCCGCCCGCTAGGAAGTTTTTTTCCGCTTATAAATGGTTTCCCCAAACTAAGCCCCAAATTCCGCCCCAATCAGACCGGGCTGAAAGCTTTTGCATGGCTGAAAGCAATCCATCTGCAAATATGCGCCGCCAATTCAGAGCCATGCGCAGTTTTTTGCCAGCCTGTGCCCTGCCAGGTCCCCCCGTTCCAGCCACCGATATCCCGAGAACTCGGGAGCCGGCCTGCAGGCTGAATTTTTCGCAGTCACCCTGAAAACCAGCGCAGGGACAAAAATCCTCCTCTTTCTCGAGCCGGCATTGTGCTTGCGCTCGAAAAGTATCTCATGCACCTGCCCGTCTATCCCGGTTTGGCGCCGAAAATCGGATGTAAGTGCGGCGACAGGGTTCTCTCCTTTCTGCAAAATGACGGATGGCAGTTCCACGGTTTCCTGCCCCTGATTATTTTTCCTGCATAAGAACAATGCGCGGTTGGCGTCTTCCAATAGGCCGATGGCAATGGCGGCTGGTGCTGGCGCATGGGCAGGTTTTTTCATCGCTCCCCGTCCCCCTCAAAATCGTTTATCTCGTCCACAAGCCGCATTGCGAGTCTTTGCGCATCCTCTTTTTTCACGCTTGCTCCGCCCACAGGGCGGTGCCCGCCCCCGCCAATCCTTTTCATGGCTGCCCCAACATCAAACTCGCTTTTCTTACCGTAGACATTGTGCCCGACCGATATCTTCACACTGTCTTTTTCCTCGTCTTGGGGCATCAGCCTCACGCTTGTTAGCGCATCTGGAAACAGCGAATAAATCAGGTAATTGTTCCCCCGCGGGAAATTCGCCACGCCCCGCATGTCCGAAAACGCAACTTTTCCTACCATTCTTGTGTTTTCGAGCAAAAGCTTCTTGAAAAGCGCAAGCTCTTCCCCCACATTTTCAGCCCTTCGCGCCACCCTTCCGTCGGAAAGCACAGATGCGATATCAGGGTTCTTCCTTAGCAAGCCAATCACGTGCCGCCTGTAATCGTCGTCCTCCTTCTTTTCAGCGCTTGTTTCCAAAGTGTTTGAGAACAGGAACCATCCGGTCGGGTTTCTTGCCTCCTCAACTGGCACCTCTCCCGAATCTATCCTGTCCACCTCAGCAAGGGCAGGCGCATATTTCTCCAAATAAGGGTTTTGCGCCCAATCGAAAATCACGCGCGCGCAGCTGGGCGCAAGCTTCCATGCGCCTTCAAAAGCAATCCCATCTTTTGGCTTGCTGCTCTGGTGGTGGTCAAACCACATTCCGCATCTCTTGTCATAGGGCAGATCCGATATGATGTCGAATTTGGTGAATGGTATTTTGCCCGCCTGCACAGTCCCCGGGTCCAAAAACCGTATCTCGTCCACCTCCTCCAGGACTGTGAGCAGAACAGCCGAGAAAACCCCGTCCAGATCGGTGTGTGTGTAAAGGCGCATGGCAAAGTAGGGAAGGGGAGAGCTTAAATTATTCCCGTTCCATCTATTGGTGGGTGTTGAGATGGAACTACATTATATTTCCCTGCTTGGGCTGCTGCTCATCGGGGCAGGCTGGCTCATGCAGTATTTTGCCCTAAGGGCTGGCAAGAAAAATGTGATGAAAAACTTCGTGCTGGTCTATTCGCTTGGGGTCCTGTTTCTCGTCATTGACGGCTTTCTGGGCGGGC
This sequence comes from Microcaldota archaeon, assembly GCA_964392435.1. Lineage (GTDB taxonomy): Archaea > Micrarchaeota > Micrarchaeia > Anstonellales > Anstonellaceae > UBA10161. Next base: position 329,900 of record CAYMOY010000001.1, read on the forward strand.
TTTATGACCTTGCCCTGATGAACGTGGCCACGCTTGCCTGCGGGCTGCTGGTCTTTTTTGCGCTCAAGAAATGAAATCCTATGGGTGGCAGCTGGCCGCCCCTTTTTTGAGCAAGTATTTCTGGTGGTATTGCTCCGCTTCCCAGAATTCTCCGGCAGGCTCAACCTGCGTAGCTATCTTCTTTCCCGCCCATTTTCCTTTCAGCCCCGCATTCTCTTTCGCCTTTTCAGCCTCCAGCATCTGCCGCTTGCTGTGGTAAAATATTGCCGACCTATACTGCGTTCCAATGTCCCATCCCTGCCGATTGGGCGTTGTTGGGTTGTGGTTCTCGAAGAAAATCTCCAGAAGTTTCGCATAGCTTAGTTTCTTTGGGTCAAAAACAATCTCCACGGCTTCCGCGTGTCCGGTCAGGCCCGTGCATACCATCTGGTAGCCCGGCCTCGTTGTTTTCCCGCCGGTATAGCCGACGCGCGTGCCCTTCACGCCGGGCAGGCGGCGGAAAAGCTCCTCCACGCCCCAGAAGCAACCTGCCGCGAATGTGGCTTTTTGCGCCCTCATGCAATCACTTCTTACTTTCCAAAAATCTCAGGGCGGCTGAGTTTATGCAATACCTTCTCCTTGTTGGCGGCGGCCCATCGTCAAAAACATGCCCTAGGTGCCCGCCGCACTTTGCGCAAACAACTTCCACCCGCCGCATTCCCAGGCTCTCATCTTTTTTTTCTTTCACTGCGCCTTTTCTGGCTGGCGAAAAAAACGAAGGCCAGCCTGTGCCTGAATCGAACTTGCTGCCAGAGGCGAACAGCAGGCTGTTGCAGGCAGCGCAAAAGTATTTCCCTTCCTCTTTGTTGCCCCAATAAGCACCGCAAAACGGTGGCTCAGTGCCTTTCTGCCGCAAAACGCGGTACTGCTCGGGCGATAGCCTGCCTTTCCAGTCTTCCTCTTTTTTTGGCATGGCTCATGCAACTCAGGTCAGAATTATAAGAGCACTTACCCGCTTTCCCGCGTTTTTCCGCCTTCATCGTAAAGCCGGATGGTCTTCTCAAGGAGCTTCTCTATGAAAAAAGCGGCGTGCACCATGGCATGATACGAGGTGTTATGGGTTTCAATCATCTTGTATGTGCAATCCCACCGGACCTTTATCGCCTCCATCATCATGTTCCCCATGAGATTGATGGCAGACGCCATTTCGCGCCCATCCAACCTGCTGCCTGACCAGTTGGCATCCACATATTCCGAGGCAAACTCATCCAGGCTGAATATCTCGAAAGGCACTGCCCTGCCCTTGATGGCGCCTTGCAAATAATCCCGCACCCATAAAAACTCCACTTCTTTCGCACCGGCCTCAACTCTCGCCATTGCGGCAAGCGTTTTTGAAAGGTAGAGGGAGAATGCGATGAACTGGAGCTGGTTGCGCGCGCAGTTCAGGCGCATAGCATCATTATCCTGCAGTTTTTCTTCAGCCCCAATCCGCAGCCCTTTTTTCAATCGCTGCAGGCCATTGAGGCCGAAAAGCGGCTTGAATCTCTCAAATCCGTATTTATCCGCTGCTTTCACAAATTCCATATTGGCAGGGTAACGCCTGCCCATGCCAACTGCCACATGTTGCGCCCCTTTCAAGGCGGAATAATCCCTCCTAAGCATGCGCATATCTGATTGTTTGTTTTTAAAAATTAGTTATGCGGCTGCCTATTTCTTCTTCCTGCCCGCCATCTGCCTTGCCTTTGTTGCAATGTGCTCGGCAGCAAGCCCGAATTTTCTTATCAGCTCCCAAGGCGCGCCCGACTCCCCAAACTCGTCGTTTACGCCAATCATGCCAAATGCGACGGGCTTCCCGTAGAGAGACTCGTCCTGCAGTATTGCTGCGGCCACCAGGTTGCCCAAGCCTCCTTTCTGATGCTCTTCCACGGTAAGCACTGCCCTGGTCTGCCCGGCAGCGCTGGCAACCGCCTGCCTGTCAAGCGGCTTTATCGTGGAAACATTGACCACCCTTGCCCTTATTCCAAATTCCTCCTTGAGTATCCATGCTGCGCGCATTGCTTCTGGCACCTCGGGCCCGCAGGCAACCAGAGATATGTCTTCCCCCTCATCCTTTGCCTCTCCAGCAAGCACCGTCTCAAACGCATCGATGAATTTCGGCTGCTCGCCCCTGTAGCGTATGACAGTCGCCTTTCCGAACTGGTACGGGGTTTTCGCATCCGTCACAATTGGCGTCGCCTCCCTTGCGTATCTAATATAGCAAGGCCCCCTGATTTCCTCAATCATCGCGTGCGTTGCCTTTTTCGTTTCAACCGAATCGCAAGGCACCAGCAGGTTCATGTTTGGAAGCCCTGCCATCTGGAATATTTCCTCAAGCGCCTGGTGCGTCGCACCGTCAGGCCCCACTGAAACGCCGCCGTGCGCGCCCACTATCTTCACATTCCAGTTCCCATAGCAGACTGTGGTCCTGACCTGGTCAAGCGCCCTGCCCGCAGCAAACACCCCGTATGTGCCAAAAAAGGGTATCTTTCCCTCCTTGGCAAATCCTGCGGCAACGCAGGTCCCTGACTGCTCGGCTATTCCCATGGAAAAGAACCGCCCTTTCCTCTCGGGCTTCTTATCATAGAACATATTGATGCAAATCGAGCCGGAAATATCCGCTCCAAGCGCCACCACGTCAGGATTTTGGCTCTCGGCCAACTCCTCGCCAAAGCCAAAGCGCGTTGCCTTCATCTCCACCTTCATGTTTTCCTGGGCATTCCACCAGTAGTTTCTGGAAAACTTTGGCATGGAGGCTTCCACCTCCGCATCGGCCTTTTTCTGGTGCTGCCTCGCGATTTCAACCATCTCATCCTTTGGCAGGTTTTCCAGTCCCAGCTCTGCAAGCGCTTTTTCCAGCTCCTCCTTGTTTGGCGCCCTTCCGTGCCAGCCCGCCAGCCCTTCCATAAAGCTAACGCCCTTTCCCTTCACAGTATTGGCGATTATCACAGTGGGCTTGCCCTTGATTTTTTCCGCTTCCTCAAATGCCGCGACAAGTTCCTCTGTGCTGTGCCCGTTGCAAACTATCGCATGCCAGCCGAAAGCCCGGTATTTGTCCTCAAGCGGGTCAACGCCCATCACGTCTTTCGTCCATCCGTCTATCTGCAGCATATTCCTGTCGATTATCCCGACCAGGTTATCCAGCTTGTAATGCCCCGCCTCCATAGCGGCCTCCCAAATCTGCCCTTCCTGCTGCTCACCGTCCCCCATCAGGCAGAACACCCTCTGCTTTTTTCCGTCCAGCCTGATTGCAAGCGCATCGCCCACCGCAACGCTTAGCCCCTGCCCCAGCGAGCCGCATGAAAGCTCAATGCCCTTGCACTTTTTCCTGTCCGGATGCCCCTGGAAAGGGCTGCCCAGCTTGCGCAGCGTGGCTGTTTGCCTGATGTCAAAGTAGCCGCAATAGCCAAGCGGAATATACCAGGCAGGCGTCTTGTGCCCGCCTGAGAAAAACAGCCTGTCCCGCCCTTCCCATTCAGGGTCGGAGGGCTTGTGCCTCATTATCCTCAAATACAGCACCGCGGCAATATCCATTGCTGAAAGCGTGCCGCCGCTGTGCCCGGAGCCAGCGCAATGCAGCGCAATCAGCGCGTATCCGCGCATCTGGTTTGCGGCTTTTGCTATTTCCTCTGTAGAATAGTGTTTTTCTTCCCCATCAGAGCCGATTATTCCCATCTTTTCACCAGCACACATTGTTTCATTCGAATTTACCCATCTTCTTCAGTTTTGCAAGATAATTCTCGCACGAATTTCGTATCAGTTCCCTGTCCTTCAGGCTCGTGCTTCTTAGCACCTTGGCGGGCACGCCAGCCGCCAAGCTTCCTGCTGGCACCCTCATGCCCTCGGTGACAACCGCGCCCGCCGCAATTATGCTCCATTCCCCTATTTCGCATCCATTGAGCAATGTGGCGTTCATTCCGACCAGAACATTGTCTCCCACCTTGCAGCCATGCACAATTGCCCCGTGTCCAACAGTCACGCGCTTCCCTATTTTCACTCCCTCGCCATGCACCACGCAATTTTCCTGTATGCTGCTGCCCTCGCCAACCTTCACCTCCCCTTCGTCAGCGCGTATGCAGGCGAATGCCCCGACATAAACATTCTTCCCAAGAATGGCGGCTGGGTCAACATCTGACTTGGGGTGGATGAAACTCACATTTTCACCTATCCGCGTATTTTTTTACCACCAGGTAACCGCCCCTTCCTGCCCCTTTGCCCCAATCAGCTGCTTCATCCGCCTCATTCCCTCAACAATGTTCTCCTTTGAAGCAACATAGCTGAACCTGAGGTGCTGCTCCGTGTCGCCCGGATTCCTTTTCCCAAAATGAACATCCGAGAGCACAGCCACCCCATTTTTCAAAAGAAGCCCCCTGAGCTCTTCAGAATTTTTCAGCCCCAGCTTTTCGCACGCTTTTGTGACATTGGGAAACGCGTAGAAAGCCCCGCCGGGCATCAGGCAGCTCACGCCGTCTATCTCATTGAGGAGCTTCACGATGAGGTCGCGCCTCTCACGAAAGCTTGCAACCATTTTTTCCGAGTCGCTTTGCGGGCCGTTCAGCGCTTCTATGAGCGCATACTGCGTCATGTGGTTGGAGCAGCTCTCCGTATTGGTCACCCAGCGCGCGATATGCTGTGAAAGCGTTGGGTTTGCCATGAAGCCAATTCTCCATCCGGTCATCGCGTACGCTTTTGACGCCCCGTCCGATATCACAGTGCGCTGGTACATGTCCGGCTGGCTTGCGATGCTGCGAAACTCCTTGTCATACACCATCTTGCAGTAGACCTCATCCGAGTAAACCCAAAAATCGTGCTTCTTGGCAAGCGCAGCCACTTCCTTAAGGTCATCCTCTTCCAGCACCCCGCCAGTGGGGTTCTGGGGCGAATTGATTATGAGAAGCCTTGTCCGGTTGCTTATCCTGCTTTTCAGCTCCTCGATGTCGAAGCTGAATTTTTTCTTCTCCGAGAGCGGCAATGGCACTGGCACAGCCCCGTTGGAGATTATCTGCGACTCGTAAATCGGATAACCTGGATTCGGGTATATTACCTCGTCTCCAACACCGTAATCCGTGGTGCAGGCAATCGTGTAGTAGATGAAAGGCTTTGCGCCATTCGCAATCACAACATGCTCTGGCTTCACCTCAATTCCCCTTGTCTTTGACAGGTAATTGGCGACCGCCTCGCGCGCGATTAGCAAACCGGCGGAATCGGTGTATCCGGTCTTCCCCTCGTCCATAGCCTTTTTTGCAGCCTCCTTGATGTTTTTTGGAGTGTCGAAGTCCGGCTGGCCTATGCAGAAGCTGATGACGTCCTTGCCTTCACGCCTCAGACGGTTGACCTCGGCAAGAACTTCGAAAGCTGTTTCAGTTCCCAGTGCGGCAGTGCGCTTGGAGATTTCCATGTTTTCCCCCCCGTTTGCAAATATACTATGGACTTGAAAAAGGCGGATGCGCGCATTTTTGCAGCGCAAACCCGGTCTTGCGGCAATGCAAAACGCCTGGCTTTTTCCAAAACCCGCGGCTGCGCTGAAAAACCAGCCAGCCGCAAACTTGCTTCACTCTTCCCGCAAAAAATACTGAGGCAGAATTTAAAACACTACTCCGGGCGCTGCTCTGCAGAAAACCGACCTGCCCATCATGCCAAAACAAGCAAAGAGCACCTGGTCAGGCTGCGCCAGCGCGCTCTGCGAACTGCCGGATGCTTTTTCCAACTGCCAATGGCGAAAGCTGCCCTGCGCGCATCCGGATTTCCATCGGCAGCAATCCTCGGTATTTTTCAAACCGGTCGTCAATGAAAAGCCCATAGCACCAGTCGGTTTCATTCCGTATCCCCCGCCCGAGGGCCTGGACCGAGCGGATGATTGCTGGGTAAATCGATGCGTAATGCTCGGCAGTGGCCTGGCTTTTGAATTTCCAGCCAAGGTAGGACTGATATGCCGCGTGGGGCCCGCTGCTCTTCGGGTGCGGAAATCCAGCCACTATTATCAGCTTGAACGGGTTTTTTTTGAAATCCACCCCTTCGGAAAACGAGCCGCCTATGACTGCGTGGAAAATGACCGGCGCTGAGCTAACCCTGCCCTCAAGCCTGGCCTTTTTTTCCCCTGCCCTTCCTGCGCTGCGCCTGTGCTCGGATTCGTGCAAAAATTCCGGAAGCACAAGCTTTGCCATCACCATGCCCATATAATCATAAGACGGGTAGAAAACGGCTGCAGAATACGGCAGGCAGTTGCGGGCGGCATCCTCGATTATTCTCGCCATCATCTCGATGTTCCCGATCTCCTTCCTGCCGCTGAGCCTTGATGATGCGGCTGTGCAAATCGCTATCGGATTTTTTTTTGGCGAAAACGAGCTTTGGTAAGCGCTCTCTTCCATCCCCAGCACGCGGGTTTCATCGATGCCGAGCAGGTCCACAAGCGCCTTTTTCCCGACCAGCGTCCCGCTCATCAGCACCGCCGAGTGCATATCCCCGAAAATCCCCCTCGATATGCCGGACGCGTCGAAAAGCGCGGCTTTGATGCAGTATCTTTCCTCTCCCGCATTGCGCGCAAAAAGGCCCGCGGACTTCTCGCCTTCTGCCGCTGATGCGGCGGCTGACAGGAAGCGCGCAAGCTCCTCCATCCTTCTCACCCCTTCAGCTGAAAACTCCTCGCTGATTTTGCCCTTGGCAAAGCACTCCCGCACGTATGAGGCGGCTCGCAAAAGCTCGGTTGAAATGAGACGTGCGTTTCCCTTGCCAAATCCAGCGCCGCCAAGCGTGCTTCTCCCATAGTGCTCTTTTGCGAATATTGAGGATACGGATGGCCCAAGCGGTTCATCCTCCCCCTCCTCGCCTTGAAGCCCTGCCTCGTCAACAAGCCCTGAGAGCGTGTCCCGCAGGTAGGCATGGGGCGCGGCAAACGATTCGGCAATCTCAGCATCGCCCTGTTTTTTTGCAAGCTTTCTGGCAAGCTGCATGCCCTGCGCGGCAAGCCGGCAGCTGTCCTGGTCAATCGATGGGCTGTTGATTTCGCGCACAGCATCCGGCAAATTGTGCGCCTCGTCTATTATCACGTCGCTGTTTTGCAGCGTGAAGCCCGAGGACTGGAAAAAGACATTTCTCACCCCCTCGTCAAAAAGATAGCGGTAGTCGGCTATCACAACATCCGCCCCCCTCATCGCCCCGAGCGCGGCAAAGTGCGGGCAGGCGGATTTTCCGGCGCAAAGCGAATTTAATCCGGTGGCAGCCAGCCCAGATTCCAGCACATCTTGCACCACGCCTTCATTCGGGCGCGAGTAGGCGCAGAACGAACGGCTCATCTCGCAGCGCAATGGCCCGTTTTCGCCCGGGTTCCTCATCTTGTGCAGGCACATCTTCTCCTTGGCTATCTTGTCCACCAGAAGTATCCTGTCCCCGCCCTGATTTGCATTTGCGCCGCCATGCGTTGCATTTGCGGATGGCGTTGCTTCTTTTGCTCCTGGCAAAATCCTGCCAAGCCTTGCAGCGGCAATCGCATGCTTCCTTTTTTCATTCATCCTGGCAATCTCCTCAACCGCCTGGAGGTGGTGCGAGCTCCGGTTGGTGAGGAACAGCACCTTTCTGCCTGAGGGCAGGGCGGATTCCAGCGCAGCCGAAAGCGCGGCAGCGGTTTTCCCTATTCCGGTTGGCGCGTTTGCCAGCAGCACCAGCCCGTTATCTGCCGCTTGCTTTGCATCCAAATAGAATTCCCGCTGCCCCGCGCGCATGATGGGAAGCGCAAAAAGAGAAACAATTTCCTTTTTCTCACCCTCTTTGGCATCATTCAAGCGGCAACACCTTCTCGTTGTTTTTCAGCTTTAAGTTCACGAGCCTGACCCTCATTTTTTCTTTCCCACTCCATAGATTTCTTCAGCCAAAAGAAGCACATCGTGCACGTCGCCTTCCAGGTAGCTTTCAAACGAGGGGTCGCGCGTTTTCCACATCTCATAAAGCTTCCTGCCCTTGTCCATTTGTGTGTCTTTTCCGGTTTGCGCATCCGGGTCAGCCAGCCCCTTCCTTCTCATCAGGGGGAGGCGGGAAAACATCGGATGCGAAACAGAATAGGCAAGCGAGCGGTATTTCGCCGTGTTTCCGTCATGCCTTGCCATGGCATACCGCAGCGAATGCATCATGTCCAGCACGAATGCGCGCGTGAGCGCGTCTTTGAGCGCCCAGTACTCGCGCGGGAAGACCGGGCGTTCGCCTTCCTTGCAGGAGGCGCGCCCGCGCTGGTCATACCATTTTACCTTGAGCGCCAGCAGCGGGTAGTCGTAGCCGGAAATATTGTAGCCGAGCAAAAGAAGCGGGCGAACGTTGCAAAGCCATCTCGCAGCCTCTTCCAACAACCTCACTTCGGCCTCGTCCGTGTCCTCCTCCAGCCGCAGCATTTTCGTCTCCACAATTTCCCCAGCCCTTCTTGCAAAACCGATGCCCAACAGCCGCTCGCCTGAAAGGAAATCGCTTTTCTTCTCTATCTTTGTCTCCAAGTCGATTGAAACCGCGCGGTGCCACGCGCCCGCATCGCAAATCGCATCCACCGCTGATTGCGCAAGTTCGTCATAGTCGAATATATCGCCCATGCATGGGATTCTGCACGTAATATTAATAGGGTAACTAAGGCAGCGCGCGGGCAGGGGAACGGACTGACAGGGTGAATGCGGCGGCGCAGCATTGTTCAGGGCCGCTGGGCCTGATTTGGGTGATATTCTGGTGTTTCTTTATATATGCGGAAAAAGCCACCCATTGCATGGCAGCGCAGAAAACGCCTGTGATGAGGCTTAGCGAAGTCTCCAAAGTATATCGCGGCGAAAAGCCTTTCCTGGCGCTGGACAGGGTGAGCCTGGACATATATGGGGGCGAACTTGTCTCTATAATGGGCAGGTCGGGAAGCGGCAAGAGCACACTGCTGCATCTTCTTGGCTGCCTTGACCGTCCGACTTCCGGGGAGATATATATCTGCGGCAGGGCAATTTCGAAAATGTGCGATGACGAGGTCGCGGACATAAGGCGGGGCACCATAGGCTTTGTCTTCCAGGCGTTCAATCTTGCGCCTACCTTGACGGTCTTCAAGAACGTGGAGCTTCCGCTGATGATACGGGGCATGCCCAAGGCAAAGCGGCTGGAAAGAACGATGCGCAATCTCGAGCTGGTCGGGCTTTCTGGCAAGATGGGCAGCATGCCCTCGCAACTTTCAGGTGGAGAAAAGCAGAGGGTCGCAATCGCACGCGCTCTTTCCAACGAGCCGAAGATAATACTCGCGGACGAGCCGACAGGCAACCTTGATTCTGCGACAAGCGAGGAAATAATCAAGGTCATGTTCTCGCTTTGCCATGAGCACGGGATAACCGTGATATTGGTCACTCATGACGCGGGCCTGGCTGGGCGGACAAAGCGAATAGTTCACATAAAGGACGGGAGGATAGAGAAGGACAGCGGAAAAAAACAGGTTAGGGGGCGAGACTGATGGGAAAAACAGGCAATATTTTTGTGGTGGCTGCGGTTTTGCTGCTGGCACTGGGGCAGGTGTCTGCCGAGCCGATACTGCAGATAAGCGACTACTCCACCTCCCCCTCGGTTGTGTATGCGGGCACCATGGGTTATGTCCAGCTGACGCTTTACAACTCGGGCGATTCAACGGCAGTATCTGTCAGCCCCCACTATATCATAGACGGCATAAGCACATCCATTGCAATAGGGGATATCTCCTCAAAATCAACAGCCCAGGTGGCGGTGCCATTCAAGATAGACCAGGATGCCGCGGGAAAGATACAATTGATAAGCATAGACGTGTTTTACTCATATTCTTCAGGTGGTAGCACCAGCTCCAAGAAAACCGCGTTTTCCATACCCCTGACTGTGCAGCAGTATTCACCCCTCACGGTGCGCACCCTTTCAGTGGACAAGACGCAGATATCAGCCGGCGAAACGCTGGCGTTCGACCTGGGCATCACCAACACAGGTGGCATTGTGAACAACCTCGTGATAACCATGCCGGAAAACTCGACATTCTACATAGACGGCTCCACGCAAAAAAACGTGGGCAGCATCGAATCCAACTCCACTGTGAATGTGACCCTCAACCTGGTTTCCGGGACCAGCACAAAAACCGGCACCTATAGCCTGCCAATCACCTTCACCTACCAGGACATGGCAAAGCAGCCGACCACCAAGACGCTTAACATCGGGCCGATAAGCGTGCTTGACACCTCGGTGCAATACCGGCTTTCCCTAGAGCCGAAAGACACGGTTGAAATCGGCGCAGAGGTGCCGTTCACCCTTTCGCTGCAGAACAGGGGCAGCTACCCGATATCCGGGGTTGTGGAGATAGGGGCGACCAGCATATTCACGCCAATAGGCATGCAGAGGATTTACTTCGATTCAGTGCCTGCAGGTGAGATTACCGCAAAGGAAATATACCTGGGTGTCAGCTCATCCGCAAGCGCGGGATACTACACGCTCTCGCTCATCCTCACCCCGAGCACCGGGCAGGAACTGAAATACAACGCAGGCCTCATTGTGGAGGCCACTCCTGAAATCACCGTGACCCTGGGCGCAAGCGGCTCCTCCCCGGCGGTGGAGGTGGCGAACACCGGCAACTCGCAGATAAGGAGCCTGTACGCGGCAATAACGCCTGCTGGTTCGTCCACCCCGACCAAGAGCTTCATAGGCACGCTGGATGTGGATGATTCTGCCTCGATTCCGTTTGGCGGCGGCGCAAGCAGCGTGACTGTGGAATTGAGCTTCAGGGACAGCAGGAATGCCGCGCACAAGGTGGTGAAAACCCTCCAATCAACTGGCGGGAATTCCTCCTTTGTGCAGGGCGGGGCAAGGGCCGGCGCATACGGAGCCAATTTCAGCTCAACAGCAGGGTTTGGCCCCAATAGCAGGAACAACAATCCGCTTGGTATGCTGCTTGGCAAAGGCGGAAGCAGCGGGCCTGACCTCACCACCCTTGTTATTGCAGGGATAGTGGTCATAGCAGTGGCCGGCACGGCGGGCTTTTACGCATACAAGAAATTCTGGAAAGGGAAGAAGACGCACTAGCAGTAGGCTGGCGCCTAGTTGCCAGATATTCTAGAAAGGAGGAAAGCCATATGAAAAACGATGGTGCTGCCGGGGAAGAGCTGCGCAGGCACACTGGCGCAGAAAGCCAAATGAAAGGCAATGCTGCCGCCCGGGGGCAGTTGGGGGCAAAAAGCCAGGCTGAAGGCGAATCCGCTTCCATAAAGCATTTGTGCACCCATTCTGGCGCGATGAGCGACGTTGAGCTTGCCGAGCTTGCCCTAAACTCGCTGCGCTACCGGAGCCTGCGCAGCTGGCTTGCCGTGCTTGGCATAGTCATAGGCGTGGCATCGGTAATCTCGCTTATCTCGATAAGCGTGGGCATGAACGCCCAGATATCCACAAGCCTGGGCGGTGTCGGAGCCAACATCATCACAATCAGCCCGGGCGGGTTCAGGGCGCAGGGCATGGGCTTCGGAGGCGGAGGGGGGATGGGCATGCCGCCAGGCGAAACAGGCTCCAGCGGACTTGGCAAAACCTCGGCAAGCGGAGTGATAACATTTGAGGAAGCAGACGCTCTCAAGAGCGTGGAGGGCGTGGCAAAAATCGACGCGCAGATTTCCAGCCGGGCCGCCGTGTCTTACAAGAACAGGAACGTTTCGCTCAACATCATCGGCACCGACCCTTCGGTTTTCCCCAGCAGCATCGGGGGTTCAATAATGACTGGAAGGGCGCTTAGCATCGGCGACACCTCATCTGCAGTGATCGGCTATTCGGTGCAGGCCGAGTCATTCGGCAACGAAAGCATGCTGAACAAGCAGCTAAAGATTGGCGGCTCGACTTTCCGCGTGGTGGGAATACTCAACAAGACAGGCACTTCCATCTCCGGCTTGTCTGACCGCAACATTTACATCACGCAAAAGCGTGCAAAGAGCCTCTTTAGCCAGGCGGATAAAGTGAGCACGGTGATTGCGATAGCCAAAGATGGCTTCAAGCCGGATGACGTGGCAAGCGCGATTGCCGCCAAGCTGCTCTCACTGCACCGTCTTGAAGATTCCAAGCAGGACTTCACAGTGACCACTGCGACCTCCATGCAGAAAACAATATCCGGCGTGACTGACACGCTGGGGCTTTTCCTCGCCGGGATAGCCTCGATTTCGCTCATTGTGGGCGGCATTGGCGTGGCAAATGCGATGTTCACATCTGTTCTTGAGCAGACGCGCTACATCGGGCTTCTCAAGGCGCTTGGCGCCAGGAGCAACACCGTGCTCAAGCTATTCATTTATGAAGCCGCGATGGTGGGGCTGATAGGTGGGATTATCGGGCTGGGGCTTTCCTTCGTGGCTTCAGTGGTGCTTTCATATTTCGGGCTGCCCTCGAAGATAACTTTGGATCTTGTGTGCTTGGGCCTGGGATTCTCAGTGGTCGTTGGAATAATATCCGGCTTCCTGCCCGCTCGCAATGCGGCTTCTGTCGCTCCAGTCGAGGCTTTAAGATATGAATAAAATTTTTGGGTTGGAATCAATTGGGTTCCAGTCTGGGTTGCCTGCGGCTGGCGGCGGATTTGCACATGGATTCTTCCCTGGCAAAACAGCATATGCATTTTTTGGCGGCAGTCGCCATATGGGTGAGGCGCATGGCTATGGTCAAATACCTTGAATTAGGGCTGGTTGTTCTGATGGCGATTATCGTGTTTGCCCTTGTGATAGCTGCCGGCTGTGTTTCAACCAGCCAGACCTCAAGCCAATTTGACAATCATCAGCCAGGCGCTGGGGCCAGGCCCGGCTCGGGCATGATTGCCGGACAGAGGCAATGGCAAAATCAGACTTACAGTTCAATGGGGGGGCAAAGGCTTTGGCAGAATATGACAAGCGAGCAGCTGCGGCAGACGCAGCAATGGGAAAACATGACTCCTCAGCAAAGGCAGCAGGAGCGTATGCGCATATCGATAGATGCCTGCGCGGAAAAAACAGAGGGCATGCCCTGCGAGTTTTCAATGCGCCCAGGGTTACAGCCATCCAGCGGAAAGTGCGTGGCGGTTAACGGCACGATATCCTGCAACATTCAGCCTGGCACTGGGGGCGCCCGCACTGCGCAAAACACCACCTTGCGCTAGCTCTGTCCATCGCAATACTTTCCTTGCGCTTCTTTTCACCCGCCACGCCGCTTTTCGTTCACCAAAGAGTATTTAACGCTTGCCCGAGTTTTGATAGCATGGGAGGTGTGTTCTTGCCCGCGAAAACCGCAGTCTCAACTTTTCTTGTTCTTTTTTTTCTGGCAGCCCCTTCGTATGCGCTGGGGTGCAACCCTGGCACATCGGAGTGCTTCAATGAAACATCCTATCACATCTGCAGCGGCACTGCGCTTTGGGGCTCGCCCATAGATTGCGAAGATGGGCAGATGTGCGTGCTTGGCGCTTGCGAGGAGCCGGTTGGCTGCATGCCTGGCGTCAGGGAATGCGTGACATATTTTTCATACCGCGTGTGTGGGCAATACGCGATTTGGGAGCCCGAACAGCAATGTTCTGCTGGCTGGTCGTGCCAAAACGGGCAGTGCATTCCCCCAACACCTGTTCCCCAGTGCGACATGCCAGGTCAGACCCGCTGTGCGCCGGACGGCTCTAATATAGTGCAAGTATGCAACGGCAACCGGCAGTGGGAAACGCAGCGCGCCTGCGATTACGGTTGCACCAGCGGCTACTGCCGCAACTGCAGGCCGGGTTCTGTTCGCTGCGGCGATGGCACGCACTACCAGACCTGCAACTCGGACGGAAACTGGGGTGCCGACTCCTACTGCGGAAAAAACAGCATCTGCCAGGGGGGTTCTTGCATGCAGGATCCTGCCACCAACTGCCAAAACATCGGTGCAGTGCGCTGCTCGTCAACCAACAACAACATGCTGCAAAAATGCAACAGCAATTACATGTGGTCGGATTTCCAAATCTGCCAGATGGGCTGCTTCTACAACGCCTGCCGCGCCTGCTCCACAGGGGAGCGCACCTGCCGCGACAGCAGCACTTATTACATGTGCGACGAGCACGGGCAGTGGGGGCTTGACACTTCTTGCCCTACAGGCTTTGTGTGCTTTCTCGGCTCCTGCCAGGTGCCGACCGGCAGCCAGTGCTCTGCGATAGGGCAAAAGCGCTGTTCTCCGTCCAATCCCGGCATGACTCAGATTTGCGGCAGCAACTACGTGTTCATGGACTATGTCAAGTGCGGCCAGGGCTGCGCCAACGGCGAGTGCATGGTCTGCCAGCCAGGTGCCACTTCCTGCGCTGACACCTCGTCATACAAATCCTGCGACAAGAACGGGCAATTCACAACTGCGGTGCCTTGCCCCTCCGGGCAATATTGCACAAACGGCAAATGTGTGCCGACAGCGGTTTGCAGCGAAGCCTCCAGGCAATGCTTGGGCAGCACAGTCCAGGTCTGCACAGGAGGGCAATGGGCTAATTACACGACTTGTCCGTCAAGCAGTGCATGCACCGAATCGCAAGGCACTGCTTACTGCAAGGAAATACCCGCTCCGGAACCAACGCCTTCGCCCGCGCCATCACCCGCGCCACAAAAGAACTGGCTTGATGGGGCGGCTTTGCCCATAATGGCGCTTCTTGCGATTGTGCTTATTGCCGCAGCAGGTTATTATCTGATTTCCAAGAGGAAATAAAGAGGTGTTGCCTATGATAAAAGCAAACGCAATCTTCGCATTCGCAATTGCCGCATTTCTGGTCTTTTCATTCGGCTGCGCGGGCAAGCCCATTCCAGGGGAGGTCAAGGATGCGCACGGCTGTATCGGCTCCGCAGGATACCAGTGGTGCGAACCTCTTGGTAAATGCATACGCCCATGGGAGACGACCTGCCCATCCGAGCAGCTTGTCGGCGGCGACAGGGACATTCACGGCTGCATCGGCTCGGCGGGATACCAGTGGTGCGAACCTCTTGGTAAATGCATACGCCCATGGGAGACAACCTGCTCGGCGCAGTCCGAAGTGCGTGTGCTCACAGAAGAATTCCCGCCTTTCAACTTCGAGGGTAACAAAGGGGTAATTGACGGCAGGTCAAGCGAGATAGTCCGGCTCATATTGGCAAAGCTCGGGCAGCACGCGAAAATAGAGCTGATGAACTTCCCGGTTGCATACCAGCTTGCGCTTGTGGAGCCAAATGTGGCTCTCTACTCTGCTGCCCGAAGCCCGCAGCGCGAAGGGCTGTTCAAGTGGGTGGGCCCTATCGGAACCTATGACAAGACCATCTATGCAAAGGAAGGGGCAGAAGCAAACCTTTCCAGCCTTGAAGATGCAAAGAAGGCAAAATCAATCTGCGTGGTGCAAAATGACGACAGGCAGCAGTTGCTTTCAGGGCTTGGATTTGGCAATCTCATGCTCAAATCAAACGACGGCGAGTGCCTGCGCGCGCTTTTGGGGGGGGAGGTGGAGCTTTGGTTCGGCTCACAGGATACAGCCCCCTACGAGCTGGCAAAAGCAGGGCTTGCCAAGGGCGCGGCAATTCCCATCCTTCCTGTGGAGAAAACCGAGCTTTACATAGCGTTTTCCAAAGGCACGCCAGATTCCACTGTGCAAAAGTGGCAAGCCGCCCTTGATGACATGAAACAGGACGGATTGTATGACACCATGCTGGTCTGGTGGGGCTCAGGAACAAAACCAGGTTCTGATATTGACGCGCACGGCTGTATCGGCTCCGCAGGATACCAGTGGTGCGAGCCTCTTGGCCAATGCATACGCCCATGGGAGACGACCTGCCCATCCGAGCAGCTTGTCGGCGGCGACAGGGACATTCACGGCTGCATCGGCTCTGCCGGCTACACTTGGTGCCCGGAACTTTCCAAATGCGTGCAGGTCTGGGTGGACGACTGCCCGTCAGTGCGCGCCAAGGCGCTTGAGGAGCAGGCAAAAACCCACTGTGCGCAAGGCAGCACTGTCTACACCTGCGGGGAATACATCCGCGTAGTTGATAGCATGCCCGGCGCGGGAAGCAAATTCTACAAGCTGGGGGACTACGGCGAGCCGATTTCCTGCCCGCTTGTCTCGCCTGAAGCAATGTCCGCGCAGTGCAGCCTGCTCCTGCTTGGCAGCAACTGCATTGAAAAGGAAGTGGATTGCGGCAAGCAGTAGTTGCCTGGCAACAGCGTTGAAAAGGAAGTGGGCCGCCGACAGCCTTGAAAGCCACCGGCCGCCTAATCGCGCCAATCGCTTATGGATGCCGGCAAATACATCAACAATTAAAAGCACATCAACCGTTTTATTAACATGGAACCAACAAGCTTAGTGCCCAAAAAAGTTTTTTTCACCAAAGGCGTCGGCACGCACAAGGACAAGCTCACTTCGTTCGAGCTTGCGCTCCGGGATGCCGGCATTGCGAAATTCAACCTCGTCACAGTCTCAAGCATCCTTCCCCCGTTTTGCGAAATAGTGCCCAAAGCAAAGGGGCTGCCCATGCTCAATGATGGTGAAGTGGTATTCGTGGTGTTGTCACGCAACGAGTCCAACGAACACAACAGATTGATTTCCGCGTCTGTCGGAGCGGCAGTGCCTGCCGACCGCTCGCAGTACGGTTACCTCAGCGAATATCACTCTTTTGGGGAAACAGAGGACACTGCAGGAGACTATGCCGAGGATTTGGCAGCATCAATGCTCGCTTCCACACTAGGCATAGAGTTTGATTTGAACCAGAGCTGGGACGAGAAGGAAACACTTTTCAAAATGAGCGGCAAGTTTGTGAAAACGACTAATATTACGCAGTCAATAGTGGTGGACAAGCAGGACGAATGGACCAGTGTTCTTGCCGCAGCAGTGCTTATTTTGCGTGACAACGGGGTTGACCGGCAGGAGGGCAAGACAAAGGATTCAGACAAGCCCGAACTAGAAAAACAAGATGGCAGGAGCGATTTGCCAAAATCAAGCCAACCTGAAAAGCCCAAGTGAAATCTAGTGGTTGAAAATGTTAGGGCTTATTGCAAGCATACTGCCGCTGGCGCTGGCTTCCGCTCTTTCACCCATCATACTTGCAGTCTCGGTCGCTCTGCTTGCAAAAGGCAATGTCAGGGCGGCATCTGCCCTAGTGATTGGCGGGCTTTTTGCAGCCTCGCTCATAGCATTTGCCGGAGCCTCGGTTGCAGAGGAAGATGACAAGCTGGCTGAACACTTAGGCTTCAAGCCGCAGGCGGCGGACCTTTTCTTCGGCGTGATTTTTCTCGGATTCGGGCTAAAGGTATTTTTTGAGCGCCCAAAAGAGGGGGAGCTTGTACGAGGCGGGCAAAAAAAGGCAGGCACGCTCAAGTGGCTTGCAATAAGCTTTTTTGGAAATATCACAAACTTCGATGCCGTGCTTCTTAATTTTGCTGCAGTGCGCCAGATATTCAACTCGGAAATAGCGCCCATCCAGAAATTTGCGCTTCTTGCCTTTTGCGACTTTTTTTTCCTCGCCCCCGCGCTCGTGCCGCTTCTGTTCTACTGCGCAGCCCCGGAAAAGTGCGGGCGGCTGCTGCGTCCGGTCGGAACGTGGATGTCAAAATACGGCCACTATCTTGTCGGGGCGATATTCATCATTTTTGGGTTCTATCTTGTGGGGCAATGGGCCTGAGCTTTCCCTTTTTGCTCAGTTGGCGCTTATGTCTGAAAAGACAACCGCTGGTGCAAAAAGAATTGCGTGCACGCGGATCAAATAGCATTGTGCCGTATTGTTGCCAATCATGGGCGGCAATGAATGGTTTATAAAAAGAATATCTCAGATATGCGCATGCGGCAACGACCGATATCGATGCCTGCGCTGGGCCTTGCCAAAGTCCAGCGCCTGCCCTACGCCTGCTGGGACGAGCTTAAGATGCTTCGAAGCAGGGATGCCGCCTTCCAGTTCATGATGGCGCACAAGGAAAGCGAGCGCATATTCGCCCGTGAGCTTGGCGAGGGTTCATTCAAAAGAATAATTGGAAAAGGCAAGTTCAAGGACAATTCCGACCGGGATTTTGCAGACGAAACTTGCAAAAGCTGCATCTTGCGGGCTGCAGGCTCGGCAAAAGCCAGCTGGAATACCTGGTCGGTTTCCCCCAACGGTTTTTCATACCAAAGCCATGGGCCTGATTTTTCAGTAAAGATAGTGCAAAATGCCAATCAATACTTGTTTGACTTTCCTTATGAGATTAATCTTGGTCGCCAGGAGTTCGAGTCCATTAAAGAAGCTGCCAGGCTTCTTGTTGAAAGACTTGACCCGGGCGGAGAAAAGAGGATACTGAGGATGGATTTTGCCTTGGAAGCTGCGGGCAAATCAGTTCTGCCCTGGTTGGTTGATTTTGGGGAGTCGCATTATACCTTTGTCCTTGGCACACACTTCCATGCGGCACTGGGCGCAAATGAGGATTTTATTTCCAGATATCTGGATGCTGTCGGGCTTCCTGATGGTTCAGGCAGGGTTTGGATGGTTTACCAGTCTGATAATGCGCTTTGCGGCATGCCCTGGGAAATAGAGGGTATCAAAAGCGCTATAGAGGCAAGAGGGAACAAGGCAAATCCGATTTCGTTAGAAGATTTCATAAGCCTGCCAATGGGCAGCATTTCGCCCAAAGACAGGGTTCTTCGATTTTTCAGGCAGGCGGACGAAGACACATTTATGGAGCTTAATAGGCTTGTTCCCAGTGTCCATATGTTTGCCGATCCGCTGAAATTCATCCCGAGGCTTCAAAAAGCCAGCGTGCACAGGCTGGTGGAAAGCATGCTGCAGGAGCTTTCCCAGCTCGTGCGCGTTCCGAAGGCGGCGCTTTTTCCGCTTGAAAGTCACTTTTTATCCATAGTTGGCAAAATAGCGCAGTGGGCGGGCAAGGAAGAGGTTGATGAAATAGTGGTCAAGCCAGGGCAGGGGAAAATGCAGCCCAATGCTTTTTTCTACAGGCTGGAAAATCCGCATCATATAGAAGAACTCGGGCGCACAATTCGGAAAATGCAGAAAAACGGCGCAAGCGAAGCTGTGGTTGAACAGCTGGTGGGCAACAGCGCAATTGACGGAAGGAAGGCAGAACTTCGCTTCTGGATATTTTCCTGACACATTCGTGGCAGATGTGGAGCGAATCCGAAGATTGGCAGTAATCTTTTTTTGCCATGCCCGACGCCAATATGCCCCAAACCCGTATAAACCTCCTCTGCATACGCCTAAAAGGTGGTCTTATGGCAAAAAGCAAGCCTATTTTCATAGTCGCGCAGTGGCAGCACAACAGCAAGGGGCTCTACACCCTGATGGAAGTGGGGGCTGCCACCAAATACCTGATGAAAAAAGGCGACCAGCGCTGGACGCTGCGCATTGGCAAATCCATGTTCAGGCTCTACCCCTATGCCGAATGGCAAAAGCACAAGAAGCGCGGCCTTCCCCGCGCAAAAATAGTCCCTATTGGCAAGCAAAAAATCTGAAAGCAGCACATATCCGATGTCAGCCTTTCACGTCTTTTCCTTCTTATACTCCAAATAAGAGTACACAAATGTGATTGCCGCAGCGGCTATCATCATCGCCACGGCTGCCATCAAACCCCAAGCAGGGTAGATTATGCCGATAAGCGCAACCGCTCCCGCAGCCCTGAACAGTTTCCCTCCAAGCGCATGCGTCTTGTCCCACACTTTCTTGCTGCTCAAGGTCCAGGGTGTTTTTATTCCCACGAACCAGTTCTGCTTTGCCTTGCCAATCACAACTCCCATGTAATAGAAAAGAGCTGCAAAGGCGGGGGAGAGCAACTGCACCATGTTGAACTGCCACCCCAAATTGTCTGCAAGGGAAAGCGCGTAGACATAATACATGAAACCTATTAGCACGGCAATCATGCCCTCATATTCCCCACTGAATGCCGCATAATTCTTTTTCAGCGGGTCAAGATAGGGCAGCACATGGAAAAGCACAAGCATGCCAAGCATGAGGACTGGCAAAAAATAGGAGGCAAAGCCGCTGTCCGACCAGCCATCCGCCTTTCCGTCAATGTTCCAATGGATAGCCACTCTTTCCGGAAGTTGCGGCTGGAAATACAGCGCGGTGATAAATGAAAGCAGCACAATTCCGGCTGCCAACAGCTGAAGTTTCCCCATGGCAATCGCCTCGGATAAGTATCGCCGAAAAAGCGTAAAAAACCATCTATTCCCCATGCTCCTGCCATCGGCAAAAAAAGAGCCGGGCTTTGTCGGAAATTTCATACAGGTACTGTGGATTCGCCCGTATCGCATCCGGCAGCACTAAAAACCCTGCCTTCGCCACCCTCTCATGGCAAAACACAACTATCTCGCGCTCATCGGCTTCATCCTTCTTCCCTTTGCAGCAGGGGCGATAGGCTCATTTTTTACATTTTCCGCAATTCCCACATGGTATTCCACACTCGTCAAACCCCAGTTTGCGCCCCCTAACTGGCTGTTCGGGCCCGTCTGGTCAATGCTTTACCTTTTCATGGGCATTTCCGCCTACCTGATATGGCAAAAAGGCTGGGGAAAAAAACCAGTCCGCGCTGCACTCACGCTTTTTGGTGTCCAGCTCATACTCAACACGCTCTGGAGCATTCTCTTCTTCGGGCTGCGCTCGCCCCTTTACGGGCTTCTTTGCATCATCCCGCTTTGGCTATCAATAGCATATTGCATCAAGCTCTTCCACCCAATAGACAAGCGCGCAGCTTACCTCTTCATTCCCTACTTGCTCTGGGTGAGCTTTGCCACCATTCTCAATGCAGCAATCTGGATGCTGAATCCCATATGAAAGGACGCACTTCAGATTGTTCTCAAGCAGTCTGCCGCCAAAGCCACCTTGCCCATTCTCCCGAACCTTTTTCCATCTTGGCATAAGGCAATCTGGAATATGTTGCGCGCCAGCCATAAGACGCATCGCAGAATCAACCCAATTTATAAATTTCCCGACCTTTCCAAAAGCATGGAAGGAGGAAAGAGATACGGCCTGTCGCTTTTCATCTTCAGGCGCGACCTTAGGCTGGAGGACAACACCGGGCTGATTGCCGCGCTTTTGGAATCAGAAGAGGTTGCGCCCTGCTTCATATTCGACCATCGGCAGCTTGAAGGCGGATACTTTTCCAATAATGCATTCCAGTTCATGCTGGGCTCGCTTGAAGAGCTGGCTGCTTCGCTTGAAAAGAAGGGCGGCAGGCTCCACCTGTTCTCAGGCAAGCCGGAGGGCATAGTTGGCAATCTTGCCTCGTCGGGCAAAATCTCCTCCGTCCATCTCAACCGAGATTACACCCCCTTTTCGCGTGCTCGCGATTCTGCCATTGCAAAAACGTGCAAAAAGCACGGCATCCCGCTTAGGCAATACGGCGACTCCCTGCTTTGCGAGCCTGAGCTTGTGGCAAAGGCGGATGGCAAGCCCTACACGGTTTTTTCCCACTACTATCGCGCCGCGTCAAAATATCCGGTTGCAAAGCCAACGCAGAATAGGCATTCCAATTACTTTAAAGGAAGCCTCCCCGGAGAGTCACCCTCGCTTCTGAAAACCATGCGCTCAAAATCAAAGCCTGCCGCCGCCCTTGTGCAAAAAGGGGGCAGAAAAGCCGGGCTTGCCATATTAGGGGGGATAGAGAACTTCCGCCACTATGGCACGCTGCGGAACATTCCATCGCGCGATGCCACCACGCGCTTGTCCGCGCACCACAAGTTCGGCACAGTCTCCATAAGGGAAACCCATCTTGCCATAGCCGAAAAACTCGGGGCAAGCCACCCGCTCATGAACGAGATTTACTGGCGGGACTTCTTCACCTACGTCGCCTTCCACTTTCCCCATGTTTTCGGCTCGCCTTTCAACAGGAAATACTCTGGCGTGCGCTGGGCGGGCAAAGGCAAGGATTTTAAGGCATGGGAAGAGGGTAGGACTGGTTTTCCCATAGTGGATGCGGGCATGAGGGAGCTTTTGGCAACAGGCTTCATGCACAACCGAGTCCGGATGATAGTCGCCTCCTTCCTCACAAAGGACCTGCACATCAGCTGGCAGGAAGGCGAGAGGCATTTTGCCCGCCACCTTGTAGATTACGACCCCTGCGTGAACAACGGAAACTGGCAGTGGTCCGCCTCCACAGGCTGCGACGCGCAGCCCTATTTCCGCATCTTCAACCCCTGGCTGCAGCAGAAGCGCTTTGACCCTGACTGCGAATACATCAAGCGGTGGGTGCCGGAGCTTTCGCGCATGCCTGCAAATGAAATCCATGCGCTTGAGAAAAATTCGCCGCCAGATGGCTACGCCAAAAGGATTGTGGAGCATGCGCCCGAGGCGCTTTTTGCAAAGGAGATGTTCCGCAACGCCAAAAGATAAGCAATTTCCGGCAAGCCAATCCAGAACTTCGGGCTTGCAGGCCAAAAGGCTTCGCACAAAAGCGCTTCAGCTCATTTTTTCCAAATTTCTCCTTGCTCGCCTACAACGTCTGCTTTTCTGCCCAGCCTTGCCCTTACCAGCTTGACTATCGTGTATATTATCCGCAGTATCCACTCAAGGGCGACTGCGAATGCCACCAGCGCTGCAAATTCCGGGAGTGCGCCTGAAAGCGTGAGCAACCGGCCCTGTACCATCTGCTGATTGAAAAGGGTGGGGTCGATGAAAAGCACGCCCAAAAGGGTGAGCGGCATCACCATTGCCACATCCGCGGCAATCTTTTCGTTGTAGTATGCCAATATCCGCACAGCGGCAACCACCGATATGGAAAGCACGAAAACCGTTTCCAGGGTGGCGGTGCGCGAAAGCAAGAAGAGAAACGATGCCAGCAGCACGAACCAGGTGAAGGTGATTGCCGGGAAGAGAATGGTGTACTTGAAGAAAAGCGCGGCCAGGCTGCCGAACTGGCTGACAAAGCCGGTGATTTTCTTGCCTGTGGGGTTGGATTGGTAGAGCAAGCGCTTGGAAAGATGGGCGCAGAAAGTGCCCACTATCGCCCCGTAAATAGCGATGCCCAGGGCAAGGAGCGCCACCGTTGCCCCGAACCTGCCGAAAAGAGCCTCTCCGCTTGAGAAAAGCGAGCCGGCCCAAGATGCCATATGTTCCCAGACCATGCTCATCTATCAGCACAAAGGGTAAAAAAGGGCGGCTACACCTAGGGTTTTACCAGGCAGTCACCGGCTTGAGCCACAGTTCATTTTTTTCCTTGCCTGCCCCAATGCCTAATCCACTCTGATAGCATTGAAATTCCCCGCATACCAATTCAGTTGCTGCATGCCGCTTTTGGTGCATCTTGCGTCAGGGCTTTTGCAGGTTGCCATGGTGCCCACGATACTGCTCCCGGTCCACGTGCCAACAAAATCAATGGTTCCAATCGTGAATTCGACGTTTGGGGCCGCGTAAGTCCCGGACACCTGCATCTTGTCCGGCGTATTGATGTCAACCGACCAAATTCCGCAGCCTGATGTCTTTGTCAGCCTGTTGGTGGCCGTTCCGCCCAGAGCATTGGCATTCTGCGTAAGGTTCAATTGGAATTTCTGCTCCATGGCGCAGCCCGCCGGGAACGAGCCTTCCGGCCCGAACATCTGCGAATCGATTTCCAGCTCCCACACGCCTGCCACTCCCTCCTCCCCAACCACTTCCAGCGTGTAGTCTTCGCAGCCGTAATCCCCTCCGATGTCCTTTGCGCACACCTGGAAAACTCTCTTTCCGGCTGCGGTGGGCGTACCTGAAAGCATTCCATTGATGTTAAGGCTCAGCCCCAATGGCGGAAAGCCGGTTCCTGCGCCAAGGTAAAATGAATACGGCCCCTTGCCCCCTTTTGGATTGCTGGTGGGCCTGATGCCTCCGCACGTGTCCTGCCTTCCGGCAGGCTTCGGGTCGCAGTACGAATACTCATAATATTTGCCGACCTTGCCGCCCGGCAGCTGGGCAGGCCCGGTGAGCACCACTTTGTCAACTGCGGCGCCTGCGCCTTGCACGGGCGAAGCAGCACTTGCCTGGGGCTGGGCGGAAGCGCAACCAAAAAGCAGCATCGCTGAAACAAAAATAAGCACCGCAAGAAGACCTTTCATCAAGACCACCCAATGGGTTATTCGCACAAGTGCTAAAAAGGATGCTCTCGAAACCCATCCGTGACAACGTGAAACGCCCGCACATGCTACTCATTCTCGCAATTATTTTTCTTATCGGCTGCACCGGCATTTCGGGCAGACAGGCAAAAAGTAAAATGATAGACGTTGGCGGGCACAGCCTGAATTTTGAAGTCATTGAAGGTACGGGGCAGACAATAATACTCGAAACCGGGCAGGGCGCAGACTCCTCCATGTGGTCGGGCGTTCAGGGCATTCTCAAAAACACCACAAATTACAGGGTAATAAGTTACGACCGCGCGGGATTTGGCAAAAGCGAGCCAGGCAGAGGGAACTACAGCATTGCAGGCGAAGTCGCCTCGCTTGAAGCAGGGCTGGGCAGGCTCGGGGTAAACAGCAGCATCATTTACGTGGCGCACTCCTACGGGGCATTCCTTGCGCAGGAGTACGCAGCGCGCAACCCGGGAAAAGTGAGGGCGCTCGTGCTTGTGGACCCGAACACCGCATGCTTCAATAACGACGCATCGGGCTTTGCCTCGGTATGGTCTCCGCCCCCGTACAATGCCTCTGCCGCAAACCAGCGCATACTCTACGCATATCCGGCAATAGCGCAGCACATGGCTAACGTTGCCCCTTATCCGGACGTGCCGACAATAGTCATCACATCTGGCAAGCCGCCCGTGCCTGCCAATCTCACCGCCCTCTGGCGCGCCTGCCATCAAAAGCTCCTTGAGAGCAAAACTCATGGCGAGTTCTGGCTTGCAGAAAATAACAGCCACCTCATCGCACAGGAAAACCCAGGGCTAGTGGTGGCGGCAATAGAAAAAGTGGCGCACGGGCAATAGCCCGTAGGCTAAAAATGTTCGGTTGGGCAGAAAGAGTGGCGCAAAGCAGACGAATGGAAAAAGCATGAAAGGCGGGCAGAAAAAGCTCACACTGATTAAGGCAAAACAGCCCGGCGCACCGGGCTTGAAAGAAAAAAGAAAGGGCTTACTTGTAGTTCATCAGCTGGAACCGGCTGTCCTCTCCCTCAACCCAGCAGAGGAAAGTCTTGGCTGTGGTGTCATAGTCGCACTTCGCTGTGGAGAAGCTCATCATGGAGGGCGACTTGAGCTCCACTATTTCATTATAGAAGGCGATCGCCTCGGCATAGGTGTCAAAGTCCATCATTATTCCGTATGTCTTGCCCTCGGTGTATATTCCGTTCAGGTAGCCCTCGGTTAAGCTTGACTTCGGGTTCTTGGTGAACACGTTCACCCAGTAGTGCTGCTCGCCAACAAAGTACTGCCCCCTGCCAAGGTTGACCGTTTTAAGCTCGCTTATGGATATGAAGCCCGTGAAGCTGTTTTCAGGTATGCTTTTGCCGAACTCAAGAATGTCGCTGCTCATTGCGCCCGTTATCGTCCCCTGCCCTGTGACCGCAGCCGTGATTGTCTTGCATGTTTTGTTCCCGGTTCCGCTGCACTTGGCGCCGCTGCAGCACTGGTAATCATCCGTGCACGCTTTCCCAAGCTGCAGGCACGACACGCACGCGCCGTCCGCGCAATAGTGGTTGGAGGCGCACTTCATTTCCTCAGCGTTCAGGTAATTGCTTTTCCCCATGCAGTAGTACTCGAACACGCTGTCGCTCCCATAGCACGAATCGGTCGCTTCCCCGCAAGAAAGGTCTCCAAAAACCGTAGGATAGCACCCGTAAGTCACACCCTGTTTTATCGTGTTTTTCCCGCCGTCGCTGTCAGTGCAAGCAGTCATCATGGTTTTTTCAATGGGGTTGGTAAGCGCTTTTGCCGCGCGGTCGACTGCCTTGCTGACGTTTGTGGTGTCTGACCTGCTCTCAAGCCAGAATGTGCCGGCGAACGATGCGCCAGCAAGCGCAAGCACCAGCACAGCCGCAACAAAAACCGCCTTACTTTCCATCAAAAGCACCTCGCATCCGCTACTCGCCGACAATTTAAAACTCTTCTGGAAAATTCTACTTATCAAACTCCCGGCACCAGTCTCCGCTTTACTTTCTTGCAGTACTCTCTGTACCCGCTCAACTCCCGCTTCAGCAATTCCTCCTCGTCCCTTATCCTTATGTAAAGAAGCGGGATGAAAACCAGGAACGGCACAAGCGCAATATATGAGCCGAGCGCAATGGGCGTTGCCAAGTACCAGACTATCATTCCAACATACATTGGTGCCTCACGTGCGCATAAAGGCCGCTTGACACCACCTTCTGCCCTTTTTCCACCCTGATAGTCCTGCCTGCCCAGTTGTTCTCACGGAATACCCAGAAAATAATCGCATAGACCGCAAGCGCGATTGCCGAAGCTGCCACAGATATTTCCGGCGCCGCCATCTGCCAACCGAACCGCACACCAAGCCCCGGGAGGACGAACACCGGGTGGATGAGAGGCGCGCCATTGCATCCGCCGCTTACTTTGCCAGCCACTGGCCATCTGCAAACGGGTAGGACGAATCGCGGAAAGCCCTTATGCGCGCCGAGCCATCTGTCTGGTTGTAATAATCTAGGTAGAACGCCCCGTCGCTTATCACAAGGTTGCCGTGCGCAGCGTTCCACTCCTTGTCAGCCTTCAGGCGCGCCCCAAACATTCCGCTTTCAAGGTAGTTCACGCCGTTGGCAGTCACCATGGGCGCGATTTGCGCCTCAGTCAGGCTCCCCATCGCGGCAAGCACGTCGCTCACGTGGCTGCCGTTCACCAGATTGAGCGGTGTCAGGTTCGAGCCGGCCACCTCACCATAAGTGTATTTATTCTGGGAGAAAACCACTGCATCGTCCGCAGCATAAATCTCAAACGGGGCGGACCTTTGGAACATGCGCGCAACCGAAAGCAGGCTGCTGTCGTCAAGGCTCCTCGCGTTCATGTAAACCTCCAGGCTGTTGCCACTGATGCGATACCCAACAACGCTATCCAATGTCTCCTTGTACCTGTCAGAGGAGGTTTTCTGCTTTTCTGCATCGTACGTCCTGTCGCTCGTGCTTGCGATGAAGTAAAGCACATCCGCCCAGCTTATTTTCTGCCCGTTGTGCCAGTTTGCGCCGACATACTTCGACAGGTCGTATTTCACGATTGCAGTTGCCGTTGCATTGGCAGGGGCAGCCACCCATTTCCTCTCCTTAGCGCTCCATGCGAAAGCGCCCTGCGGAAGAGCCTTGGGCGCAGAGTACCTTCCTATCTCAAATCCCCATCTGTACGGCACTGTATCGAGCGTTTTCGAATCAGTGCTCCAGGTCGGGTCGTGAATTGCATTCAGCAGCCCCATTGCATAAATGTTTTCTACAACCACCGGGTTCCATGATGTTTTTTCCTCGTAAAGGTAAGGCGTGCCTATTGAAAGGGACATTTTGCCCGGCACGTTCGCCTTTCTCACGGTGTCGTAAGCGCTCAGGCCAATGAACCGGTCGTCCACAATGCCCTTCACGCTCTTTTCTACACCGTAATTGCTGTCAAGCGCCACGAGCCATATGCCCACCGAGTCGTTGATATAGAGCCTTGCAAGTTCCGCGTTCGCGCTGTCCCATTCCTTCTGCTCTGTTGCATCGGACAGCTTTTTCACGGCCGCATTAATGGCAGAATTGTTGTAAGCCCACCATCCTTTCTCTGAGACCGGGGAAAGGAAATACGCCTCCTGGTATTTTGACGCGCCGTAGAATACCGCGCCGCTGATGTCCACGTTCCATTTCATCTTTGCAGGGTCGGTAACATACTGCGGCATGAGGTTGTAGTCATCGTATTTTTGCACATCTACTGCAAAACCCGCTGCCCGAAGGTCATCCGCTATCGCGTTTGCGAGCTTCAACCTCGCGCCTGTTGAACTGCTGGTGGAGTATATCGGCACGATAAGCGTGAGCGGCGTGCCGTTGTATGCCCACTTGCCGTTTACCATGGCAATCCCTTCATCGGCCATTGCCTCGGAAAGAAGCTGCATTCCCTTCGCCTTGTCATAGGTGATATTGAAGGACTCGACTGCGGACGATATTGGCGCGTAGCTCGGGTGCCCCTCCCACGGGATGGTGGCAATCGGGAAAGCGTCCCCACCATAAACATCCTGCGCAATCTTTCCCTTGTCAATCAGGAAGTTGAGAGCAAAGCGCGCCTTCTGGCTTGCGAACGGGTTGATGCCCGACTCGGCAGGCGCTGCGTTCAGGTCAATGCCCATGAACGTGGAAACCGCGGGATAAAGCGCGATAGATGTGTTCGGGCTTGATTTTATTTTCTGCACGTCCTCCGCGGCAAGCGGGGCGAGATAGTAGTCAAGCTTCCCGCTCTCAAGCGCATCCTTTGCCTTGTCCTCAGGCACTATGCTTATTGTTATTTCATCCGATGCCGGGCCGTTTTTTGCATTCTGCGCGGCAACCATATTCTGTTTTATCCCTTCATACCAGCTCCTGTTAAAGCCAATATTTTTGCAATATGCCTCGCTTTGGCAGGAAATAGACGAGCATGCCTCGCACGGCGGGCATACGGCGCATGCTGACGGGCAGCGCTCAACAGAATAACCTGAGCAATTGATGCCCGGAGCCGCGGCAGGCGCGTCCGGCATGGCTGGCGGATTCGGCACACCCGCACAGCCAAAAAGCAGAATTACAGCAAAAACAGCCAACACGCCGAGCAATTTCACCAAAATCACCGCTTGCGCTACGCTCAGAACGCTTTTATAGCTGAGGGGGGCGCGCCAAACTTCAAATTTTCCCATGGCTGCGCAGGCACCTAGGTCTGCTCGACTTTTTAAACAATAAAACCGGTGATTTTGGCATGAGCGGGTTGGATAGGAACAATTTTAAATATGTGAAATCACATATCTCACATAAAGGTGATTTCATGGCAAATCTTACGTTGAGCATATCAGACTCGCTTTACCATAAAATGGCAAAGCATCCCGAATACAGGTGGAGCGAGGTCGCCCGCCAGGCAATAGAAGCGCAGCTTCAAGATGCCGAGCTCCTTTCAGACCTGAAGGCAATAGCAAAGGCGCAAAAGGAGTTCAGGACAGGCAAGACAATCCCACTTGAGGCAGTTATCAAAAAGCTAGGGCTAGAGCATGAGCTACAAGGTTAGTTTAACAAGAGAAGCCGATAAGGAACTTAAGGATCTGGACAAGGCAGTCCAAATTCAGATCATTAACAAGATCAAGCATTTGAAGGAAAATCCAGAATTAGGCGAGCCGCTTTCGAATATCCTCAAGGGCAAATGGCGCTTGCACATTGGAAAGTGGCGGGTTGTATATGTGGTTGAAGGAAAAGCAGTAATAATCGCAAAAATCGATCACAGGAAGGACGTTTACAGCTAGCCCTGTCACCAAACTTTTACGTTTTTTCTCCTTTTTCCTTATGGAGCCTTGCACCGAATGCAAGGCTGGCTGCCAAATTTCTGCGGGAACTGCATTTCTCCACCTCCCAAAATTTTGCGAAATTTCAGGATGCGGAAATTTGCCATCCGGCGCCTATTCCACCCCTTTCCGCCCAAGACCGCCCCCGCACGATTATAAACAGCGGGCGGATAGCCTTTCCATGCGCAGGACAGCACCCATCCTAGCACTCATTCTCCTTGCCGCATTCACGCAGCTTTGCGTTGCATTCGACACCACCATCACCCAGCTTGACATATCGATAATCAAGTCGCACGCGGACGCATTCAACCAAAGCAGGAACTACCTGACCGCGCACGGGCCTGCGGAAGATTACTGCCTTTCCACAGGCACCTTCCTGGCCCACCAGTCCTGCTTCGACATCCCCACCTGCACTGCCACGGCCAATCTGGTATGCACGGTAAGCGGGTCCCAGGGCTGCATGGTGGATGTTCTCGCCATCCACATACTGGCATACAAAAACGGGGTGAGCAGGCTCAATGCCGCCTACTCGAAATTCCTGGCCGGCTACCAAACATTTTCCACAGGCGACATAGACGGCTCGCTGAACACCATGGAGTCCGCATTCGACTCCATGAAAGCGGCGGCGGACGAGATAAGCCAAAGCAAGCTGCGCATGCCCGACCAGATACCCTGCCCCTGCACCGATTCCTCCAACTGCTGCCTTGGGCGCTGCCCCGAGGCGCGCTTCAATTACACCGCAATACTTCTGGGCAAGGCGCGCATAAACGACGTCCGCCTCAAGAACTGCCTGGACGGCACGCCAGGCGGGCAGTGTTCCGCATCAAAGCCGGCGGAATGCGTGCTGGGGCGGCTGGTGGAAAATTCCTACAGGTGCGGCTGCCCAAATGGCATGAGGCAGAAGGGCAGCGGCTGCGAGCCCATCACCTGCCTTGACGGGGGAACGATAGTGCCCTACAACGCCTGCTCAACTGCGACAATAGGCAAAAAATGCGCGGAGGGCATCCTGATAAGCAAGCCCTCGGAATGCGGCTGCCCGCCCGCACAGCTTCGCCTGGGCGAAACTTGCTATTGCCCGAACGTGACATCGCAAACGTGCAACATAACCAATGTGACCAAGCGCCATAACGTCACCTACATATTTGACGGGGGCTACACGAAAACAGCTGAGGAAAGCTACACATTCGAAAAAATGCACTGCTATAAGACAATAAGCTCCTTTGAGGGCGCGGCTTGCACCGCCCTCACAAGCTTCATAGTGAACTCCACCCCGAATTTCATCACCCCGGACCCGGACATGCCAACCACATTAAGCATTGCCTGCGGCCGCTGCCCTGTAGATTGCACCCGCCAGCCGCCAACGGGACTTGCATGCGGGGAGTGCGCCTGCCCCAAAAACTTCGGATTCTGCAGCACAAACGGCGAGCGCACGAACGCAACCAATCCTGCCTACTGCGAAAACGGGCTGCTCCTTCCCCAAAAGCCCGAGGGCGCGAACTG
Source organism: Microcaldota archaeon (assembly GCA_964392435.1). Lineage (GTDB taxonomy): Archaea > Micrarchaeota > Micrarchaeia > Anstonellales > Anstonellaceae > UBA10161. The sequence goes on from CAYMOY010000001.1 coordinate 360,735, forward strand.
CACTAACGGCTACGAATGCCAGACCAACGAATGCAGGAACGCGCTTTGCTACAACCGCAGAAACGACCTTTTCCAGCGCATAATAGACTGGCTACAGAGACTGTTTGGGGTTTGAAAGTAGATAACTTAAAAAGTAATGGAATTACTATCAGATTGTTGGAATAATGTATTTTGAGGCTCGTTTTGAGGAGAAAGGATACACCGGTATTCTACTCTGCCCTCGTTTATAAATCGCAGGTGAACTTGTTTTTGCATGCAGGACGCGCTGGCAGGAGCGAACCATTATATAATTCATACTGCTCAGTATGAATCGGTGATGCTCATGGTGGAAGTTTACGAGCGCGGCCAAATTGTGATTCCGAAATATGCCAGGGAGATGCTCAAGATCAATCCTGGTGCCAACCTGCAGATGACTATTGAAGGCAGGAAGCTTGTTTTTGAGCAGAAGGATGCCCTGGAGGAGATGAAGGCAATAGGGGCAGGCGCCACTATGACCGATGCCGAGCTTGAAAAGAAAACTGAAAGCCTCATGAAAAAGAGGCAGAAGAGCTGGTTGAATGTTCCTTGATGCAAATATCTTCATCCATATCTACGGTGCAAATGACAAGAAGAGGGAAGCCTGCCTCAAGCTGCTTGCAAAGGTTCATTCTGGCGAACAGGGCGCAGTCACCAGTGCATTGGTGCTGGATGAAGTCCTGTTTGTCGTTTCAAACACAAGGGGCATGGAGATAGCAGAGCAGGCTTGGAACAACATGCTGAACTTTCCCAATCTCCAGATTTTGCCTGTTGATGAGAAAGTCCTGCAGCAGGTAATGAGATTTGTGAAAGCAGGCCTTGAGCCCCGCGATGCTTTCCATGCTGCTACTATGAAAGTGAATAATGTTGAAACGATTTGCAGTTATGATCGCGGTTTTGACAATAAAGCAGGAATCAAAAGGCAGGAGCCGTGAGAAAGATGGTGAGGGAAATTGAAACTCAAATCAAGTTGAATGCAAAGCAGACAGCAGAATTTCTGAAAAGTTTGAGCAGCAGAAAAAATGAAAAGGCTCGGCTTCGCATGCTTAAGATGGCAAAAAATCTGAAAATAAAAGTCATCGGCTAAACATCATCTCGATAAACCAGAGAAATCAATACCTCATTACAGTATACCCATCCCCCTCGAAAGTATGCCAATTCCATTCTTTCGGGCACTTTCAGCGCACAACCGGGCTTCCCGCATCAGAAAAACCCACTCAATACTGTTACGGAGAACCATGAGGGGCAAAGGGGGGCGTAGAGGGTGTGTTGGGTTTACCTATATGGTTACAGACAGAGAAAAAGAATTACTGTAGTGGTATTCTATTGAATTTGTCCACGCGGTGTGCTTGCTTGGCTTATTTGCTTGGTTTTATTTGTATCTCAACCTGCCCGCCAATGTCCATTTCCATTGGATTATCAAGCGATACTCGGAGAAAGCAACGGGGGGTTCTGCTCAGGGAATTGAGCACGCTGGCCACCGCCCCAAGCTCAGGTGGAAGCTGCAATGATGAGGATTCCGGGGCAAGAACCTCAAAGTCAAAAGATTCGTTGATTCCATATGTTCTTTCGCCTGAAAGTTGTTTGCTGAAGCATACGCTTTGTGTGCTTTCGTTTTTTTGTTTTGGGCCAAGGCGGATTGCCGCTCCGCTTTGCTGCAGCATGATTATGTCCAGCCTGAGCGAGCGGGCTTTTTTGGGCTGGCTGAGGGAAAGCGTTGCTTTGCCGCGTATTGGCTCATTTGGCGCAAAAATTGTTTTCTCAAGAGCCACGAGTATTTTTCCTTCGCCAATTCCAAACATAATAGCCACCTTTTAATGTAACTAAGCTAGGAGATAAAAATCTATTACCTAGTCAATCTTTGCAAACAGCACAACGTAGTTTTTGCCATATGCTTTGGCGCAGGCAGGGCAAGTGGTGTAGCTGAAATAAAGCTTTTTGAGTTTTTTGCCCTTGCTTTTTACATATTCTTGCATATTCTTTGCCCATTTGCCTGATTCTTTGTAGCTGCCCTCATAAACGCGCGAAAGGTAAGTGCCGCTCATTTGACTCATTTGGGCGCCTGTGACGGTTTTGTCTGTGGCAATGTAAAGGTCGAGTGAAAAAGGGGAGCGGTAGTCGAAGATACAGATACTGTCCGAGTTCTTCGCGCCAGCCTTGTTCATGAGCTCCATGTTTTTCATCATGAACTGGTCCATGCCAAGCGGTATGTAGAAAAGAGAGGGGAGGGTGCCTTTCACGAAAAGCTTGTTCTTCCACTTGTGCGTTTTGTTTTGCCAGGGGGCTGGGTTGAAGCGCGGGCAGCAACCTGTTGAGAATTCTTTTTTTGGAATGAGCATCACCTAATGAGAAACTTGCGTTTAGGGTATTAAATTGTTTGCTTACAAGCTAGCCTCTTGGCTTGAAAGTGTGCCAGTGCGGTGCTTGCACGCCGATGGAATGATAATTGACTAAAAAACTGTTGGAAAAGCCAACTATTTTTTTCTTTAAAGTGTTTTGAAAGGACAGAACAGGAAGGCTGGGGCAAAATAGTTGAGTGAAAGGCTTGCAGGCTGCTTTAGGATGATTGATTGGGTTTGTTAATTCTTTAAAAGAGGCGAAAATCAATATTTCTAGTTATTTATTAGAAATACTAAAAAAGTATTAATATTTAGAAATATTGTGGTGATTAGCGGAAGTATGGCCCTCAACTGCCATCATTATGCGCCATGCTTGTGCTGAATACTTTGTCTGCGAACTGCGAATGCCGCAGATAATCTTGGAACGCCAGCCTGAGCGCAAAAACAGCATGGAACAGCACATGGTGCTCCTGTCTTCCATCAAGATATGATATGCAGGCGACTTTGTCCAAAAGAACAGTCAGATCTTCTTGGAATAACGTGAGGAAGTTTTCTGCCTCAATTGGTTTGCAGCAGGTGAAAAAAGCATCAGGGTTCTTATTGCTATCCTGCCTCCGCCGCTCAAGATACAGCCGCACTCTATCCCCGTAAAACGGGAAATCTGGCAGTTTTGCCATTGAGCAGAGGTAATCTGCGAATCTGGAAATTTCTGGTGGGGAAGGCATTGGAAGGGCGCCATTTTTGCTGGTTTTTTTGGCAATCGCATTTGCGATTGAGCAATAAAGGGACAGGTAGTTCTCCCTGTTTTTGCGCAATTCTTCGATTTGAGGTGCTGTGACGGAAGGCTTGCCATGGCAGTCGATTATCGGCTGGAACTCGCGGATAACCCGGGTATCCACCGATTTTCTGCGCTGAAGCTGCGATGATTTCGCCATTGCAAACCTTGAAATCAGTGCGCAGTTTGACGGCATATTCTTCCCCCGCTGTTTTATTTTGCCTAATCGCAGATGTGCGACAGGCGCATAGAGCCCATATCCTCGGAATACTTGAAGCGTGTAAGGTAATCTTGCACCAAGAGGGAAAGGGAAAAGACCGTGTGGAACTGGAGGTGAAAAACCTGCCCTCCATCCAAATCTGCAAAGGTTGCCGATTGCTCAAGCAGGGAGACCAGCTCCCTTTTGAATTTTTTCAGGAATTCCACCGCTTCATTGCGGCCTGAAGATGCGAAAAGGGATGCGGCATCCTGGTCTATCCGCTTTCTGTTCGATGACAGGTAGTCCTTTATCCTGTTTCCGTAAAAGGGGAAGCCCGGGCTGCAGGCGATAGAATGGAAATGGCGCAGGAATTCATCTATTTCGCCCTGTGGGGGAACCTGGTGAGAACCCTGCGCGGCTTTTTTTGCGATTGCGCCTGAAATCAGCAAGAAAAGCTCCTGGAAATTCTGCCTGTTTATCTGCAGATGCAGCCCAGGTTTGCCATCCATCTTAAGGTCGTTATGGCAATCAAGAAGGGGCTGGAACCTGCGGACAATGGAAACGTCAACCGTGCGTTTTTTCTGCAGGCGTATGGAGGAGATGTGCGCAAACTTGGCTAGGAGAATCGTGTTCTTTTCCATCTGGTCACCAATCAACTCTTTTTGCCGGCAAACTGCCTTAAATCGGAAAGGAGAATGGATCGGAGAAGCTCAGCGTCCTGCGTGAACATGGGCTTTATCGTTTCCGCGGCCTTCTTCTGGCCATGCAAATAAAGCCAGTTGGAAAAATCGTTCCTGGATGCGTGCGCGACAAGCGAGGCGTCGTCTATCTTCCGTATATAATCGCAAAGCTCGGCAATGTTTCTTGCCCTTCCGATTTCGATGCCAGATGGGGTGCGGAAGATGAAGTTTCCGAAGCCGAAGTAATCTGAGATTATTTCGGCAATCCGCCTGAAGAGCAGGGGGTCGCTCTTGCTTATCGCAAAAACGCTCCCTTCGTTTTGCGCCTTTTGTATCTTTTCAGGTATTGAAGACTGCATTATTACCGGAAGACCGGGATTGTATGCTCGCAGGATTTTCAACAGCTCGAAGGATTCGGCAAGATTGTGCATGCCCAGTATTGCGCCTGCGAAGCGATTTTTCCCCTCCATTGCGATTTGTTTTGCGACATCATAGGCTCTTGCAAGAAGAAGGTGGGTGCGCCGCTCGTTTAATTTGGAAAGCTCGGTCAGGTAGCCGGAATAATAGTTCGGCTTGCCCTCAAAAACAAGAATTAGCCGCTCTTTGTCGTTTTTGTAGTTCAGCCTGCTCTCATGGAGTTCAATTATCGCCGGGAAAAGCTCGTCGACCCCAGTGTATTGGAAGGTGTAGTCTATTTTCGACAGTATTTCATCCGGGTTAAATCCACGGTCGGATATCAGGGCGGCAAATTTTTCAAGGCCGCCAACGCATTCAGTCCTGCTGGTGAGCAGAACCAACGCTGCTCTGGAATTTGCCTTGACATCCAGGGCAATCTGCTCGGCTTTGTAGGGGCGTTCATCCCCGATGTCCGTGATTACCAGGGTCTCAGGCCCGCTGTTTTTCAGCTTTTCCAAAAGCAAGGGCATTATTTCCTCACGAGTAAGCTTTGTCGTGGAGCCGCTTTTTACGGTGAGAATCCGCTCGACTTTTATGCTGCGGCCGGCGATCGAGGCTATCGACTCCATGATCTTTTCGGTTTCGCGCTTGGGACCTATCGCTAGCGCCCCAGTTACCTGCAGCCTGTTCTGAATCTTGTTTTGCATGCCCTCTTACCCCGAAGAAATCTACACGTGTTGTAAAATATAGACACAAGTGATTAAATACCTTTCCGGCAATAACTGCCCAATGGTCAAGCCAAGGTTTGTGGATTATCCGCACAAGGTTGTCAATGAATTAGGAAAGACGGTCCGCATCCCGGAATTCGCATACTACTTTGGGGGCAGGCCCGGGGGCAAGGTGGCCGGGCTGAAAGACTTCTCGGATGCGCTTTTGTCAAGCGAGGCAAGGCTGAAAAAGGAATTCGGGGGGCTGGTGCATTTTGCCTGCCCCAAGACCAGCGTGCTTGAGACAAACCTGTTCGAGTCTTACATGGAAAAAAATGGGCTTTGGGGCGTCATAGAGTCCCAGCCTTCAGAAGAGGAAATGATAAAGAGATTCCTGGAAGCCGAATTCACGCCCACGCAGCGCGCCACCCTCAGATTCATACTAAACGACCTGGAAGCCGGCCACGTGCGCCCGGCTGTGGCGCGCTCCTCCAGCCTGAACGAGGACGCCGAACGCGCCTCGTTTGCCGGAATATACAGTTCAGTCCTGCTGCCCAACTGCCATCCCGATCCTGAAGTGCGGTTGAGGCAGTTTGAAACCGCGATAAAGCTCGTTTTTGCGAGCGTTTTTTCAGATTCCGCACGGGTGTACCGCGAGAGCATGGGAATACCTGGGGGCAGCGAAAGGATGGCTGTGCCCCTGCAGAACATGGTGGGCAGGCTGTGGCAGCTGAAGGACGGGAATTACATCTACCATCCGGAAATCTCCTTTGCGGCATTTTCCTACAATGATTATCCGGTCTATGGGGCAAACCCCAAAGACGGGTTTGTGCGGCTGGCATTCGGGCTGGGCACCGGCGTTGTGGACACCGAGTCCCAGTCTGCAGTCCGCATCCAGCTGGGAAAGCCCCTAACAATAAATGAAATGTATGACGTAAAGCAGGCCGCGCAAAACGCACCGAGATTCTTCTACGCGCTGCCCTTCACTGAGACTGACCAGATGCCCACTGGAGAAAATTTTTACATCGAGAAATTTCCTATTGATAAGCACGCAAATGAGGAGATGGTTGGCAGGCACAGGATGTATTACCAGGACGAGTCTTTCAGGATGTATCCGCAGAGGGAAGGATACGCTTTGCCGGTGCTTACTTTCGCCAACCTGATAAAAGGCAATTTCGGAAACCGGATTGTGCAGGTAATAGGCGTGCTGAACCAAATCCTGCAGGAGCATTACGGAAGCTATGTTGATTTTGAGGGCGCAGCCGACTTCATAATGGGCAAGGACGGCAAATGGCACACGCTGGTTTATGTTTTGCAGGCGCGCACGCAAATCCGGTTGGACATGGCGCGGGTGAGGGAGCTGCCCATTGTCAATCCAGAAGAAGTGGTGCTCAGGGCAGAGGGGGCGATTGGCAGGGGCAAACAGGTTTTCAGCCACCTTCTTTTGGTTTCCCGCGAGCTGTTCAGCCACAATACCTCGTACGGGCTTGCCCAGAGGGTAAAGGAGCTGAACCAGCAGCTTTCAGCGCTTGGCGAGGCTGGCAGGTACCTGCTGCTTGCTCCCGGAAGAATCGGCTCTCGAGACCCGTCGTTGGGGCTGCCGTGCGATTTTTCATACCTTGATCGTTCGGTGGGCACATTCGAGCTTATCGAGGGAAGCTGGGAGCCTTCGCAGGGCACGCACATGTTCGAGGCAATGGTCGGCTCTGGCATGATATTGGGGCATTACGGCGGCAGCCAGCTCAGGATGGATAATTTGCGGAGGCTGGCAAGGCTGGTTTCAAATGAGGGCGGCGTGGCGCATTACGAGTTTTTCGAGCCGGCAAGGTTGGATATTGACGAGAAAGGCGATTGCGTGATATACCGCAAGCCGCCTGGATGATGCGCCTGGATTAAAAATCCGGTCAGGCAATCTATTTTCATGAGGGTCATTCTTGCAAGCGCTTCGCCAAGAAGGGCAAGGCTTCTTAGAAAGATTGCGGGCAGATTCGGCGTTGAACCCGCCTCTGTCTGCGAGAGGATAGGCCGGGGCGAGGCATATGTTGCCGCTGCAAAAAGGCTGGCCGGGGAAAAAGCCCGCAAGGTTGCGCTTGCCAACCCGTGCTGCACTGTCATCGGCGCGGACACCATCGCCTATCTTGGGAAAAGGAACATCCGCAAGACCAACAGTCTCCAGGCGGCAAAAAGGGCGCTGTCATTCCTTTCAGGAAAGACGCATTCGGTTGCCACTGGCGTCGCGGTCGTCTTTCCATCTGGAAAAACCGTGAGCTACGCAGTAAAGGCGGACGTTAGGATGAAAAGGCTGGATGGGAAAACCATTGACGGCTATCTTAGAACAGGCGAGTGGAAGGGAAGGGCCGGCTGCTACGATGTTTCAGGAATCGGTGGAAAGCTGGTTGCAAAAATCAGGGGGGAAAGAAAGGCCGTGGTGGGATTGCCGCTTGCAAGGCTGGCAAAACTCATCAGATAGATTCAGATGATTATCCTGCCTTTATTGCCGTCTACTTTCAGCATTGCCCCATCGGCAAGCAGAGTATAACCCTTGCCATCTGGCCTGTCCACCATGGGTATGCCCGATATGATTGCGCCCACCGCTATGATGGGCTCTGCCTCAAGGTTGATTATTGCCGCAGGCGCAACGCCGTTTTTTTTCAACTGCAAAAGCACGTAGGAGCCCACTGTGGAGCCTTTGCCGCGCGGGAATACCAGCACTGCCCCTGATACGCACTTGCCCTCAAGCGCATGCCCTTTCTCTATGACAACGCCTGTCTGGGGGTCCACTCCACCGAAAAAAGAGATGGCGTCTTTTGAGACAAGCGCGATGCCCTCCCCAGTTCCTTTTGAAATGCTCCTGCATTTTATTTCTGGCATGAAAACCACTTTGAAACAGAATTGCCCCTTGCCCCTTTTGCCACCAGCATGAAAATCACTTTTTGAATGTTATGATGCTTTCCAAATCCCCGAAGCTGACCTTCTGGCGGGCAGAGAGGTATTTGCTTGCCTTGCCTGAGTTTACTGCCACTGCCCCAAAACCCATTTCCTCAAGCGGGCAGACCACCATGCAGGTATCGGCGACAACATGGCCGCCAGATGCCTCGATGATGCCAACCAGCCCCTCGCGCGCTGCCTTTTCTTTTGTCTGCCTCGCAGTGCAGACCCAGAGCTGGCAGGCAAGCCGCCTGCCTTCCACAAGCTTTGCAACCGCACGTATTTCCCCAAGCGAGGCGTGCGGGCAGCCGATTGCGACCAGCTGGGGCGATGCGTTTGTGCCCAGCTTTTCCTTCATTGCGGAAATTTCCTTTTGAGTGACTGTGATTTTCTCGGGCGAATCTGCCAGTAAGAATTCGGGCGTGACACCTTTGATGTTGTAAAGCGCGTTGGAGCCCCAGGCTGCCATTGCCGCGCCCAGCCCCTTGAGGTTGTCCTCTGTTGCCGCTTGCTTTTCCACGCCTGTGAAAGCCACATTCTTGCCCTTGGATGCCTCGCCCGCAAAAGCGCCAAGCGCCCCGAAATCTGCGGCAGTGCGAAGGGGCGCTTGCACCTCGAGCTGCATGCTGCAAACGCGGTTTTCTTCCAGGTGGAAGCCGTAGTTTGGCGTGACGCCGCATATCGCAGCTGCCAGCGCAGAGGGGCCGCCTTCCCTGTTAGTCCTTGCGCCAAGGGCGGAATTGCAGAATGCCACTGCCGAGGATTCGGACCAGGCAACGTGCTCGCCAAGCTTGGGGCGCACGCCGACAAGATAGGGCGTGCAGGTGCAGCTCATCCGTATGCCCATTGCCGCAAATGCGTCCAGCACCGCTATTTGTTTTTCCGCAAACGCAGGCGGCACTTTCATCTCCTGCCACTGCTGCCTGTCCATGCCAGCCGGATTGAGGAAAGCGGGCAGGCGCACCTTTGCCCTGCCCTTCACCATGTCCTGCAGGTACTCCAGGCCAGCCTGCCCTATTGTCTTGTAGGAAACTCCTGCCACCTGCACAGAGGAAACGGGTATCATGCTTTTTGCGCCGTATATTTTTCCAAGCGCGAGAAGTATTTCCATGGACTGGCGCGCCGCCTCGCCCTCTTCGCCGTCAAGGAAAGACTGCTCCTGCTTTGTCAGTTGCATTGGCGCACCTACAAGTAGTCTTTTGCATCCACTTTTTTCCATTCTGCCTTGGTGAAGTTCTTCCCGTGCGCAACAAGGGGCTTGGTGGCATCAATCCCCATCTTGGAGGTTGCGCAGGTATTCGGGTCTGCCGATGGGTCAAGCGAGCTGCCTTTCTGCCCGCTGAGTATGACTGTGCTTTTGTCCGCCTGCGCGCGGGTGGCAATCGCCCACTCTACAGAGGCTGGCGAGTAGATGTCAATGTCGCCGTCCACTATTACAACGTGCTTGAGGGACTTGTGGCCGGCGAATGCGGCAGCTATTGCCTTCTTGCCGTCGTCCTCTTGCCGCTTTTTGATGGCAACGACCGCGTGGAGCCAGGAGCAGCCCCCAGGCGTGATGTTCACGCCGGTGCACTGCGCCACCTTTGAAACCTCGTTCCAGATGGTCGGCTCGCGGGGCATGCCCATCAGTATCTTGTGCTCCAGGCAGCCGGGCAGGAGAACGTGCCATATCGGGTCGCGGCGGTGGTGCACGCGGGTGAATTCCACTATGCGCTGCTTGCGCACTATGTCGTATGTTTCGGTCAGGTCCACAAACGGCCCCTCATCATGTAGCTGGCTGGTTATTTTCGCCTCGAATACGAATTCGGCCTCAGCTGGCACGAGTATTCCGTTTGGCAAGCGCACTGTGCGCAGGGGCGCAAGAGTGTTTGCAATTTGCATCTCGTCCTTCCCAAGCTCGACTGAGGTGGCGGCTGCAAGAAGCAGGTTTATCGGCGCGCCGACCACCACGGCAACCTCCAGGCTCCCTCCTGCGCGGGTGATGAACTCTTCCAGGTGGCGGTGCAGTATGCGCGCCACTGCGCGCTTCCCGTCCAGCACCATCATCCTATGGAACGAGCAGTTCTGCCCGAGCTGCGGGTCGCGGGCAATAACGACTGCTGAGGAAAAATAGGCGCCCCCGTCATTGGGTGCGTGAAGCGGAATGGGCAGTTGCGAAAGGTCTGCCGCTTCAGTTACCTCAAGCACCGGCGCATCCTTTGCCGCGATTTCCTGCGGCTTGCTCGGGTTGTTTATCGCCTGGATAAGCTTGGGCGTGAGCTCCTGCTGGCTTATGCCGAAATAATCGCAGATGAGCTGGCGGGTGGAAAAGACATTGCCTGCCACGCGCGCTTTTCCTGGCAGCTCGGGTATTTTTTCCGTGTAAACAGCCCTGCCGTCAAGCGCAGCCAGCACGCCTGCCAGCTCCAGCTTAAGTGAAGCGGGCTTGCGAAGCTCTGCCAGTTTGCCTTCTGCCCGAAGCTGCTGGAGAAAATCCCTGAATGATTTTGCCGCTGTGCCAAAGCGTGTCCCTTTCATTCTTGCCACCTTTTGAAAAGCGCGTGCCTTATGCCAAGCTGGTCCAGTATTTTGCCTGCCATGAAATCAGTCAAATCGTCAAGCGTGCGGGGCTTGTGGTAAAAGCCAGGGCAGGCAGGCATCACCACTGCGCCGGCAAGCGTGACTGTTTCCATGTTCTTTATCGCTATATAGGAAAGCGGGGTTTCGCGCACCACCAGTACGAGCTTGCGCCTCTCCTTCAAGCATACTTCCGCAGCCCGCGCGATTAGCGTGTCTCCCACTCCGTTGGCTATTTCGCCAAGCGTCTTGAGCGAGCAGGGGCAGACCACCATCGCGTCAAACAGGTGCGAACCTGAGGCAAATGGCGAGGTGAAATCAGCCTCTGCGTAGTCTGCTTTCGGAAGCTTTTCGCCCTCTGATGCGGCAACTGCAAGGGCGCCTGATGAGACCACCACTTTGTAATCCGCCTTGGCTGCGCGCAGCGCCTTGAGCAGGCGGCGGGCATAAATTGCACCGGATGCGCCGGTGATTGCAAGCAGGATGCGCATGCCTGAATTTGCCTCTATAGCTTTTTAAATAGGATTTGGGAAGCTTAATTCATGCAATTGCTCAAGCTGGGCGGCAGCGCAATCACAAAAAAAGGAGGCTGGAAAGAGGCCAACCGGCCTGCGATAGCGAAGCTGGCGCAGGCTGTTGCAAATGTTTGGGGAAGCGGGCAGCGGCAGCTGATAGTGGTGCATGGCGCTGGCTCTTTCGGGCACGTGCTGGTGGAAAAGTATGGCTTGAATGACGGTGTAAGGACAAAAAAACAGGCAAAGGCCTGCGGCATGGTGAGGAAGTCGTGCGCGCAGCTTTGCGGCATTGTGGTGCGCGCCCTTCGCGAAAAAGGCGTGCCTGCAACACCGTTCCAGCCGCATAAGCTCATTGTTTCCAGAAACAGGAGAATCAGGAAATTTGACACAAAACCGGTTTTTGCGGCTCTTGCCTCGGGCAAACTGCCGGTGCTTTACGGCGACATGGTGCCTGATTCAAAACTGGGCTGGTCGGTCTGCTCAGGAGACCAGATAATCGCATGGCTTGGCAAGAGGGCGAAGCGCGTGGTGCTTGCCACCAATGTGGATGGCGTGCTTGCGGGCGGGAAGCTGGTGCCGCTGATAACGAGGCGTAACTTTGCCAGAGTGGCTGTGCATCTGGGCGGCTCTGGCAAGACAGATGTCACAGGGGGTATGGCAGGGAAAATAATGGAAATAATGGGCATGGGCGCCCCTGCCTATGTGGTTAATGCCGGCAGACCTGAAAGGGTGGTGGCGCTTCTTCTTGGGAAAAAAGCCAGGTGCACGAAAATAAGGATCTGATTTTGCGGTCGGTCTTTCTTGATTCATATTATGTTGCGGCGCTTGCTGCGTTTCTGGCCGGGAGAAA
>CAYMOY010000001.1:372794-415092 GCA_964392435.1 Microcaldota archaeon
AGAAGCTCGTAAAGTTCTTCTTCAGCCACATCCTCAGCCTCTAGATGCGTATTCGTGCAAGAAAAACTGATGGCGAGTGCTTGAAGGCGCTAAAAAACAATTGAAAAAGAGGCTGAGGGGCAGCTTAAGCTGCCCCATGCGAAGTCAAAATGGGGAATTTTCTTACTTCTTCCCGAACATCTTGAAGAGCATATATAGCGCAGAGAGCCCAACAAGTATGTACACCAGCTGCACCAGCAGCGGTATTGACCCGAAGAGAAGGGTTACCAGATTCATGTTGGCTATCCCGACCAGGCCCCAGTTCAGTCCGCCCACGATCACCAGGATCTGGGCCAGCAGGTCTACCATATTTTTCTCAGCCATATATACCAAGCCTCCGTTTGCCCATTCGGGCTTACGCATGACTTTAACCTATCTGGTCATACTGATTACTGCACTCCTGTGTCGCCTGAAATGAATAGTTGGTCTGGCTATTTAATAGTATCGGCGTAAAGTTGCGCTTTTGACAGAGTTTATAACATCTTTTTTGGCAAATCAGATTGCCATATGCGCAGCAGAACCGCCTGCCGCCTAAGCCTTTTTTCCAGCGCAGGTGCCAACATAATAGCCGATGGCATTGTTATCTTTTGAGCATGCAACACACGGATTGGGATAATCCCGGTAGCCGGCAACGTCGGTTGTGGTGCCCACCAGCCTCCCGCATACAGGGTCGTATTCCTTTGTGCAGACCTCAAACCTGGTTTCCGGGCAGGCATAAAGAACAGCAGGATCCTTTGCCTTGGAAACAAGGTTGTTGCCCGGGCACGAACCTGCAAAATAGCCATTGGCAGGGCTGCTCATCGAGCATGCCACGCAGGGGTTGGCATAATCCTCATAATCGTAAAGGCTCTCGGTTTCCCCGCTTCTCCCGCAAACCGGCTCGCTTGCCACAGGGCAGGAAATCAACCTGTCGCTTGGGCATTTTTTGAACTCGGATTTCTTGCGGCACTTGCCTCCTGCGTCAGGGTAGTTGCCCTCCAGCACGCAGTCCAGCCCGCTATCGCAAGGCAACGCTGCTATTCCGCCGCAAAATTCGCCTTCCTTGCCTAATTTTTGACCGGCAGAATCTGCGCACTCGCCCCTGAAATACGCCCAGGCTTCGCATTCGCGCCCGCTGGGAAAGATGCAGTAGCCCTCCTCGCCCGCAGTGCCCTTGCGCATCTCATATTTGTAGCCTTTGCTGATGCAATTTGTGGCAAATGGGTTGGCAAGCTGGCTATTGTTCTCCACCTTGGCTGGAGGCTGCGGGGAAAGGTTGCCCGATGGGGGCGATGGATAGTAGTTGTCTTGCGGCGAAAGCGCGGCGCAACCAAAAAGGAATAGCGCGCAGACCGATAATGCGAGCAGTGCGAGCTTTTTCTCTTCCATTCCACAACCTCCGCAACCCTGATGGAATGCATTCCATGGCAGATATTAAAACCCTGCTGCAGAAACAAATGCGGTGATAATGTGAAATGGCTGCTGGTATCGGCTCTTTTCGCAGCCCTGCTTTTGGCGGGCTGCGCATCAAACGGAGGCGCACCTGCGCCTGTCAAGCCCCCTGAGAACCAGAGCCAGCCTTCGGCAGAGCCGCCAGGCGCCAATTCCACCGCCATCCCAAACCCAGCCTCTAAATTCTGTGCGGACAAAGGCTATGAACTGGAACTGAGAGGCTCTGAGGGAATCTGCAAATTCCCAAACGGGCGGGAATGCGGGGAATGGCAGTTTTACCGCGGGCAATGCACTGATGCTGACAGCTTTGAGATTGCGCAGCATGAGGAAGCATATATGATAAACCAGGCTTCTCTCTATTACAAGTTCTATTCTGACGGGCGGCTGATGATAACCAAGACGGTTGCGAACGAGGAAAACGAAAGCCGCCTGATCGCGTGGGCTACGCCGGAGGATTTCGCATTGTTCGCAAGGCAGGTTGAGGAGAAGGGTTTTGAGGGCATGGAGAGAATCTTTGCGCAGTGCGAAAGCGGCGCTGGCTGCCCGCATGACGCGGCATCAATCGTTTTCACGCTTGCCAAGCAGGGCAAGCAAACAGTTGTTTCGGGCTACGCATATGCGCCAAAACCGCCCGCGCTTGAAGGCATAGAAAGCAGCCTTAAGGCGATTATAGAAAATAGCACTTTTGTGGATGCCACTGAAAGCGGCTGCAGGCTCATGAAGGAGGGAAGGGCAGACATATACCAATGTTTTGGCTGCCCGAAGGGGATAACCAACCCGATATGCACTGAGCCTGAATCGCCTATTTTATACGATGTGAACGACAGCTCCATCGGGAGCTGCACAATAAGCGCCCAGGGGGCTTGCGAATACCTTCCCCCGAGGGAAATGACGCGGGGGCTCTGCTTTGCATGGGGGGGCAGATGGAATGATTGCGGCTCTGCCTGCAGGGGGGCGCCGGAAGGCACGGCATGCACTCTGCAATGCGAGCAGTATTGCGAATGCGGGGGCGCGGAAGGTTATGCCTGCCCGGACGGGTATTTCTGCACCGACCGGATTGAAGGGGTTGGCGTCTGCAAGCCGCTTGCGTAGCCGATGTGCGATTCCTGGGGGAATGGACTGGCATCTCGCGATTCAAGCGCTCTTTTTGACAAAGCCCTCTATTTTCCCGATTGCCTCTGAAAGCTCCTCGGGCGTCGCCAGGAAAACCAGCCTGAAGTATTTTCCGGGCAGCACAGGCGAGAATGCCGAGCCTGGCACAACCAGCACTCCTGTTTTTTCAAGAAGCGAGTAGACGAATTCCCGGTCGTCCTTGAATGCGTCTGTTTCGATTTTTGGGAAGGAATAGAATGCCGCCTTGGGTTCGACACAAGTTATGCCTGGTATGCCATTAAGCCCCTTGTAGATGATGTCACGGCGCTTGCGAAGCTCGCTTTTGGCGGCTTTCAGATGGGACATCGGCATTGTGAAGGCAGCAAGCGCACCGCGCTGCATTTCCCAGTTCACTGACAGCCGCTGGTTGCAAAGCTTCACAAGCGCCTCGCGCAGCGGGTCCATCCCCTCGCCGTGGAGCGCAAGGTACCCGACCCGCGAGCCGGGGTAGATGAAGTTCTTGGAGAGCCCATTGCCGGAAATAAGCGGAAGCTCTTTTGTGAGAGTGCGCATGTTTATCGAGTTATCCTCATCTATTGTCATTCGGTCATAAATCTCATCAGCGATTATGGGTATGCCCGCCTCGCCTGCGATATTGACTATCTCCTGCAGCACTGCCCTGGGGTAGACCACGCCGGTCGGGTTGTTCGGATTTATCACCACCAGTGCCTTGGTCTTGCCATTGATTTTTTTGCGGAGATCATCGGTATCCGGAAGGAAATCCTCGCCAGTCTGGTAGTAGTTGTCAGTGCCGCCGGAAACCCGCAGCTTGGTGTTGTAAAGGGGGTAGCTCGGGCTGGGAAGCAATATATTCTCCCCAGGATTGACAAGGGCCTGGAAAAGGAAGTCGATTCCTTCCGAAAGCCCGCTGTGGACAGTGATGTAATCCGGGGCCACGCCCTCTATTTTCGCAATCGCAGCGCGGAGCTCAGGGTCGCCCTCGGACGGGCAGTAGGCGGAATATTTCGGTTCGCGAAGGGCATCGATTATCGCCTGGGTGACGTGCGCGGGCGGTTTGAAGCCGAACTGGTTGGGGTCGCCTATGTTGAACCAGTGGATTTTCTTGCCTGTCG
Organism: Microcaldota archaeon; assembly: GCA_964392435.1. Classification (GTDB taxonomy): domain Archaea; phylum Micrarchaeota; class Micrarchaeia; order Anstonellales; family Anstonellaceae; genus UBA10161. The sequence goes on from CAYMOY010000001.1 coordinate 376,490, forward strand.
CAGCCACTTTTCTGGCGCGAGCGACAATGTCACGAATCTCATATGAAATGGATTCCACGCGGTCTGCCAGCACGATTGCCATGCCTCTTGTTCATCATCAAGCTATAAAAAGTAAATCTACGACGATAAGCGTAGTCCTGCGGGCAGAATTGGTTCTGCCCCGCTGTCCGTGCTCATTCCTTTCGCGCATCATAAGCCACCGATTCCAATCCGCGCAGAACCGGCTTCCCGTCCCGTATGTAACTCATCGCAGAATCAAAGTCGCACAAGGCGCCCTGCTTCTTGAAGTATTTGACCAGGTTTTCCAAGTCCCGCGCCAGGAAATCCTCGGCCCGCGGATGCGCGAGCAGCACCGCCTGGGCGCAGTCGAGTATTTTCAGCCCGTCATCGGTGACAAGTATGTTATATGGTGAAAAATCAGAGTGCACAAAACCCAGCTGGTAGATTTTCTTTATCTGGGCAATCAAAAAATCATAGTCGTGCTGCGGGTCTGCGCTCCCAATCTGGTCAAGAGCGGAAAAAGCGATGCTCCCCTCCCCGAAAAATTCCATGACGACTATGTTGCGCAGAAATGCGATTGGGCGGGGGACGGCTATTCCCGCCTCGTGGAAAGCCTTCAGGTTGGAGTACTCTTTGCGCGCCCATGCGATAAGCGTTTCAAACCGCTTGCTGCTGGTGTGCGCAAAGCGCGGGTCGCCGTCCAGGTATTCGTGCATGCGGATGAAATTCGATGTCTCAATCCTGTAGATTTTCACCGCGACCTTGCCGCCATCGGCAGTTGTTGCGCAGAAAACGTTGGCTTCCTTGCCCTTTGCCACCGGGTAATCCAGGGTGGAGAAATGCCCGTCGTGCATGAGCTTGTCTATTGCAAGAAGGGTCTTGCGGTCAAAAACTTCCTCCTCCAGCCTGGCGTCTGCCTTGACCATCTTGTCTTCGCGCTTGGGGCGCTTTCTCTTGCTCCAGCTCTGTGCCATCGGATTGATTGGAAAGAAGCGGTTAATATTGCTTTACTTTATGTGCCCCTGCTTGCGCAGGTATTCAGCCTGGTACTTGTTGTAGCGCCAGACAATGTCGCCTTTCTTGTCCCCCCCGATTTCCCAGGGGGTCATTATCACAATGTCCCCCTCCCTCACCCAGATGTTGCGCCGTATCTTACCTGGTATCCGGCACATCCGCTCCTTGCCGTCCTTGCATGCCACCAGGAGCCTGCCGCCCCCAACAACGCCCATCACTACCCCGAGTATCTCGCCTTCCTTGGGCAGCTTGACCCAGCCTATCTGCTGGTCAGGCGATTGCGGTGGGGGAACATTTGCCATAAACAACACCTTTCCCTCAGATTTTTACCGGGGCGCGCGCGCCGCACGCCTCGCAAGTCATTGTCTTCACTCCGTCCTTATCGGTTATTTTCGTGTCCGGCCTCTTGCATTCCTTGCAGACCACTGCAGCATCAACGAAAGCCTGCAGCTTGTCTTTCAGGTTGCGCTCATAAAACTTGCCGTTAAGCACCAGCTTGCCGCTTTCTATTGAAGCGGGCACAGCCAGCTCTTTTGAAAAATACTTGCAAAGCATTTCCGGGGGCCTGCGAACCTTCTGCAAGATGGCGTCAAAATTGCGGATTATGGTCTTGCTGCCCTGCAGGAAGGATTCTATGGCAGGGGTTTCAAAACGCTCGAATGACTGCGTCTTTTCGGGCAATGCCGCCCTGGCTCGGTCCAAAAGCTTTTCGTAATCATCCATAACAATACCGTCGTTGAGGCTTGAATTTGGGAAGAAAGCTTTAATAGGGCACCCCAACATTGCACATGCATGCGCCCTAAAATAACGCGGCAAATGCCCATTGGAGAGCTGGTGATGAATTACCCAGAGGCTGTGGAGATTCTGTTTTCGCGAGGCTTCCACTGCATAGGCTGCGGGCTTTCGGCATATGAAACGCTGGAGCAGGGGGCAGCCGCGCACGGATATGACGAGGCAGGGATAGATGGATTGGTGGCAGATATCCAGGCGGCTGCCAAAAAAGCGGAAAGCATGGCGGCGGAAAGGAAATGCGAGGCCGCCCCAGCAACGCTTAGGGAATTGCCCGGGTCTGATGCAAAAACGAAATCCGCGGATTTGCAATGTAAAAAGCCGGATGCCAAAAAAAAGCCGAAGGCTATGAAAAGGGGAAAAGCTAGAAGCCGAGAAGCTTGACCATCAAAAGCCCGGCCATCCCGCCCAGGCATATTGGCGGGAGGGCGGGGAGGAAAACCCTCTGCTTGGAGACGAATTGTAGCAGGATATAAAGTGCGATTGTGGAGCCTGCGGCGATTGCAAAGGAATAAACCAGCCCGTTTGGCCCCAGCGAATAGGCGGAGACGCTCATCATTGCCGGCACGGACAGGTCCCCTGTGCCAAGGTCCAGCCTCTCGCCTTCCCGCATAGCCCTGTCGACATATTCCTCTGTTTTCTCACCTGTCTTGCGGACTGGCACGGATTTTGCGGTGACTGCGAAGGAAAGCTGGCGGGTGGAAAGCTCGCGCGCCATTGTTATCATGTGCCGTGTCTTGAAAACCGCAACATAATCGTATATTGAGAGCAGGATGACAAAAAAGGCGGTTGGCAAAAATCCAAGCGAAAAGCCGAAAAGAGCCCCCACGCCCGAGCTGGAGATTACGGCAGCCGCGTTTTTTGCTTCTGATTTGACGAACTTGGCTGCGCCCAGGGCAAGCCCAGCGGCAATCCCAAGAAGCATTGAACTGTCAAGCCCCATGCCGAAGAAGTAAAGGAAGAAAGAAAAGAACACTATGGAGGACGCGGTGGAAACCACCAGGAACTCGAGAAGCTGGTAAAACATGTTGCCCTTGTAGAAGCGAGCCACCAGGATTATCATCGCCGCCCCAGCAAGTATGTAAAGGAGGAAGACAACTGCGTTGAGCGGGCTGTTGGCATCTGGTATGAGCTCCTTTGGGGCAACCGAAAGCTCCTTTATTTCCGAATAAACCTGCGCCTGGCTGACAAGCACGATGCCTGTGAAAATGCTCAGCAGCTGCGTTATGGCGAAGAATAGAGCGACTTGTGCGTAGGGCTTCATGGCGTCACTTCTTTTTCCTCAGGCTTTTGAGCGCAGCCTCGAACGAATCAATGTCTGTGAACGAACGGTAAACCGAGGCGAACCTTATATAGGCAACATCGTCCACCTTGCGCAGCCGCTCCATCACCAGCTCCCCTATCTTGCTGGTTTTCACCTCGGGCTTGTCCTCGCGGCGTATCCTGCCCTCCACCCAGTTGGTTATCTCCTCAACCTGGTCCATGGAAACCGGGCGCTTCTCGCACGCTTTTTGCACCCCTGAAAGGAGCTTGTGGCGGTCGAATTTCTCGCGCCTGCCGTCCTTCTTTATTACGTAAACCTCCTCCTTTTCGACCTCTTCGTATGTGGTGAAGCGCCGGTTGCACTTGGCGCACTCGCGCCTGCGCCGTATCCTGTAGTCGTCGGTGTCGCGGGTGTCCTTGACATCCGTCTCCGCATGGTTGCAATATGGGCACTTCATAGGGGTAGGTTGGGCGGATATCAATAAAAACGCTATCTGCCCCAATCGTCTGAAGTGGTATCCATGGAATACGACATGATAATTGTGGGCTCGGGCGCGGCGGGACTTTCTGGCGCGATGTATGCCGGCAGAATGGGCATGCGGGTGCTGGTCCTGGGGGAAATGCGCGGAGGAACAATCACAGGCACAGATATCGTGGAGAATTACCCCGGTTTCATATCGCTTAGCGGAATGGAGCTTGCGGACAAGCTGGAGGCGCACGCAAGGGCTTACAAGAATGTTGAGATAAAAGATGAGAAAGTGTCAGGGATAAAAAAGGGAACGAACGGCACCTTCGCAGTCAAGTCTGAGACTGCAACATATGGATCCAAGACTGTCCTTTATGCGACCGGGACCGAGTGGAAAAAACTCGGCGCGCCTGGCGAAAAGGAATTTGCGGGCAAGGGCGTGCATTATTGCGCGCTTTGCGACGGGGCTTTTTACAAGGGAAAACGGGTGGCAGTCATAGGGGGAAGCGATTCTGCGGCAAAAGATGCTCTGGTACTTACACAATGGGCGGAAAAAGTCTACATGATATACAGGGGCGAGAAAATCCGCTCCGAGCCGGTCAATTATGAGAAAGTGATGGCGAACAAGAAGATAGAGGTCATCTACGGGACAAACGTCATCGGGATAAAGGGCGAGGGGAAAGTGAAGGAAGCCGTGCTGGACAAGCCTTTCAGCGGCTCGCCATCCTTGCAGCTGGATGCGGTTTTTGTGGCAATAGGGCATCTGCCGCTTTCAGGGCTGGCAAAGGAGGCGGGAGTCGATGTAAATGACAAAGGCTATGTTAAAATCAACAGGAACTCCGAGACTAATTTGCCTGGCTTTTTCGCGGCAGGAGACGTGACAGACACGCGCTTCAAGCAGGCGATAGTGGGCGCGGGAGAGGCGGTTGAAGCGGTTTATTCCGCGTATCTTTACATTGGGGGAAAGCAATAGCGCCTTTTTTTTGAGATTCTGCGGAGAATTGAAATCTCCCCAACCCAGCAGCCAAACAATGATTTTTCTTTTTTAGGCCGCATGAATGCCGCCATAGTGGAAAAGATAGAAAAAAACGGAAAAAACAAAAGAGAAAAAAACTACAGCGTCACTTTGAGCTGCAGCTCCTTTTTCAGCTCGCGGTAGCGGTTCCGGATGGTCACTTCGGTAACGCCAGCCACGTCTGCAACCTCTTTCTGCGTGCGCCGCTCGCCGTACATCGCGCTTGCAATGTATACGGCTGCTGCCGCAACACCGGTGGGCCCCCTGCCTGAGATCAGGCCCTTGCCAATCGCCTTTTTCAGAAGCGAAATCGCCCGCTCCTGGACGTGGCCTGAGAGCTTTAGGGCTGCCGTGAACTTCGGAACGTAGTGCGCAGGGTCGGTCAGAGGCACATCGATATCCAGCTCTCGGCGGACAAAGCGGTAGGCGCGGCCTATCTCTTTTTTCTCAATTCCGGAAACGCGGGAGATTTCATCCAGCGTGCGCGGTATGCCCTGCATGCGGCAGGTGGCGTATATCACTGCTGAGACGACCGATTCAATCAGCCTTCCGCGGATAAGCTCCGCCTTGATGCATTTGCGGTAAAGAAGCGCTGCGGACTCGCGGATGGAGTCCGGCAGGCCCAGGTAAGACGCTATCCTGTCCAATTCAGAAAGGGCGATTGCGAGATTGCGCTCCATGGAGGAGGCAATGGATGCCCTCTTGTGCCACTTCCTCATCCGGTAAAGCTGCGCCTGCTTCTTAGGTGAAATCTTTGCCCCGCGTATGTCCCGGTTGTACTGGTCTATTTCAGTGACCAGCCCCTTGTTTGGGCGCATGTACTTGATGGGTGCCCCGCCTCGTGCGCGCTTCTCGCGCTGTTCGGCGTCAAAAGCACGCCATTCAGGGCGCGGATCCTCGAGGTTTTCAGCGACTATCAGACCGCAATTGGTGCAGATCACCTCTCCCTTCTCATAATCCCGGGTGAGATGCCTGTTTCCGCATTCAGGGCACTTGTCCATAGACATGATTCCACCTCTAAAGTAGCTCCGAAACTAACTCATTAGATTTTAAAATGTTCGCAAGCCGACATGACGTTTATATAGGCAAGGATTTATAAACTTTTCTTAGACATGCCGCCTGATGCCCAAGGTCATCTGGATAGGAAGTAGACTATCGTCACTATCGTGAGAATCACAAGGCCGGTGAACAATACTATGTCCGACATGCTCACGCTTTTTCTTCAAATTCTTATAAACCTTCCAGCACCTATCAGATGCAAAGAGGCGCATTTGCCGATTGAAGGCGGATAAAACTGCGCCGCACATGGTTTGGGTGCCGGAATGAAGATAGCATTTGTCACAGATATGCATTTTGGCTATCGGAGATTCGAGGCAGATGCCTATGCGCAGGGAAGGGAAGCCATACTTGCGGCTGCGCGGGAGGCAGACCTGCTCATACTGGGGGGGGACAATTTCGACACCCCGCTTCCGAAGATGGAAACAATCGCAGAGGTCACGGGCATATTGCGACAAGCGCTGGAAATATTCGGCTCGCGCGGGATAGCCGGGATGCCGATTCTTGCGATACACGGCAACCATGACAGGCGGGCAAGGGGGTATGTGCATCCAACCGAGCTTTTGGCGCAGGGCGGATTCTTGGAAAACTTCCACAACAGGACAGTGGTGCGCGAACAAAACGGAGCGAGAATCGCAGTGTCCGGCATGGGAAACGTGCCTGACGACATGGCGGGGGAAAGCCTCAAGCAGGTTGCCTGCAAGCCCGTTGCCGACGCTTTCAATGTTTTTGTGGTGCACCAGTCCTTCCAGGAATTTGAGCGGATAGCACACGACCAATTCATCACATTCGATGATTTGCCCGAGGGGTATGACCTTTACCTGTGCGGGCATGTGCACCAGCCCTCTCTTTCTGGAAAAGTGCTCAACCCAGGCAGCACAGTAGTCACGCAGCTGCGGGAGGACGAGGCGGGCCGGCGGGGCTGGCTGCTTTACGATACTGTGGCGCGCAAGGCGGAGTTTAAGCCCATAAAGTCCAGGGAGCTTGCCTGGAAGGCGCTCGAGTTTGAGGGCGCAACGCCTGAAGAAATACGCGCCAGGGTCTCTGAGGCTGCAAAACAGCTATCCACAGGCTCAAATTTGGTGAAACTGGTGGTGAAAGGCACGCTTGCGCAGGGCTTCCAGCCCTCAGACATCCGCCTGCCATCGTTTGGCGAAAATGTTTTCGTGGACAACAGCCTCAACACAGACAGCCTGCGCGAGCGGATTGCGCAGATAAAAATGAGCAGGGAGAAAAAACTTTCCGTAAGGGAGCTGGGCATGGGCATACTGCGCAAAAAGCTCGAAGGCACCGCCTATTCGCTTGGCGACCCTGAAAAACTGTTTGAGGATTTGGTGGACGGCAAGGCGCTTGGCAGGATTAAGGAAAGAATCGATGCTCAGATTGACTAAGAAGAATAACCCGCGCCTGGCTAGCCTTCACTATGGCTTTTCGCAATCTCTTTCCCGCCCCCGCCGCAACTAAAAGTCGACCCGGTCTTCTCGCATATAATCTCGCAGCGCTTTTGGGATAGTGAAACCGTTCTCGTCCTGGAAGTTTTCCATTATCGCAATCATGCACCTGCCAACCGCAATTCCGCTCCCATTGAGGGTGTGCACGAATTCAGGCTTTCCGCCCCTGCGAAAACGGATGTTTGCGCGGCGGGCTTGGAAATCCGTGCAGTTGGAACAGGAGGAAATCTCGCGATACTTGTCCTGCGAGGGCAGCCACACCTCGATGTCGTATGTTTTGGCTGAGGCGAATCCCAGGTCGCCTGTGCAAAGCTCGATTGTGCGGTAGGGTAGCTCCAGCTTGCGCAGGACAGATTCGGCATCCTTTGCAAGGGCCTCCAGCTCGTCAAATGACTTTTCCGGCGCTGTGAATTTCACCAGCTCCACCTTGTCGAACTGATGCTGGCGCAATATGCCCTTGATGTCCTTCTGGTATGCGCCGGCCTCCCTGCGGAAGCACGGGGTGTAGGCGCAGTATTTCAAGGGAAGCGCTGCTTCGTCGAGTATTTCGCCGGCAAACAGGTTGGTGACCGGCACTTCCGCGGTTGGAATAAGCCACAAATCGTCGTCCTTGCACTTGTAGAGGTCCTCTGCGAATTTTGGCAGCTGCCCTGTGCCAGTCATCGTCTTGCTGTTGACCAAAAACGGGGGCAGAAGCTCGGTATAGCCGTTCATCGATTGCAAATCCAGCATGAAATTGACAAGCGAGCGCTCCAGGCGTGCGGCAAGACCCCGCAGCACCACGAATCTGTGGCCTGCAAGCTTTGCCCCGCGCTCGAAATCAATCAGCCTCTTGTCCGCAACCTCATAATGGGGCTTGGCGGTCTTGCTGTTTTTTTCAGGCTTGCCCCATTTGCGCACTTCGCGGTTGGAAGTCTCGTCAGCCCCGATTGGCACGGTTTTGTCCGGAATATTGGCGACATTGAGCAGTATCTTGCCCATCTGCGCCTCAAGCGCCTCTGCATTCGCGTCAAGCTCTGTTATTCTGGCAGATAGCTCCCTGGTCTTTGCCAGTATTTTCTCAGCACCCTGCCCCTTTTTTTTCGCCTCGGCTATCTTTAGGGACTCGGCGTTTTTTTCCGCCTTGAGCCTGTCGGATTCTGACTTGAAGCCGCGCCATTTTTTGTCCAGCGCCACCAATTCCGCCGCAGGCTCCGCAGGCGCATTCCTGTTTTTGAGTGCTTCCAAAAGAGCGCCAGGATTTTCGCGGACAAGCTTCAACGACAGCATGCAATCACCTAGCCAAGCTCCTGCTTGAGTTTCTCTATCAGTTCCAGCCCGATGCGCATCTGAGCCTCTGCTGTGCTTCCTGCAATATGGGGCGTGAGAAGCACGTTGCCAAGGCCGCATAGCTTTCCGGAATAAGGCTCCTGGGAATACACATCCAGGCAAGCCCCGCCTATCCTGCCTTCGGTTAGAGCGGCATAAAGCGCATCCTCATCCACAAGCGAGCCGCGCGCGGTGTTTACTAGAACCGCGGTTTTTTTCATCTTGCCAAGCATATTCGCGTTCACCATGCCCTGCGTTTGCGGCGTGGCAGGCACATGCAGGCTCACAAAATCCGAGCTTGTGAATATTTCATCTATGCCAACGCATTTGCCGAGTGCGGAACTGCAGGAGTGCGGGTCGTAGAACAGTATGACCATCCCAAGCGCCTTTGCCTTCAGGGCAAGTGAAGAGCCTATCCGCCCCAAGCCGACTATGCCCAGGGTTTTCCCGGAAAGCTCGCTGCCAGTAAGCTCTTTTTTCAGCCATTTGCCACCTTTCATGCCAGCGTCGGCCTTGGGCAGTCTTCTGGAAATTGCGAACATCATGCCAAGCGCAAGCTCGGCAACCGCGTTGCTGCTGGCGCCCGGCGTGTTCATCACTTTGATGCCGCGCTTGGCGCACGCTTCCTTGTCCACGTTGTCAAGCCCGACTCCTGCGCGCGCAACAATGCGGAGCTTGGGAGCGCTTGTGAGCAGCTCGCCAGTCACTTTTGTGGCAGAGCGGACAATGAGCACGTCAGCATCCGCAAGCTCTTTTTTCAAGTCTGCGGGCGTCAGGCTGCATTCGCCCAGCTTCTGTATTTCTGAGACTACCTCCGGCTCCATCTTGTCGGCAATCACTATTTTCATGGTACCAAACCCCGCAATTATTTGTTCAGCACTTTTCTGATGCAGTCGAATGCATAGTCCAGGTGCGCGTCGTCAAAATTGCCTATGTGGCAGACCCTGAAGAACCTGCCCTGCAGCTCTCCGAAATCGCGCGCTGTGACCAAATGGTATTTTTCGCGCAGCTGCTTGCGTATGTCATCCGCGTTTTCCAGCAGGAAGCCCGTTATTGTCGGCGAGTAAAAGCCAGGCTCGGCAAAAACCTTGTAGCCGATGCTTTCCACGAACTTGCGCGATTTTTCCGCCGCAGCCATGTGCTTTTTCCTGTGGGCGTCAAATCCGCCCTTGGAGTTTATGTGCTCTATCGCAGCCTGCATTGAGAAAAGCACGGAGACTGCCGGCGTGGTCGGCGTCTGGCTGTTCGCCATGTCCTTCTGGTATTTTTTCATGTCAAGGTAGAAGCTGCGCGCGGTTATGCCCTCGGCACGCTTCATCATCTCGTCAGTGAAGGCAACTATCGCCATTCCCGGGGCTGCGCCAAGCGCCTTTTGCGAGCCTGTTGCGGCAAAATCCACCCCGAACTCCTTTATGTCAAGCGGCGCGGCAGCCCATGCGGAAACCGAGTCCAGTATTGTCACCATGCCCTTGCTTTTTGCGTATTTGCAGATTGCCTTGGCATCGTTCAGCACACCTGTCGAGGTTTCGTTGTAGACCATGCCGAATATCTGCGCGCCAGAATTGTCAATTGCCGCCTTTGCCCTCTCAAGCGACCAGCCCTTGCCAAGCGGCTGCTTTTCCACCTGGGTGCTGCAGTATACCTTGGACATGGAGGCGAGCTTGTCGCCGAATGTCCCGTTGGCAAGAACAAGCGACTTGTCGGTCGGCTTGGTGAGGCAGGCGTAAGCCATCTCAAGCCCGGCAGTGCCTGAGCCTGTCACCAGGAAGCAGTGGTCGGAGTTGAAGTCCTTCTTCATTTCTGCAACAATGCCGCCGATGAGCGTTTTTATCTCAGGCCCCCTGTGGTATATCATCTCGCGGCTTTGCGCCATGCGGATGGGGTCGGCAAGCGCCACAGGACCCGGTGTAAGCAAATGCATCTTAGTCATATTTTCCCTCCTTGCAAACTAGCCAAATATCGGGGGATAACAATATAAAATAAAGACAGGTCTTAACCAAGCGATGCGCGAATACAAGCTAGTTTCCCCATTCAAACCAGCAGGCGACCAGCCCGAAGCGATAGCGAAGCTGGCCGAAGGGGTGAAGAAAGGCGGCAGGCAGACGCTGCTTGGCGTGACCGGCTCGGGAAAGACATTCACCATTGCCAACCTGGTTGCACAAACAGGCAGGACCTGCCTGGTGATTTCCCACAACAAGACCCTTGCTGCGCAGCTTTACTCCGAGTTCCGCCAGTTCTTCCCGAAAAACAAGGTGGGCTATTTTGTCTCCTACTACGACTACTACCAGCCTGAAAGCTACATCCCGCAGACGGACACATACATAGAGAAGGACGCGCAGATAAACGAGAAGATAGAGAGGCTGAGGCTGCAGTCCACCGCGCATCTGCTTTCGCCAGGCCCCTCAGTCATAGTTTCCACTGTTTCCTGCATATATGGCTTGGGCTCGCCCAAGGAATGGCTGGACCTGTCGGTGGATGTGCGCAAGGGCGCCCTCCTGCCCCGCTCCTCGCTTCTTGCTTCCCTGATTGCGATACAGTACGAGCGCAACGAGTTTGAGCTGAAGCCCGGGATTTTCCGCTCAAAGGGAGATACGGTAGATGTTGTTCCAGGCTACCAGCAGGAAATAATCAGGATAATGCTTGACGGCGACAAGATAAGCCGGATACTGGTGCTCGAGCCTGTTTCTGCCGCAAAGCTGGAGGAGCTTGAGGAGGTCCGCATCTTCCCTGCCAAGCACTACATAGTCCCGCAGGGCACAAAGGAGCGGGCGCTGCGGGACATCAGGATTGAGCTGGAGCAGCGGCTGCCCGAGCTTTCTGATTTGGAGAGGCACCGCCTGAAGACACGGACCAATTACGACCTGGAGCTTATCGAGGAGCTGGGCTATTGCAAGGGGATTGAGAACTATTCACGGCATTTTGACGGGCGCAGCCCTGGCCAGCCGCCATACACGCTGATGGACTTCCTGCCTGATGACGCGCTCATCGTGATTGACGAGTCGCACGTGACGCTGCCGCAGCTGCATGGCATGTACCATGGGGATTACACGAGAAAAAAGAACCTGGTGGACTACGGCTTCCGCCTGCCCTGCGCTTATGACAACCGCCCGCTCAAGTTCGAGGAGTTCGAGAAACACCTGAAAAACGTGATTTATGTCTCCGCAACGCCTGCGCAATATGAGCGGGAAAGCTCGCTGCAAATCGTGGAGCAGCTGGTGCGCCCCACTGGCTTATTGGACCCGGAAATATCGGTAAGGCCGACCAAGGGGCAGATAGCAGACCTGATGAACGAGGTGCAGCTGCGCGCTTCCAAGGGAGAGCGGACGCTGGTCACCACTCTTACCAAGAGGATGGCGGAGGACCTGACAGACTACATGACGCAGCACGGGGTGAGGGTGAGATACCTGCACTCGGAGATAGAGACGTTCCAGCGGACGGAAATAATCCGCAAGCTGCGCCTGGGCGAGTTCGACTGCCTGGTAGGCATAAACCTGCTGCGCGAGGGCTTGGACATACCAGAAGTGTCGCTGGTGGCGATATTGGATGCTGACAAGGAAGGGTTCCTGCGGAACGAAACCTCGCTCATACAGACCATGGGGCGGGGGTCCAGGAATGTGAACGGCAAGGTGATACTGTACTGCGAAAAGCGCACAGAAGCCATAGAGTCCGCCATCAGGGAAACCGGCCGCAGGCGCGCTGTGCAGGAAAAGTTCAACCGCGAGCATGGCATCACGCCCCAGACGATAATAAAGGCGATTGCGGCCTCGCAGCTTGCCATTGCCCCGGACGAGGAGGATGGGAAGAAAGCAGACAGGGGCGAGCTTCGCAGGCTTGCGGTCAATATAGAGATGGAAATGCAGCGAGCCGCTGAAGAGCTTGACTTCGAGCGCGCGATTGAGCTTCGCGACCAGCTATTGGAAGTCAAGATGAAGCTTGGCGAAGGGAAGGCTAAGGGCAAGGGCAACGCTAAAGATGGCAAAAAGAAAAAAGCTGATGCCTTTGGGAATGCGATAAAGCCCAGGCAGGCGAAAAAGAAGAAATGACGGTTGCTCAACCTTTTTTTTTCGCAACCAAAAAAGGAGATTTTTGCATCCGACTAATTTTCCTTGGCTTTTGCAGTTTCCTTGAACGTCTTTTCCATCTTATCCAAAAATATTTCCCAGGTGTAGCTCTGCTCCACGCGCTTCCTGCCCGCCTTGCCCATCTTTTCGGCAAGCGACTGGTCTTCCGCAAGCTGAAGCATCCTTCCAGCCATATCTTTGGGGGAATTGACAAGGAAGCCGGTTTTCCCATCCACAACTGATATTGTCGGGCCCCCGCGATTATTTGCAATCACCGGTTTGGAGGAAGCCATCGCTTCAAGCGGAACCAGGCCCCAGTCCTCATCTTCTGACGGAAAGAGCAGGGCGCGGCAATTCGAATAAAGCTCCTTTGCGCGCGCATCTGGGATATTTATGGCGAATTGGACATCGAGCCCGGCTGCTGCTTTTTCCAGACCCGCAAGATAATTTTTGCTGCGCTGGTCGCCAAGAAGGCTGCCCGCCACGATAAGCCGCCAGCCCTTTTTTTCCCTGCTGAAAATGCGGAACGCATCGATTGCATGCGATATTCCCTTCCCAGGGATTATCCGGGACAGGCAAAGGAAATATTTCTGAAAGGCATTGCAGCTGAAACTGCGGATGTCCACCGAAGGATATACCGGCTGGGCATCGAACCGCCCAAATGATGCGCCTATCTTTTTGGCAGTGATTTCAGAGCATGTGCATATTTTCTCCAGCTTCGCAACCATTCGCTGTTCCATTGCCCGAAAAACAGCTGTGCCTGCGTAAAAGAGCGCCGTCTCGGCAGCGTTCCTTCCGGCAAGGCTTGCTTGCAGCAAGGTCTCCCCGCTGCGAAAGCCGGCATTTGGGCCATGGCAATACCAGCAAACCCGCTCGTTTTTGTTCCTCAGCCACTCGCTTGGCGGCAGGTGGGCGCTTATGGCATCATAGCTTTCTTTTACCTCAAAGCCAAAAAAAGACGGGCCGGCCCGGGCAAGCCTGCCTGAGCGCGAGTCGCGATCAAAGGAAGATGCCGCCCCGGCAATGCCGGAAAGAATCCCTGGCTTGACTATGCGGATGTCCAGCTCCCTGAATTCATCATAGCAGCTCTTCCCAGAATGGCCCATTGTGTATATGGGCGCGTTGAAATGATGCGCGATTTTCAGCACCACCCGCTCGGCCCCGCCCCTCCCTTCAAGATAAGGCTGCGCCAATATCAGGTCTAATGAGTTTGCCATTGTTAAGCCAGTGGAATTCTGGTGTAGTGGGGGATTTAAAGCTTCTTTAACATAACGTGGCACCCCGACAGGGATAGAGATGAACGACCATGCAAGATAAAATAATAATCAGGGGAGCGCGCCAGCACACCCTAGGGGGCAGATGGCAACCATTTATCCCCCTGAGGGTTCACCCCCAATTTGCAACAGAGATACCGAGGCTTAAACATGCAAGATAAAATAATAATCAGGGGAGCGCGCCAGCACACCCTAGGGGGCAGATGGCAACCATTTATCCCCCTGAGGGTTCACCCCCAATTTGCAACAGAGATACCGAGGCTTAAACATGCAAGATAAAATAATAATCAGGGGAGCGCGCCAGCACAACCTGAAGAACATAAACGTGGAAATACCGCGCAATTCCCTCACGGTTGTCACCGGAATATCTGGCAGCGGCAAAAGCACGCTGGCGTTCGACACGATATATGCCGAGGGGCAGCGCAGGTATGTCGAGTCGCTTTCAGCCTACGCCCGCCAGTTCCTTGGCCTGATGGGAAAGCCTGACGTTGACTCGATAGAGGGGCTCTCGCCCGCCATTTCAATCGAGCAGAAAACCACCAGCCGCAACCCGCGCTCCACTGTGGGCACTGCGACCGAAATATACGATTACCTGCGGCTGCTTTACGCCAGGATAGGCGTGCCGCACTGCCCGAAATGCGGCAAGAGGATAACCTCGCAGACAACAGACCAGATTGCAAACGCGGTGCTTATGCAGGCCGAGGGCAAGGAATGCAGGGTGATTGCCCCGGTTGTGCGGGGCAAGAAAGGCGCATATGAAAAGCTGTTTGACGAATTGCGGCAGAAGGGCTATTCGCGCGTGAGGGTGAACGGAAGCATGATGGACCTGGATAGGCCCATACCCAAGCTTGACAAGAACAAGCGCCACACAATAGAGGCTGTGGTGGACAAGCTGACTGCCACCAACCAGAACAGGCAGAGGCTGGTGGAGGCTGTGAAAGCCGGCATACGCGAAAGCGGAGACGGGCTGGTAATTGTCGCGCTGGACAAGAAGGAGCTCCTGTTTTCGCAGGCGAATTCCTGCCCAGACTGCGGGATTTCGATGGGCGAGCTGCAGCCGCGCATGTTCTCCTTCAACTCGCCTTATGGCGCCTGCGAGGAGTGCCACGGGCTCGGGGTGAAGATAGAGTTCGACGAGGACCTGGTGGTGCCGGACAAGACCAAAACCATCGGGGAGGGGGCGGTTGCGCCTTGGAAAAACACCATGATGGGGAGCTACTATTCGCAATTACTGGAAGGGCTTGGCAAGAAATACGGCTTTTCCATGAACACGCAGTTCAATGTGCTTTCGAAGGAAGCGCAGCATGCGATATTCTACGGGGCGGATGAAAAAATAAGCTACCATTTGGAAAGCAAAAGCGGCGACTCAACATATGAGGGAAGCACAGTGTTTGAAGGCGTGATAAAAAACCTGGAGCGGCTTTACCGCCAGACCAAATCAGAATACCGCAAGCAGGAAATGGAAAAATACATGAGAGAGCTGCCTTGCCCGTCCTGCAAAGGCAAGCGGCTGAAAGACGAGATGCTTGCAGTCAAGGTGAACGGCAAGAGCATAATGGAGGTGACCGAGCTTTCTGTCGACTCGGCATATGGATTTTTCACTTCCCTGAAGCTTTCCCGCGAGCATGAGGCGATATCAAAGCCTGTTCTGCGCGAGATACTTTCCAGGCTGGATTTCCTCATCAACGTGGGAGTGGGGTACCTTTCGCTTTCGCGCGTGACAGGCACGCTTTCAGGCGGGGAGGCGCAGAGGATACGCCTCGCAACGCAGATAGGCTCCAACCTTACAGGCGTGCTTTATGTGCTGGACGAGCCTTCCATCGGTCTGCACCAGAGGGACAACGACAAGCTTATTTCCACGCTCAAGTCGCTGCGGGATTTGGGCAACACGCTGATTGTGGTGGAGCACGACGAGGAAACCATGCGCAGCTCGGATTACATGATTGACCTGGGGCCTGGCGCCGGCGTGCACGGAGGAAGGGTGATGGCGGCAGGAACCCCTGAGGAGATAGAGAAAAGCAAGGACTCGCTGACTGGGGCGTACCTGCGCGGGCAGCTTTCCATCCCCACCCCTAAGCTTCGCAGGCAGCCGCGCATGTGGCTCACAGTGAAAGGCGCGAGGGAGAACAACCTGAAAAACATCGACGTGCGGCTGCCCCTTGGCGTGTTCACCTGCATAACCGGCGTGTCCGGCTCGGGCAAGTCCACACTGATAAATGAAATACTCCACAAGGCGCTGATGCGCCATTTGCACCAGTCCAAGGATGAGCCCGGGAAGTTCGACAGGCTGGAAGGGGTGCAGAATATTTCCGAAGTGGTTGCGATAGACCAGTCGCCCATAGGAAGGACGCCGCGCTCCAACCCGGCGACATACATTGGCGCGTTCACCCCCATACGCGAGCTTTTCGCAGGCGTTCCCGAGTCGCGCGCGCGGGGCTACGAGCCTGGGCAGTTCTCCTTCAATGTGCAAAAAGGCAGGTGCCAATCATGCGAGGGGGACGGGGTGAAGAGGATTGAGATGCAGTTCCTGCCGGACGTTTACGTCACCTGCGAGGAGTGCGGGGGGAAGCGGTACGACTCCGAGACGCTGCAGATAAAGTACAAGGGCAAGAATATTTACGACGTGCTTTCAATGAGCGTGGAGGAGGCGCTCCAGTTTTTCCAGAACATACCTGCGATAAAGAACAAGCTGGAGACTATGAACGATGTCGGGCTTGGCTATATTTCCCTGGGGCAGCCCGCCACCACCCTCTCCGGCGGCGAGGCGCAGAGGATAAAGCTTGCCGCCGAGCTTACGCGCCGAGACAGCGGCTCCACGCTTTACATACTGGACGAGCCGACCACCGGGCTGCATTTTGCGGACGTGAGCAAGCTGCTCTCAGTGCTGCAGAGATTGGCTGACCGGAACAATACGATAATTGTGATAGAGCACAACCTCGATGTGGTAAAAACGGCAGACTACATAATCGACCTTGGCCCTGAAGGCGGGGATGAAGGAGGGGAGATAGTCGCGCAGGGAACCCCTGAAGAGATTGCGAAGAACAGGAGCAGCTACACCGGAGAATATTTGAAAAAAGCCCTATAGCTTTTTCAGAAGCAAGGCGAACAGGCTGGGCGCGGCACAATGAAAAAGGCAGTTCAGCTATTCGTTCATTTTCTTTTTCCTAAGCAATCTGTGGTAGGAAATCACGAACCTGTGCGCCTCGTCGCGCGCGTATTGCAGCACCTTCAGCGCTGGCGAGCTTTTTGGAAGGCGGAGCGGCTCTGATTTGTCCGGATGGTATATTTCCTCGAACTCCTTTGCCAGGGAAACGCAGGGGATGGAAAGGGACAGCTCGGAAATGGCGGAAAGCGCCGCGTTCAGCTGCCCAGGGCCGCCGTCCACCACCACCAGGTCGGGCATTGGCTTGCCTTCCTCCTTTATCCTGTAATATCTCCTGAAAACTATTTCCCGCATTGAGGCAAAATCGTCCTGCCCCTCCACGCTTCGGATTTTGAAGCGGCGGTAGCTGGCTTTGTTCGGCTTTGCGTTCACAAACTGCACCATGGAGCCCACTATGCTGCTGCCGAAAAGGTTGGAAACATCGAAGCATTCTATTGTGCGAGGTATTGCCGAAAGCCCAAGCTCGTGCTGAAGCTCGACAAGCGCAGGGTCGGCAGTGCCGCTTATCTCAAGGAGTATGTTCTTACGCAGAAGCTGCAGCAGCTTTTTCTTGTCGCCCCTCTCAGGCACAACTATGCTCACAGGCCCGCCGCGCTTGCCTGAGAGGAATTTTTCCAGCGCTGCCCTTGATTCTGGCTCCTTTTCCACAAATATTCTCCGGGGTATCCCGCCTGCCTCGTAAAAGCGCGGCAGGAAATCTGAAAGCGCGTCCTGCCCGCGAAGTAGGGGGAACTCGAACTTTTTCCTGTCGCGTATGACCCCGCCCAGCTGGCGGAAAAGCTGCACGTGCGCAGCGCCCTCGTGCAGCGCAAGGGAGATGAAATCCTCGTTCGCCTCGCCCCCGGACTCCATTTTCTGCCGTTCCAGCAAGGAAGAAAGCGAACGAATGGAATTGCGAAGCTCAATCGCGCGCTCGAACTGACGTGCAGCCGCCGCCTTTTTCATATCTGTTTCCATTTCCTCAAGCACTCTCTCGAGCTTTTTGCCGCCTGAGAGCACCTCTTTGAGCTTTTCCACCTGTTCGCCATACTCTTCAGGCGTTACCAATCCTGCGCAGCAGCCTGTGCAAAAGCCCAGGTGGTACTGCAGGCAGGGCCGCTTCTGCCCAAGGCGGCAGGTGCGCAACTTGAATATCTTGCGCAGGGTGGATGCCACCAGCACATAAGCCGAGCCAGCAAGGAATGGCCCGTAGAGGCTGCCCCTGCCCGCCACTTTTCCGCCGCGGTTCCTGCGCACCAAGAGCATCCGGGGGAATTGCTCGTCTGTGATGAGTATGTAGGTGAACTTCTGGTTGTCCTTAAGCTCGATGTTGTATTTCGGGTAATGCTGCTTGATGAGCTGGCTCTCCAGCAAAAGCGCCTCCGCCTCGCTGTCCGTGATTATGAACTCAAGCGAATGGGCGCTTTCCACCATCTGGGCTGTCCTGTCCAGCAAATCAGCCCCGAAATAGCTGGAAAGGCGGTTGCGCAAATCCTTTGCCTTGCCGATGTAAACCGGCGCGCCCGAGGCTGACTTGAAAAGGTAGACACCCGGCTGATGCGGGGCGCTTCTTGCTGTTTCCTGCGGGCTTGCCATCATCCCACTTTTCCTAGTATGAAAATTAGGGGTTAATAATAGAGGGAGACGGTACACCCGAAGGCTCCGTCCCACCTCCCACGCTCCCATGTTAAAGAGCAGACCAAATCCAAAGTTAAACTTTATATACCAAACTGAACGCGCAGCGCATATTGCGATTTATTCCGCCATTCAGATGGATTGCCCATAGGAGCAATCGTCTTGGAAAATTCAATCCCCTTTGAGCTTGAGGATAACCTCGGCGATATCTTCGACTAAAAGGCGCTGCTGAAAGACCGTCTTGAGAAGATTAGCCTTCGCCTTTTAGGTGAATTATAGCCTCAGCTATATCTCCCTCTGTTTCGCGAAGGGCATTTTGTGCCTCCTCGCGCGAGCAGCCTGCCGCCTCCATGACCATCCGGATGTCGTCCTCGCCTGCCTCCTGCTCTTCCTGCACCTTGCCGGAAATCTGGAAGCTTTTTTCGCCCTGCATCTCGATTTGCACGACCGTGGGCTCGAATATGACCAGCCTGCCGCCCTCTCGAAGTTCTATTGTTACCTTGGTAGCGCCCAGTTCCTCGCTTTTTATCCCCATCTGCTTCATCACTTTTGCCATATTCTTAGGGTCCATTCCGGGCAGCATGAAAAACACCTCTTACTTTTCCTTGAGAAGCAGATCCGCTTCCACTAGCTTTACCAGCTTTTCAACAATAGCCTTTTCCATCTTCCTTCCACGAGCCACGCTCTCGCCGCCGACTTTCCCCGCGTAGCCAAAGGAGGTGAACTGGTCGCTAGGCATGGGAATGACACGCCCGAAATAGCGCTGCGTGCGCGCCTGCTTTGCAGGCCGCCTTTCCCAGCCGGTAAGCGCCATCACTATCGACGCCTCGTTCTCGTCCGCGTGCCCGGTCGAGCCGCCGCAGATTTTCTCCAGCTCGCGCATCTCCCACCAGGAGACAATGCAGGCGCGAAAGGAGGGGCAATTTCCAGCTTTTGCCTTTGCGCCGCCATGCACTGGCGCACCTGTGAATTCATCCGCAAGCTCCTTGAGGACGTGCCCTGCGATTGTGGCGTTCGCCCCGTGCCCGTTCATGAAAAGTATCCTGTCAAACCCGTTCCTCACAAGCTCGCGGGTGAGGTCGCGTATGCAGGAGGCGAAGGTGGCGAATTTGAGCGAAAGGGTGCCTGCCCAGGGGCGCAATGTGTAGCAGAATCCGTAGTTGAGCGGAGGCAGCACCAGCGCGCCTGTGCGCTCGGATACGCGCTTGGCAAGCTCATAAGGCGTTATTGCGTCGGTCCAGACCGGCAAATGCCCCCCGTGCGCCTCGGTTGCGCCCATCGGCAGAATCACCACAGGCTTGCGCCCTAAGCGCGCAAGCTTTGCGATGTCGGATGAGGTAAGCTGCCCGAACAGTATTGCTTTTGCCATGCCACAACCTTTTCCTCAGTTCATTATCTTGGCGAACGCCACGCCTGATGCCAGGCAGATTACCAGGCTTTGCACTGCCCAGCTGAACAGCAGGCCAGAGGGCACTGCGAAGAGCAGGTACATTGAGAGCGTGCCGGTAAAGCCGGTCAGCAGGAAAAGGAAGATGCCGAATTTGAGGCCGACCTTCCAGTACCTGTCAGATTTGAATGCCTTTTTGAGAACAAACGCTGATTTGGAAATTGCATATGCGTAAGCGAAAATCAGCCCGCTTGCAAGCGCAACGAGGATGGAAAGCGCGTAGAACTCCATCCCTGGCGGCTGGGCGGAGGGCATCATCACCGGGCTCCATAGCGAGAAGTGGGCAGGGTCGGTGTAATAGGGCATGTCTGAAATTGAGCCTGCCATGTGCACGAACTGGCTGATTACTGCGAATGCAAAAGCGGCGAGAATAAGCTTCTTCCAGTCCATAAATGCACCTCGGAAGGTTGATTCTGGGGCGAGGAATAAAAAGCTGGCGGTGGACGCGGAGCGGGTGCGCTTTGCCGGAGAGTAGGCAGGTTTAAAAAATTAACAATTGTTAATGAGCCTGACAGATGAATGGGGTGCCACCATGGAATTTTCAGAAATAGTGATGAGAAGGTATGCGGCGAAGAGATTCGACGGTAGGAGCGTGCCAGGGGAAAAGCTTGATGAGCTGATGGATATCATACGCTATTCCGCAAGTTCATACAATCTGCAGCCCTACAAGATAAAACTGGTTTCGGACCAGAAAACGAAGGAAATGCTTCAGAAGGCCTCCTGGGACCAGCCGCAGGTGGGCAGCTCCTCGCATGTCTTGGTTTTTTGCGCTGATACCGACACGGATTCTCTGATTTCAAGGCTGGAAGCCAACCTTGTCAAAGCAGGCGCATCAAAGGAATCGCTGCAGGATTATGTTGAAATGATGCGCAGCTTTTCAAAAAGCATGCCCCCAGAGGCAAAGCTCGCCTGGTCGCAAAAGCAGGCATACATCGCTCTTGGGAATGCCATCAACGGAGCTGCCGCGCTCGGCTTTGACTCCTGCCCTATGGAAGGATTTGACCCGAAAAAGTACTCGGAGATACTTGGGCTGCCCGAAAACCTGGTGCCCAGCGCCATATGCCCGATAGGCTATGCGGCAGACAAGCCCAGGCCCAAGGTGAGGCGCCCAAAAGAGGAGCTGTTCATCTGATTGCCCGGGCTTCCGCCGTCCGCCACAGGTTCGCACAGGAAAAACCCCATCAGGCTATTCAGCGCTTCCGCTATCAACCATAAAAACAAAAAAATCTAGTTTTGCGCAAAGTTCTCCTTTACCTCGCTCTTCTTCACTTCGACCCTCTTTATGGGCCCGAGCTTCTTGACCGAGCCATAAAGCTTTGCAGACAGCTTGCCGAATGCCAGCTCCTGCACCAGCACCGGAAAATCGGTCGACTTCGCGATGGATTTGATGGCTGCCGAGAGCGCTTTGCGGGCGTCTGTGCGCACCGCCTCGCTGACCCTTAAGCCCGAGATGCAAAGCATCTTGATGCGCATCTCCACTCCGTCCTTGGTGACAACATCGTCAACCTGGCTTATTATCGAGCGGCGCCTGCGCGCAAGGGTTCGGATATAGCCCGGGACAAGCTCGTGGCCTATGAACACCGTCTTGGCGGTCTTGCCAACGACCTCATTTACCCGGAAGTAAAGCATGGTATATGCCGTTCCCTGCGAAAAACTGCCGGTGAGGTCGCCCAAGCCTATTCGGATAACCCTGTCTTTCAGGTTGGCCTCGTCAGATGAGACAAGCTGCCCTATTTCCTTGGAATCGAAGGATTCCGGCGCGATAATCGAATACCAGGACTTGAGCTTCCACTTGTCGACGACTTTGGTCTTTTTTGCTACTTCTGCCATGTTATCATCCCACCTTCAAAATTACTTGACCAGCAGCGCAGCAGTCTCTGGATCGTATTTCCAGTCTGCAGGCAGCCTCCCGTTAACAGTGTAATATTTCACAAGCCGCCCTATCTTGGACTCGACATGGATGAGCTTGGTCCGATTGTGCTTGTCCGAGCGGTTGGAGCGCAGATGCTCGCGCATGTTCACAGCGCGCTTGATGAGATTGAGCAGATCTTCAGGGTATGTGATTTTGACCCCGTTCTCCAGAAGTATTGCGCTTATGGACTTGCCGCAAAGGTTCTGGACAGATGGCACCCCGTAGGTGTCGCGCAGCGTCTGCCCGATGGAAGTCGGCCCCACACCCTCCTTCCCCATATTGGCAACCATTTCCTCCACTTCATGCGCGGAGTATTCCGCCCATTCAGGCGAAACTTTCACAGACGGCCGCTTTGAGCCGGATTTGCCCCTCTTTTTTGAATGCAGTCTTGCCATTCTCTAACCTCCAGATAATCGGATAGCGTAATTGCCTTTTGCGCGAAGAGGCTGGAATCTTACACAAAAATTGTCCGAAGACTTCGATCGGCGAAAGCCGTCCAGCCGAAGCAAGCTATAATATGCCCTATTCGTTTATAAGCGTTTTGAAAAACCGTTGCTGAGATGCTTTTTGCATGCCGCTTGGCATCGCACGCTGCCAGGGCGCGCAGAATATTCCGCCTGGCTGGCGCTGGGAGATGGGAAAAAAAGAAAAAGTGAAATACTACTCTAAACAAGCTTTGCAGCCGAATTAGTATTTCCTGTGCTTCTGGAAGCAGTTCCTGCAGTAAACAGGTCTTCCTTCAGTGGGCTTGAAAGGCACTTCACATTCCTGTCCGCAGTCGGAGCAGGTCGCTTTGTGCATGTCGCGTGGGCCGCCGTAGCCGCCGCCCCTTCCGCCGCGTCCGCCTCCGCGTCCGCCATATCCACCGCTGTCGTCGTCATAACTCATTTTTTCACCTATTTTTTCTATTGCCGAGAATTCTTCCCCGGTGCGTGACTTTTGAACTGAGGGGTTTATTAATGGGACACCCTAGGGGTGTGCAAAGAAAAAAAGAAAAAGAAAAAAGGAAAAAACTCAGAAATTCGGGACAAGAGGCGGGCGCTCGTCTGTTGAGAGGTTGTTGTAGAACCACAGTCCGCAAAGCGCGCTTATCCAAGAGTTGACGAATTTCGCCATTCCGGCGTGCCTCTTTCCGAATATCAGTATGTAGAACCATTGCGCCATTATCGCCAGGCAGGCAAAGATTCCGATTATGCCTAGTATCATCGCCACTATGAAGCCCCAGATGAAGCGTATGAAAAGCTCCAGCCTGCTGGCTTTTTCCGCAGATGTCACGTTAATTTTCACACTTTCCATGCGATCCCCCTTCTGCCCATGCGGCAGACACGCCTAATTCGAAGGTTAGATTTATTAGGATTAACCCGTTCCGCTCTGAGGGCTTCGGACGAACTGCAAATGCGGACTGACTATCATTCCCCGATTATTTTGATTATCGCCCTTTTTTTCCTTTGCCCGTCAAACTCAGCGTAAAAGACCTGCTCCCATGGGCCCAGGTCAAGCTTTCCCCCGGTTATTGGGAGCAGAATCTGGTGCCCCAAAAGCAGCCTCTTGAGATGCGCGTCCCCATTCGTTTCCCCTGTCCGATGGTGATTGTAATCGGGCCGCTCTGGAGCCAACTTTTCAGCCCACTCCAATATGTCCTGCCAAAGCCCGGGCTCGGCATCATTAACGAAAACTGCCGCGGTGATGTGCATCGCCGAAACCAGCGCAAACCCCTCGCGCACCCCAGACTCGGCAACCGCGGTTTGGACCTCGCCATGGATGGGCACTATCTCCTTCCGCCGTTTGGTGTTGAACCACAGGTATTTCGTGTGCGATTTCATCCCCTCACCGCAAAAAACTGCCTGGCTATGGTTATTATTCTTTTTCCCCCAATCTGGGGACATGGTCGATTACGCAACGCTCTATTACACAGGCCATTTGCTGCTCCTATTCGCAGCATCTGTGCTGGTCGGAAAGCTGGCAGGCCCGATAGTGACCAGGGTGTTGGAGGGGCTTTCAAGCAAGACCTCAAGCACGCTTGACGACAGAATAATCGCCGCCACAAAAACCCCGATAGAAACATTCTTTTTCCTCATTGTTTTCTACCTGCTTCTGCATTCATCGCCCGACCTTTCAGAGGCGGCCGCGGTCCTGGAGAAATACACGCTTGTCATACTGATAGTGATAGCGACATTCACCCTCTCAGAAGCGTCCGGCGCGGCAATACGCTGGTATTACGAGGAGGGCCAGGAAAAAAGCAGGATTGGGCAGCGGGTCCAGAAACTGGGCGTGGACAACTCCCTTCTCCCCCTGGTGAGGAAACTCACCAAGCTGGGGATATACGTGATTGGATTCACATTCGCGATATACGAGACTGGCTTTGACATCACCGGGCTTTTGGCAGTCACCAGCGTCACTGCCCTTATCCTAGGTCTTGCAAGCCAGGAAACGCTGGCAAACATTTTCGCAGGCATCGCGCTTCAGATGGACCGGCCCTACCACTACGGGGACTATCTGCGCCTCCTCAACGGGGAGATTGCCATAGTGCGCAAGATAGGCATGCGCTCCACCAAGCTGCAGGACCTCAATCACAATACCATAATCATCTCCAATTCCGAGTTCGCGAAGATGCGGGTGACCAACCTGACCCTTCCGGACGACGAGAGCATTGTGCAGGTTCCAGCAGAGCTTCCGCTGGGGGCTGATTTGGAAAAGCTGAAAGCCAGGATAATCGCCGCGCTTGCCCGCGCCAAGCCAAACGGGCTGCTTGCGGAAAGGGGCTATGCCCTGACAATAGATGCCATCAAGCCGTCCTCCGTCGCTGTCTCCTTCTCATTCTGGGTCAAGCACTACGTTAATACCTCTGCCATTAGGGAAATAATAAACCGGGAGATTCTGGAATTTGCAAAAGGCAGGAAATAGCTCTTGCCGGGCAAACGCGATGCCAGCCGGGTGCGCAGCGCCAGATTTTGCGCAAGCAAGCCCGAGGGGGCTGCTCCCGCAGCAAACAGTGGTCTGGATGAAAAATCTCAAGTGGGTGCTGCTGCTCCTTCTAGTGACCGCAATCTGGGGCTCGACATTCGTCCTGGTGAAAGAGACATTGCAGACTGTCGGGACTTTCACCCTGATGTCGCTGCGCTTCCTTCTTGCCTCGGCGCTTTTAGCAGCGTACGTGGCGGCTGCGAAGAAACCTTTTGGGGAAAATGAAATCAAGCGGGGCGCGGCAATCGGCTTTTTCCTGTTCATAGGCTATGCAGCCCAGACTTACGGGCTGAACTACCTAAGCGCCACCAGCAGCGCGTTTATCACCGGGCTTTTGGTTGTCTTTGTCCCCGTCCTTGCGGCATTGCTCCTAAAGCGCGTGCCGCAGAAAAAAATATGGATGGCTGTTGCAGTGTCCGTTGCCGGAATGTACCTGCTCACAGGAGCGCAACTGGAGTTGGGCATCGGCGAAGCTGTCACGCTGGCTTGCGCGCTTGGCTTTGCGCTGGAAGTGGTTGCCATAGACAGGCTGGCAAAAGGGTGCCATTTGCCCGGCCTGCTGCTTTCAATCATCGCCACAGTCGGGTTGCTCTCGCTTGCGATAATGATTCCAACTGAGGGCCTGCCTTTTGCTGCGCCGCCCACATTCGCGCTTGCCTCAATAGCATTCCTAGCGATATTCGCCACCATATTCGCGCAAGCAGGCCAGATTGCGGCGCAGGGGCACCTTGGCCCATCGCAGACCGCGCTCATACTGCTTGCCGAGCCGATTTTCGCAGCCATTTTCGGAGCCATCCTGCTTGGGGAAACGCACTCTTTAACGCAATGGGCAGGCGCGGCGCTCATGCTGGCGGGGATGCTGATTGCGGAGTACGACGGGATAAAAATCTGACTAGCTGTACCTCAGGCTGCGCACGTATTCCTCGCGGACAAAATCAGGCCCTGCCCTCACCATGGTCTGCACGAACCAGCCCACCAGCCGCTCGTTCGAGGTGCCCCACAGGCCGGACTTGGCTACAATTTCCTGCACCTGCTCGCGGGTTATCTTCACCTTCTTTTCCGCGTCGAATATCTCCGCGTTGTCCACGCACTTGGCATAGGATTCAATTGCCATGAACAGGGGTATTAGGCAAAACATTCTCACCCTCAGGGCTTTTTTTGGCAAAATGAGGACGTATTTCATTGCAGAGTAAATGTATTCCCGAGCATTGTCAATCTGCTCGCGCAGAACCTTAAGCGCGGCCTCGCGCTTCTCAGCAAGGCAGAGATTGTCATAGGAAAGCCCGTATTTCTTGATGAGCGCTTCTGGCCAGTAGCGCCGGTTCGCCCGGATGTCGTTTGCAATGTCGCGCAGGATGTTGACCTTCTGCAGGGCAAGCCCGAAGCCGCGTGCATACCTGTGCAGGCGCTTCTTCAGAGCTTGGCTGATTATCCCGTTGATGAAAAGCAGGTCGTTGAAAAGGTAGCCGATGACGCCCGCGACATAGTAGCTGTAGCTGTTCTGGTCGGAAAACGTCTTGATTCCCCGAAGTTGGAACTTGTACATGCCGTTTGCCATTGTCCTGCCGCGCGCCAATATTGTTTTCCTTGCCGCTGCTGGCTGGGCGAAATACGCCCGGGCAACCGACTCGAGGCTCTCCAAGAGCTCTTTTTCGTAAGTATAGTCAAGCTGCTCCAGCAGGTGGTTCCTGCAGTAAAGCACGTTGGCAAGGTCGAGCTTCCTGGCTGCAAAAAGGGAAAGCGTCTCTTCAAAAAGCCGCTTTTTCGCATCGAGCGAAGCGTGCGAATCCTCAATGGTATCAAGCACGCGGTAGAAAAGATAGGAAACCATCATCTGCTCGTTTAGGGGCCTGGGCAGTATCTTTATGCAAAGCGCGAAGCTGCGGGACACCTGAGGAAGTATTTTCCAGCAACGCCTGATATGATCCATGCTCTCCAACATCCGCTATGCAAAATCTGCAACACACGCATATCCCCGATAGAATTTATATTCGTATACTTCGCACTTTTGCCATGGAACGCAGAGTCAGCCTGCCAGCAGACGAGCTTCCGCACGGCGGGCAGGCAATAGAATGGTGGTATTTCAACGGATTTCTGCAGGGCAGGCATAATTACGCGTTCATGCACTGCCTGTTCAAGGCAGATACCGACAGGGTGAACCTGGATTTTTTGAAGCTTCCCCTCAAGACCGTTTATTTCTCGCACACGCTGCTATTCGACCTGGACAGCGGCGAGATAAAAAAAGAGGTGTTGCCTGCTGTGATGCTCTCTGATGGCAGCTTTGAGCGCCCTGAGCTTCATGTGGGCTACTTTTACCCGCTGAGAAAGGAATACGTGCCGTACGAAATATCGAGCCGCGCGGGGCAGATGCGGCTGAAGACCGGGTTCTTCGACCTTTGCCTTAAGAACTTGAAGGCGCCAATGCTGGAAGGGGGGAAGGGATACATAGACCTTGGGGAGAAGTCCACTTACTATTATTCATATACTGACATGGAAGCTGAGGGGTTTGTTGGCGCGGAGAGAGTTTCAGGCAAGGCATGGCATGACAGGCAGTGGTCTGAAAAGGGATTCATGAAGGACTCCTGGCTGTGGTTCTCATTCCAGATGCAGGACGGGACCGAGCTGGTCTGCTTTGACTACAAGGGCAAGCGCATGGCGACAATAAGCTATGCGGACGGGAAGCAGAAAACCTGCGAGGCGGCTTTCGAGCAGAACGGCAAGCCCTGGAAAAGCAGGAAAACCGGCCTGGAGTATGTGCTGGACTGGAAGGTGCGCGCCGGAGAGTTTTCCATTTCCACCGAGCCTCTCCTTCAGGACTGCGAAATGAACTTCGGCACCATAAATTACTGGGAGGGCCCTGTGTCAGCGGAAATAAACGGGAAGAAGTGCCGCGGCTTCATGGAATACCTTGCCTCTGAAAGGCCAGGCAGGATAGCAAGCCTTCTCAGGCAGGGCGAAAACGAGCTTCTGAAAAAACTGATTCTGAAAAAGAAGTAAGCCAGGTGAGGGAAAGGAGCAAACCGCAGGTTTGCGACTGCTTTTGCCCGAAAGGCAAAACCGAGCCTGGCAAGCGCTAGAGCGCGAAGCCAGGTGAGGGAATCGAACCCCCCTAATCCGCTGGCTGCAAATCAACCACCAACCTTGTGTTTCAGAATGGGGGTGAACCCTCAGGGGGATAGACTGTAACCCTAATTCCCCCTAGGGACTGCAGGCGGATGCATAGCCTCTCTGCCAACCTGGCGTTATTCTCTTTGGCAGACCAGTAGAGCATCAGCTCCGGTCGGGCTGCCAACCTGGCGTCAAGAGATTTTTTCTGGAAAATGAGATTTATAAGGGCTAGTGCGCACGCCTAGCGCACCAGCTTCAGGGTCTCCAGCACGCGCTCCACCATAGCCTTGGTGGAGGAGGCGGTTTCCTTGCTGATAGAGATGAACTTGTCGTGGAAGTGCTCCATCATAGATATGGACACCGGCTTGTTAATGGCAATCGCTGCATCGAAGTTCTGCCGCGCCTCTGCCTTGCCCTGCATCACCTGTGTGATTGCAAGCGCGCAGACCGCCTCCGCGTTTTCAGGCTGGGTTGCCTTGACATAGGCAAGCGCCTCCTCAGCCTCAGGCAATCGGTTGAGCGAAATCAGGCAGTAACCCATCATCTGCCATATTTGAGGATTTTCCTGCTCCAGCTCGGCAGCCTTGGAAAGGCAGGAGAGCGACTCCTCAAACTGCCCGTCGACGTAGTGCGCCTTGCCCTTGACAAACCAGACTATGGCGTCTTTCGGGTCAACTGCCGCAAGCTCGGTAGCCTCTGCAACCGCCTCAGGGCCTTTCTTCTCCTCCACTAGCTCCTCGGTCTTTGCAATCATCTGGTCTGCAAGCTCGTCGGGCATGAAAATCACATCTCAGGGGTGGCAAGCTCGATTGCCTTGAGGAAGGCACGCGCCTGCTGCTCGCTGCTTTTTGAAGTGTAGATTATCTGTATGTCCGCCCAGGCGTTGGGAGACATTTCCCAGGATTCGATGTTAAGCGCCTTTTTGAGCGCGCCGAATTCCTCGCTGCTGGAGGAAACCGGCTTTGCAGACGGAACTGAAGGCTTTTGTGCAACTGCCATGCTGGGAAAATGCCGTGCTAACCTTAAAAGCATTCGTGGAGGCTGTGCAAATCAGCCGCTTGCCGGCCCTTCCTGGAGAAGCAGCTGGTGCGCTGCCCATTAGCCGCCCTGGCAGAGCGCCTTTGCTTCCTTGAAAAGCTCCTGGTGCGCCGCCTCAAGCGCCTGCTTTCGCGCTGCAAGCGGCTTGGCATACGCTGACTGGGCGGGGAACTTGTATGCCAAGGAGTAACGCGCAACCTTGTCTGGAGATGTGGCGGCATCCAGCTCATTCTGGCCAACTTTCACACCTGCAATAGTGGAAACCTCGGCTGCCGAAAGGGAGGAGAGGAATTTTTTCTTGGCAACGCAGCCCTTGACAATCTGCCCGACCACCTCGTGCGCCTTGCGGAAAGGCACGCCTTTTTTGGCAAGCAGGTCGGCAAGCTCGGTTGCGCACGCATAGCCTTCCTCAAGCTCCTGCGTGATTTTTTCCCAGTCAAACTGCAGCTTTGGAAGTATCTTCGAAAGTATTGAAAACACTGGAAGCGCGGTGTCCACGCCGGACATTACCGCGTACTTGCTCTCCTGGCTGTCCTTGGCATAGCCTGTGGGCAGCCCCTTGAGAAGCGAGGCTGCGTGCACGTAAAGCCCGATAATCCGCGATGCCTTGCCCCGAATGAGCTCAAGCGGATCGGGGTTCTTCTTCTGCGGCATCATGGATGAGCCTGTGGAATATTCATCGGGCAGGATGATGAGCCGCTTGTTTGAAAGAAGTATTATGTCCTCCGCAATTCTGCTGCAGTGGCTGACCGCCCCGAAAAGCACGGAAAGCAGCTCAGCCTCCATCTCGCCCCGATTGGAAACGGTGTCCATCGGGTTTTCTGTGGGCGAAGAAAAGCCGAGTAGCTTGCTGGTGTACGCCCGGTCGATGTTCCAGGTGGTGCCCGCCACTGCCCCCGAGCCAAGCGGATTGGTGTTCACCCTTCCATAAAGCTCGGAGAGCCGCTGCAAATCCCGCTCCAGCGCCTGGTAATGCGCGTGCGCCCAGAAGGAAACAGAAACCGGCTGGGCAACCTGGAAATGGGTGTAACTTGGGAATACCCCATCATTTTTCGCAAGCTGCGCAAGCGACTGCTGCAGGGCAATCAGGCCGCCTGAAAGATTGTTTATCGCATCCCGCATGTACATCCGGGTGTCAAGCGAAACCTGGTCGTTCCGCGAGCGTGCAATGTGCATATTCTTCCCGTTTGGCGTAAGCGCAGTGACTGAGGCTTCGACATTGGTGTGCACGTCCTCAAGCTGCTGATTGACTGTGAATTTGCCCTCAAGCGCCTGCTTATGGAGCTGCAAGAGAGCCTTGATTATCGGGGCAGCCTCCCCCTTTGGCAGTATTTTCTGCCGAGAAAGCATGCAGGCGTGAGCCAGGCTGCCTTCGATGTCGTAAACAGCCAGATTGCCGTCCAGCGCAGCATCTTCTGCCGAGAGGAAATCGAAAAGCTCCTCCGATTGCGGCTTGTCGAACCGCCCGCCCCAAAGTTTGCCTGCCATGTCAATCAACCTCATTTATTGAGCGAACTTAGTTAAAAACTGATGTTCTACCTGAAACATTTTGTTCCATTTCTAAAAGCCCGCTCAGGGGGAGCAAGCCACGTTAAATGTCGAACGCAGCAATTAAAAACAAAACCCGAAAATCTAGGAACTGATAATCATGAGCAACTGGTGGGGGGGCAAGAAGGCCAGCCTGGATTATTGGAGCTACTACTGGATACTATCTGTTGAGCGGAGCAAAATTGTTGGGATAGAGAAAAACAGGGGCTGGCCCCAACAGCCTGCCCTGGCTGAAGGGCTCATGCTCGCCGGGCCCAAGATGCAGCGCAGGTAACCGCCCCTCATTTAATTTCTTTTTGTTGCTCAGCACTCAAGATCCAGTGCCTGGGGGCACTGACTCTCGAGCGCTTTCGCTCACTTCACTTCGTTTCGTTCGCTCAGCACTCAAGATCGACCTCATGCGCACGGGTCTCTGAGGTCCGTGCTCGGCAATACCTCGATGTCATCACAGCGGAAAAACTGGGAAAAAGAAGAATAAAATGCTATCATTCGCCGAAAATCGAGCCGAACCCCTGCTCTGCGCTGTTCTCCTCCTCCTCGATTGCCTTTGCAACCGCGGCAACAACCCCGGGCTTGGACTCGACCGCCAGCTCTTTGAGCTTTTCGCGGGCGAATTTCGCAAACTCCTCGCTTGCGCGCATGAAAACATAGCCCTTTTCCCTATCCTGGCCAACAACCATGCCCTCTTTGACCTTGTAGCCGTTGCGGGAAAAGCTCGGCTTGCCGTACGGATCCAGTTCAAGAAGCGCCATAACCTTCGCCTTGTCAGCTATTGGGAATTCGAACACAAGATCCAGAAAATCACCTATTCTTTCAGCCAGGGCAGGAAAAGCGTTATGCCCAGGATGATTATTATTATCGGCCCGAGAGGGATGCTGGTCTGCAGCCAGCCCATTTCAGAGGCGAGCCAGACGCAGCCCAGCGCGGAGATTAGTATGCCGTAAGCCATTCGCTCCTTCGCGTGGTGGGCGCCAACATGGACACGCCTCGAATATTTTGCCATAACTATAACCTAATTGCCCCTCTTTAAAATCCTAAGCCCCCGGAGGGGATCGAACCCTCGACATCCAGTTTACGAAACTGGCGCTCTACCGCTGAGCTACAGGGGCATGCTCAGTTTGCATCAGCAAACTGGGCAGACAGTCGAGCCGACGACAATGATGAAATCCTTGGCGCGAAGTCGAGCGCAGCTCGACAACGGCTCGACTGGATGTGCAATCTGCCGCAGCAGTTGCACAGCCAAAAGAAAAAAGCGCCGACGAGGAGATTTGTTCCGCCCCGCACCAAACGCGGGGTTTGGGCGGTGCCGGACTAAGGGGCGGAGCCCCTTGGGCTGGCATTGAACTCCTAAGCCCCGAAGGGCACTAGATTCCCTGTGCAGATCCCAGCATCTGATCTCGAGTCTAGCGCGATACCGGATTCTGCCACGTCGGCAACTTCTTCCAGCGTCAATAAGGCGGCAATTATTTAATAATGCTATACGGATAGCAAAGGTGATTGGCATGAAACCCATAATTGCGCTGAACCTGAAGGTCTACAAGGAATCGCTTGGAAAGCACGGCATGGAGCTTTGCCAAATCGCCTCCGAGGTATCCCTCCTTAGCGGCGTTCGGATAATTGTGGCGCCCCAGGGAATAGACCTGCGCGAGGCTGTTCAGGTCTGCGGGGATGTTTTTGCGCAGCACGTGGATGATGCCCAACCAGGCGCATCAACAGGCACGCTGACAGTTGAAGCGCTAAAGGACGCGGGCGCGAAAGGCTCGCTTGTCAACCACTCTGAGCACAGGCTGCCTGAGGAAAAAATTGCCGCCACCATTGCGCGGCTGAAGGAAGCTGGGCTTGAGAGCATGCTTTGTACAAAGGATGCTGAAGAATCCGCGTATTTGGCAAAATACGAGCCAACTTACATCGCGGTTGAGCCGCCCGAGCTTATTGGAAGCGGCGTTTCGGTTTCCACAGCCAAGCCCGAAGTTGTTTTGCGCACTGTTGAAGCGGTTGCGAAAGTAAACGGCACGCCTGTGCTTTGCGGCGCGGGCGTGAGCAGTGGCAATGATGTGAAAAAGGCTATCGAGCTTGGCGCCTCGGGCGTTCTTCTGGCATCGGCATTTGTCAAATCGGCTGACCCGAAAAAGCTTCTTTTGGAAATGGCAAATTCCGTGTGAATTTTCCGTGTTTTGGCAGGCTGCGCAAGATGATGGCAAATGCCGTCAGCCAGGCTGGCGGAAAAGAAAAAACAAAAAAAGAAAGGAAAAAACTACTTGGCGCAAAGCTTCTTCAGGTTTAGCGCCAGTGCCACCAGCAGCGCCCCGTAAAACACGAAGAAGATTCCAATCGCCATTATCAGCCCTATGCCCGCGGCAAGCGGGTGGAAAAGCATGAATATGGCGAGCAGGACAAGGATGACGCCAGATCCGATTGTAAGCCACTTATTCTTCTTCGATTTGAGCCCGTGCGCAATATGCCCAATGCCGCTCACCAGCGCCAGCAAGGCAAGCAGGAAAGCGAGCACGCCAAATGTCATCACCACCCCAAGCGTGACTGCAGAGGGCGCCGCCAGTATCAAAAGCCCTACGCAGAACGAAACCAGCCCGCCTATTGTAAGCGTGCCGGACATTTTTGCGCCCTTCACTATGAACAGCGCCTCGAAAAGCTTGAGAAGGCCTGAGATGAAAAGCACCAGCCCCAGGACAATGACGATGGACTCGACAGAGGCAGTGGGAGTTATGAAAAGCCATAGCCCGAACAGGAACATTATCAGGCCAGAGAGCCCCAAAAACCAGCCGACTTTCTTCATAAGGTCCATCATAAATCCCTCCATACGCCTTTATGAAACAGTTCGAATGCGCTGAATATAAACTTTTTGTGCCGCCTGCGCCTTTTTCCATAGTGGCATTTTGTCCCAAATGCAACACAGATATTTTAAAAGCGCAAATGCGCATCCATCGCGATAGGTTCAGTTCAAAAAAGGGAGGCGGATCGCATGGGAGACGAAGCTGAAGGCGAGGAGATCAATATGCCCGATGAGGGCAACAAGAAAGTGGTGCTTGCTTATTCCGGGGGCTTGGACACCTCCTGCATACTGAAGTGGCTGCTGGACAAGGGCTATGATGTGATTTGCTACATGGCTGATGTGGGACAGAAGGAGGACTTCGAGGCTGCGAAGGCAAAGGCGCTGAAAATAGGCGCTTCCAAAGTCATCATCAAGGATTTGAAGAGGGAATTTGTCACCGACTATATTTTCCCCGCTATACGGGCGAATGCTGTTTATGAGAACAGGTACCTGCTTGGCACCTCGCTTGCCCGCCCGATAATCGCAAAATACCAGATAGAGGTTGCAAAGCAGGAAGGAGCTGCATACGTTTCGCACGGGGCGACCGGAAAGGGCAACGACCAGGTGAGATTCGAGCTGACCTACTATGCGCTCAAGCCAGACATCAAGATACTTGCGCCCTGGAAAATGCAGGAGTACCTGGACCAGTTCAAGGGCAGGGACGACCTTATCGCCTATGCCAAGAAGCACGGCATACCCGTCTCTGCAACCACCAAGAAGCCCTACTCCGAGGACGAGAACCTGATGCACATATCGCATGAGGCGGGCATATTGGAGGACCCTGCGCACGTGCCGGATGACAGCGTTTATTCACGGACCACCTCGCCCCAGAAGGCGCCGGACAAGATAACCACCATAGAGGTGCATTTCAAGGACGGGACGCCTGTGAAGATAGTGAACAAGAGTGACGGGACCTCCAAGACAGAGCCGCTGGAGCTTTTCCTTTACGCGAACGAGGTCGGCGCGGCAAACGGAGTGGGAAGGATGGACATGGTGGAGAACCGCTTTGTGGGCATCAAATCGCGCGGGCTTTATGAAACTCCAGGCGGGACGATACTGATGGCTGCGCACCGGGACATAGAGGCAATCGCGATGGACAGGGAAGTGATGAAGCTGCGTGACATGCTCACGCCCTCATACGCCCAGATAATCTACAATGGCTTCTGGTTCTCGCCGGAGATGGATTTCCTGACGGCCGCGATAAACAAGAGCCAGGAATACATTGACGGCAAGGTGACGCTGCAGCTTTACAAGGGCAACGTGATGACCGTGGCGCGCTCCTCGCCCACCTCGCTTTACAACGAGGATTTGGGCTCGATGCACAAGGCTGGCGGCTTCGACCAGAAGGACTCGGTCGGCTTCATCAAGATAAACGCGATACGGCTGATGGCGCACAAGGCGATACTGGACAAGCTGAAGAAGGGCGGAAAAAAATAGCTGCCCTTATTCGGTTTGCCGCGGGGCTTCCTTTTTATTTCTTTTTCCCCACCATCAGCAGGAGCCAGAGGCAATCGCATGGAACAGATTCAGACCCAGCTTCATAGCCAAAAAATAATGGCTGGCAATTTTGGCAGGATTGCC
The DNA here is from genome assembly GCA_964392435.1 of Microcaldota archaeon. GTDB lineage: Archaea > Micrarchaeota > Micrarchaeia > Anstonellales > Anstonellaceae > UBA10161. The sequence continues at coordinate 411,392 of CAYMOY010000001.1, forward strand.
CGCAGGATAAATTCGCGTTTTGCCGGAAAATCCCCGCTCAAGGGCGTGATATTCGACCTGGACATGACCCTTTCCTATTCGCTTGGCGCCAATGAGACAAGTGTGCTGCGCCTGCTGGACGAATACGAATATGGTGCTGAGGCGCGGCACAGCAATTTTGGGATGGTATGCTCTGGTGGCAGCCCAAAAAGCGTGCTTGTGAAGCTTGTGCCCAATCTGGCAGGGCAGACGGACAGGCTCGAGAATATGATTGCCAGGCTGCACGAAATCGCGAAGAAAAATGTCCACCTGCACCGCCCGACAATGCTGGCGGAACTTGTGCCGGAATTCTCCACGAAGGGAAAACTGGCGGTCGCCACAAACCGCGGGGCCAGCGCAGGCCAGATACTCCAGAGCTTCGGTATAGACGCGTATTTTTCAGCAATAATAACCGCGCTCCATGCGCCGCCCAAGCCAAACCCAGCCATGCTGCACATCGCTCTTGAGAGGATGCAAATCAGGCCTTCAGACGCCATTTTTGTGGGCGACACGAAAGAAGACCTACTCTGCGGCAAGGCTGCAGGCGTCGAGACGCTGATTATACAGTGGAAAGATGCCTGACTTTGCTGATTGCAGTCAGGATTTTTTCACTTTGCCCAAAGCCAGCAGCGCCGCGTAGAGCATGAAGACCAGAAGGGCGCAGAACGGCAGGTAAATGCCTGAAGGATATTCGCCCTTTTTTTCCAGGAGCCAAAACGCGCTGGTAATTGCGGCCAGAAGCGCCCATCCCCAAAGCGAATTTTGACCAAGGAGGGCGAGGAATTGACTGTGGAAGCCAGCACTTTCGCAAAGCCAGGTGAAAAAAAGGAGCGCGAGCGTGGAAATTGCCATTGAGAGGGGCAGGAATGATGGGGATAGCGAGCTTCTGTCGAACTGCCAGGCAAGCGAGCTGGCAAGCGTGAGGGCTGAAAACGCCAGCAGCCAGACTGAGAGCGTGCGGTATGTTCTGATGCCTGAGAACTTCCCTTGCGGGAATGCTGCTTGAGAAACCATGAAGCCAAAAAGAAAGACCGGCAGGAAATACGGGATTCCAAGCCAGCCGCCCAGATAATCCCCGGATGCCCCGGACAGGAACGCAGGGAAGAAAAAGGCAAGGAAGGCGAAACTTGCGCAAAGAGCCAGCGCTGAGAGCAATATGCCTTGCAGGCTGGAATTCCAGAATATGATGACGGAGATTAGAGCGCAGGCTGCGATTATCACCACCTCGTCGGGGAATGACACGAAAAGCCGCATGCCGCAAATCGCAAGCGAGGCCAGCAGAAGGCCCAGGTACTTGCGCTCAGCCTGCTCAAGCTTTCCGCCGCGCGCCTTGAGGCTGCGGGCATAGAGCCAAAGCGAGGCGCCGGAGCAGAAAAGGAAAAGCGGGAAGACGAAGTCTCCTGCGTGCAGCTCGCTCCCGACGATGTGCACCAGGGGGTTGAAGAATGGCTGAGGGTGGTACATCCACTGCCAGAGGGAAAAAACCAGGACAAGGATTATCCCGATGCCGCGCAGATGGTCAATGCTGGAAATCCGCATGATTAACCGCCAGCGCCAAATCGGCCAAGGTTATGCGCACTGCCCCATCAACCAGAGCGCTTAAGCCCGATCGGAAATCTGCTGCTTCAGCCTAGCTATGAATGAATCAACCGCAACGTCTTTCTCCACCTTTCCGTCCCGAGTGCGCACTGCGAGATTGCCCGACTCCTTTTCCTTCTGCCCGACCACGAGCATGTAGGGGATGTGCTGGAGCTGCGCATCGCGTATCTTTGCCCCGATTGTCTCCTGCCTGCAGTCCGCCTCTGCGCGGACTCCCGCCCCCCGCATCTTTTCAGCAAGGGATTCGGTGAATTCGTTGTAGGGGTCAGACACGGACAAAAGAGCCACCTGCACAGGAGAAAGCCAGAGGGGGAACTTGCCGGCGTAGTGCTCGATCATCACGCCCATGAACCTCTCTATGCTCCCAAGCAGGGCGCGGTGCAGCATGACTGCGGTGTGCTTTTTCCCGTCAGCCCCCTCGTATTCGCACTTGAAGCGCAAGGGCATCTGGAAATCAACCTGTATGGTGGAAAGCTGCCAGCTCCTGCCAAGCGCGTCTTTGAAGCGGAAATCTATCTTGGGCCCGTAAAATGCTCCGTCGCCCGCGTTTATCTCGTAGGGTATGCTGTTTTTCTTCAGCGCAGACTCCAGGTGGCGCTCGGCATCGTCCCATTGTGAGATTTCTCCCATGTATTTTTCAGGGCGGGTGGAAAGCACGGCCTGGTACTCCACCTTGAAAGTGTCGGTGTAGATGAAGCGGATGAAGTCGAGCATGGCATCTATTTCAGATTCAATCTGCTCCGGCGTGCAGAAGATGTGCGCGTCGTCCATGCAGAATTTCCGCACGCGAGTCATTCCGCCCAGCGCCCCGCGCACCTCGTTGCGGTGCAGCATGCAGAAGTCCGCTATGCGAAGCGGCAGCTCACGGTAGGAGTGCGCATCCATGTTGTAAAGCAGGCAGTGCGAGGGGCAATTCATGGGCTTGAGCGAAAACTGCTGCTCGTCCACATTGAGCAGGAACATGTTCTCCTGGTAATATGACCAGTGCCCGGACTGCTCCCAAAGAGCCTTGTTGAACATCTGGGGGGTTATCACTTCCTTGTATCCCCGCTTCACATACTGCTCGCGCAGGTAGGAAAGAAGCTCGTTCGCGATAATCGTGCCCTTGGGGAGGAAAAACGCGCTGCCCGGGCTCCATTCGTGGAACGCGAAAAGCCTAAGCTCCTGCCCGAGCTTGCGGTGGTCGCGCTTCTCAGCCTCTTCCTGGAGCTTCAAGTATTCCTCGAGCTGCTTTTTTTCCGGGAAGGAAATCCCGTATATTCTCTGCAGGGATTCCTTTGCCGCATCAGCTCGCCAGTATGCCGAGGAGACCTTGGTGAGCTTGAATGCTGCTATCCTGCCATTTGAGGGAAGATGCGGGCCGCGGCACAGGTCGCACCATCCCTTGCCTGAATAGTAGACGCTGTGCTGCCCATCCTTTATTTCGTCAATCATTTCCAGCTTGAACTTGTTTGCCGCGAAAAGCGCCTGAGCCTCTTTTTTAGAAAGCTCCTTGCGCACCGAGGGCTGGTCTTCAGCCGCTATCTTTGCCATTTCGCCCTCTATTTTTGCCAAATCCACGGACGAAAGCGGGGGCAGGCCGGCGAAGTCGTAGTAAAAGCCTTCTTCCAGCGCAGGGCCTATGGTTGGCAGGGCGGAAGGGTAAAGGCGCACCACAGCCTGCGCAAGCAGATGGGCGGATGAATGCCAGAAAACGTCCTTGCCCTCCTTCGAATCGAACGTTAACGCCTTGAGGGTGCATTTCTCAGGAAGCACGAATGCCAAATCAACTTTCCTGCCGTCCACTTCTGCAGCCACGCTTGCCCCCAGAAGCCTCTTCCCTATTGCGCCTATGGCATCCGCTGCGGTTGCCCCGGAGGGCACCGCGAGTTTTTTCCCGTCTGGAAGCGTCACATCTGGCATCTCATTCACCGATTGTCCTGTTCGGTTGTGAAAAGTTAAAAAGGATAAGTAACTAAGCACGCCCGCGCCAAGCCTGGCAAGCGCGCCATCAGGTTACGCATTTTCGCAAGGCAAGCGCCCCGACAAAGCCCCCAATCAGGGTTTTGCAGATGTAGAAGATGAACAGCGCGGCAAGGGCAAGC
>CAYMOY010000001.1:415192-422557 GCA_964392435.1 Microcaldota archaeon
GCCCCCAATCAGGGTTTTGCAGATGTAGAAGATGAACAGCGCGGCAAGGGCAAGCATTCAGGCAAGCGCCCCGACAAAGCCCCCAATCAGGGTTTTGCAGATGTAGAAGATGAACAGCGCGGCAAGGGCAAGCGGAGGGAAATACTTGAGCCCGAAAAGCAGCTTGCCCTCGGATATCACGCCGACCAGCACAGAGGTCAGTATGGCCGTGCCCACTATTATCGCGATTGTCATCTGGTCTATGAACTTGATGTCCAGCTTCACCTTGGGCGCGGATAAGCCCCCTATCATGCTCTGCGTGCCCGAGCCTGTGCCGATGTTTGCCTGTATCTTGGTGAATACCCCCAGGAACTGGGAGGAGATGGCAAGCAGCAGCGGAAGCCCGAAGACCAGTATGAACACCACGAATATCGCGTATGTTTTGGTGTTCACAACCATCTGGTTCTTCATCTCCTCGGTTTCGCGGATTTCCTCTGCGGAAGTCTCAAGAAGGTAGGCGAGCTTTCCGCCCGAGCGCAGCCCGTTTTCGAAAAACAGTATTGTCCTGCGCAGTATCGCGCTGTCGATTGTGGCTGTGAGCTGGCGCAACGCATCTGCAAACGATTCGCTCCCAAGAGAAAGCGAGGAGACATAGAGTATTTCGGTCTGCAATGGCCCGAATTCCGGGCGCGCGGAGGCCTGGAAGGCCGCAAATGGGGTCATGCCCGAGCGCATGTTTGCCGCGACCATCAAAAGGAAGTCCGGCAGCACCGCATCCACCCGCTGGGTGCGCTCGGTTATCAGGTAATAAAGGTGCATGTAAAGCAGTATGGCGATTAGAAGCGAAAATGAGATGCCGACCCCGAAGCTGAGAACCAGCTTTCCCGCCAGTGTGGGCGGGTCGAGTATCGGATATGCCGACAGGTCGAAAAAGCGGAAAATGCTCAGCGGCAGAAGCGCGCCGACCAGCCCCACCAGAAGCACGATGAGTATGCGCGAGCCGAGCCATACCTCGGGATTGGTTTCGATGCCCGCAAAAGCCAAAAGCTGGGCTATCTTGTCCTTCGCCCTTGGCTTGAAAAATGTGGAAAATCTCCTTTCAACAACGTATTTGCGCATCATTACCACTCATCAATCGTTGAAGAGGCTGGGCCTCTTTGTCTTCACATAAGCGATTATCCCCATCTGCCCCATGAAGCCCACTCCCACCACGCCTGCGAATATCTCCGGCGTGATGCCCAGCATCCCGAACACAGAGAATATCACCAGCACGGTGGTCCCGATTGTGGGCAGGACCGCTGCGACCATCAGGTAAATTAGGATGATGAAATTCAGCTCTGCGTTGAATGACTTGAAAAGCGAGAACTGGTAGTCCACCAGAAGCTTGACCACGCCCTTGAGCGTGGAGGAGAGGTTTGCCCCTGCGCGGATTGCGGTGACTAGCTGCCAGGCTATTTTCTTGAGATACTCGGACTGGGTGCGGATTGCCATGTTCTCCAGCTCGTCCATCAGCGACCCGCCCCCCTTCACGTTGTTCGCCACTTCCCGAAAGGCCGGCCCCACGTGCTTGTAGGAGGAATTGCCAATGTTTTCTATCGCATTGAAAAGCGGGATGCCGGAATTGACCTGGATGAGCATGTCGCGCATCGCGAATATCAGCTCGTGGTCTATCTTCGCGGCAATGCCCTTGGAGATTATGCGCGGGAAGGCAAGATGCAGCACCATGAAGAAGAAAAAGCCGATGAACAGCGAGAGGAGTGCCACCAGCACCTTAACAGGCAGAACGAGTGTTTCGCTCATCGAGACTGCCGCACCGACCATGAAGGCGACCAGCATCGCCCATATCATGGCCGAGAGAAAGGAAACAGCGCAGTAGTTTTCCGCAGGCGCTTCTATCCCCACATTCCGCAAATCATAGCGGACCGAGGGGTAAAAAGGGATTATCTTCACCCCCAGCCCGCGCAGCCTGGCCCCGATTGTCTGCAGCGAGGAGAGGGGAAAAAGCATTATCGGAATGCGGTTGACTGCCATGGGAAAATCACGCGGCTGGACTTTGGCTACTTCTTGCCTGCGCCGGATTTCTTGGCGATTTCCAGGACCTCGTTGGGCTTGCTGTAGTACAGGGACATTATCCGCCCCACAGACTCCATGTCGGACAGCTTGTTGGCAATCATCCATTTGATGACCGTTGCCCGATTCTTGATGTCCTGGAATATCTCCTCCTTAGTCATCCCCGTGTGCAGGTTGATTTCCTTGAGGTACTTGTTGGGCTCGCCGACCATGTCAAAAGTGTCGGTCCTGGGGCGCCAGCGGTAAATCACGTTCGTGGTGATGTCCTCGTCTTTCGCGCCGGGTATTATTTCGCAAATTTCAAGCGTGCGCCTCACATTTTTCCGCCTGTCGCGGTACTGGACGACTATGAGGTGCACCGCCTCCAAGTCAGACGGGGGCAGGCTGATTGGCGGGCTTGTCAGGCGGCGTATTGTCTGTATGCCCGTATCGGCGTGCAGAGTGGCGGCAACCGAGTGCCCTGTGTGCATCGCCTCGAATAGCACCTCTGCCTCGCGCTGGCGCCTCATTTCGCCCAGCAGTATCCTGTCCGGCCTCATACGAAGCGAGGTCATCATGAGGTCCAGCATGCTCACTTCCCCCAGCCCTTCCGCATTCTGGTTGCGGGTGAGAAGCGGCACCCAGTTCCACTGGTAGGGCGGCAGCATCAGCTCGCGCGTGTCCTCTATTGTGAGAATCCTTTGGTTGGGGGGTATGAATGAGGCGAGCGCGTTTAGCGCTGTTGTCTTTCCTGACGCCGTGCCTCCTGCCACGATGATGTTCATCTCGTAGTGGATTGCCTGCCAGAGCATGCCCGCCATTTCAGGCGTCATCGAGTAGCCCGGGTCGCCCACCAGGTTCACAATTGTCCAGGGATTGCGGGCAAAGCGCCTGATTGTTATCGTGTTGCCGTGCGCGGAAATCGGGGCAAGGGTGGAGCAGACGCGGTCCCCAGTCTCCAGTCGCGCGTCGAGTATGGGCGTCAGGTTGGCTATCTGCCTGCCCACGCGGCGGGCTATCTGGGAGGAATAGTTGAATATCGCCTCCTCGTCGGGCATGTAGATGTTGCTTTTCAGCCAGCCGTACCTGCGGTGATAAACCCCTATCGGGTTTTGCGAGTTGTTGATGATTATTTCCTCAAGCCAGTCGTCATGGTTGATTATCTCTATCTCCCCCAGCCCGAACAGCTTGTGCAGCAGCATTCCAACCAGAACTTCGTTGACCTCCTTGCCCAGCTGGAACTGCTGCAGGTAATTGGTGATGAGAAGGCGAAATTCCTCCCTTGCCTTTGCAGCCTTCTCCACATCGGAAACGTCGGACTGCGCCCCGGAAGGCACGGCGCGCAGAAGCTCGTCTTTTATCAGGTCCAAAAATATCTTCGTGGCTGTGCCAAACTCCACCAGCGTCATGGAATAGTCCTTCTCCTTCTCCGTGTCGGTTATTATGACGCTTGCTGGCACGCCGTCTGCCGCAAATGTGTAGCTTGCCAGCACCTTGCCCTTAGGCGATGCCACATCCGAGCGCGGGGGCTCCACAGGCAGAAGGCGGAAGGAAATCGAGGGCTTCTCGGTTATGCTAATGGGGTAATTCAGGTCGAGTATCCCCCCCTTCTCCATTATCGCGCTGATAAGCTCCACCGTCTCAATAGGCAGCTGCAAATGCTTGGCGAGCGCATCCAGGCTGACGCTGCGCTTTTTCTGGACAAAGGAAACGAGCTGGTCCACCTTGGTCTCGAACATGCGAGGAGAACTCTTGTGAGTTTATTAATACTTTCCCCGCCTCCCCGACGTTGCCGCAGCGGCGCGAAGTGAGGGTGGGAATATGGCGCATGCGCCTTATGCGACCCTGAAAATAGCGCGGCGCCATGGCAAAACGCTATTTAGCGCCTTTCTTGGAATGCGCCTTTGAGATTGCCGATGCAAACTCCCTTGCCGCCCCAATGCCGCTAATGAGCCCTGAAACGTCCTCCCGCTTCAGTTCTCCATATTCGTGGGCAATCAGATTCCTTTTTGAGACAAGAAACTTCATCCGCAGGGCAAGCCCTCCGCTAATTACATTTTCCTTGCCAAGGATGTCCAGCATGTCCTTGTAGCTTAGAGGGGCGGGCATCGCATTCATGCTCATGTAGCGCTCAGCCAGCCTGAGGCAGTCGTTTATTATTGAAAAAGACACCATGGAAGCGGCATAAAAATCCTTTTTTGACACAAGCTTCGAGCCTTCGTATTCTTTCAGGTCGTCAAAATAACCTTTGAGCCGGTTCAGGCAGTTTTCGAATTCATCCATCTTTCCACGCCCTGGTAAACCCTCTGCCTCATCGCACCGTATTGAAGCTGGCTGCGGACCACGCCTTGCCACGCCTTCGCCATTTCAGCCTCGTCGTTCAAGAATATCTGCCTGCCCTCGCGCAGCACCCTTACAGCCACATAATAAGGCATTGCAGCCATGAACGAGATGTCCACCGGCTTGTCGAATTCGAGGGCCATCTTGGCCATATCATTCTTGCTCAAGCTGCCCACTATGCAAATATCAATGTCGCGCGCTTTCTTAGGGCTCTTCAGATAGGAACCGAACACATAGGCTGCCACTACCTTGCGGTTTTGCCGCAGCCCATCAAGCTTTTCCATTGCCAGGCTAAAGGCGCGTTCCATGCTGCCCATGATTCCCTTGTCCACTCAGTTGTTAATAATCCTTGCGCATGCGCCTTATGCGCCTTGCCCGCGGACAAAAGGGTTTAAATGCTTCCATGCAAATACATGTTAAGAGCTATATGGCAACATACAGCAGGGCAAAAACATATGCCGTTGCGGCTGCGATGGCAGCTTTTACCATGCTTCCTTTCTTCTCAAAGCAGCTTGAGGCGAAAAGCCTTGCGCAGCTCCAGGCCAAAAACACGCCAATTGTGCTGCATTTGAAGAACAAGCCCTTGGTCGAGCCGCCAAGTATGGGCAGCGGGCCGAAACTGGAGGACGCCACTGCGGTAGCGCCAAGGGGGCTCCAAGTGAAATACGACTACTCGGAAGCTCCCAAGGGAAACGTCGTGCTCCCGAAGACAGAAGGGGAGATACTGGGGCTTAAGATAAAAGACGGAAGTACCCATTATTCGCAGGCATATTGCAGGATTACAAAAAGAAATGGGGGAGACAGCTGCTCATATGGTTACACGCAACCTGTCCAGTTCCCATACTACAGCAACGGCACCCTTACTTTCATTCAAGGACAGACATATACGGACACTTGTGATTTTTCCGCGTACCCGCCAGGAAGCGATGCCAAATTCTCAGTAATGAGAACGTTTTACGCACCAAGCATATCTGACACATCTATTAGTGCGGTTGCCGCGATAATAAGACAATTTGCAGTTAGTTATGGAGACCCATATATTTCAGGCGTTTTCCTTTTTCCCCCGCCAGAAGGAGTGGTTGCATACAAATGGGCGTTTATTACCTGCAAATACCTAAAGCAAGATGGCCAGCTCGCCACAAATACTCCAGTATCAAACAGAATCTTCGCAATTGGAATACCAGACGATTATATTTACCCGACCAACTTTACATATCTAGACTACTTAGTAATGGGAAGCGGCTTGACGACACGAATTTGGGATTATATTGACCAAAACAACTTCAAGTACGAGGTGCGCGGCGTTGTCTTCGGTGGCCTGTCTATGGGTCCGCTGGGGGATCCTGTACCTTCATACCCAGGCGTGATAGTGCAAAGCATCCTTACTGACGTGAACGACGGCTCGCCAAATGCGCCTTACCAGTTTTCACTTTCACAAAACTACCCCAACCCGTTCAACGCAAGCACAACGATACAGTTCGGGCTTCTGAAGGCTTCGCATGTGAGCCTTAGGATATACAACGCTCTTGGGCAGGAGGTCGCCTCTTTGGTTGAGGGGGAGATGGCGCCAGGGACTTATCAGGCCACCTGGAACGCAGGCAGCCTGCCAAGCGGAGCCTACTTTTATTCCCTGAGCGCATCTGGATATCTTGAAAACAGGAAAATGCTGCTGATAAAATAGAGAATGCTGATGCGCCAAAAAGCCCTACAAGCAAGCTGACAAAAGGGTTTAAATGCTTCCATGCAAATACATGTTAAGAGCCATATGGCAACATACAGCAGGGCAAAAACATATGCCGTTGCGGCTGCGATGGCAGCTTTTACCATGCTTCCTTTCTTCTCAAAGCAGCTTGAGGCGAAAAGCCTTGCGCAGTTCCAGGACAAAAACCCGCCAATTGTACTTAATTTGAAGAACAAGCCCTTGGTCGAGCCTCCAAGGATGGACAGCAGTTCGAAACTGGAGGACGCCGCCACTGTGGTAGCGCCAAAGGGGCTCCAAGTGAAATACGACTACTCAGAAGCTCCCAAGGGAAACGTCGTGCACCCGAAGACAGATGGAGAGATACTGGGGCTTAAGATAAAAGACGGAGAGACCTATTTTTCTAGGTCGGGCTGCATTACGGTGAAGACAAATGGCAGTGATAGTTGCACATACACTGTTGGCGCCCCTGTCCAGTTCCCATATTACAGCAACGGCACCCTTACTTTCATCCAAGGGCACACCTATACTGACACCTGTGATTTCTCAGCATACCCGCCAGGAAGCGATGCCAAATTCTCAGTAATGAGAACGTTTTATGTGCCAAGCATACCTGACACCTCTATTAGTGCGGTTGCCGAGATAATACGGCAGTTTGCAGTTAGTTATGGGGAGCCATATATTCCGGGCGTTTTCCTTTTTCCCCCGCCAGAAGGAGTGGTTGCATACAAATGGGCGTTTATTACCTGCAAATACCTAAAGCAAGATAGCCAACCCGCCACAAACACCCCCGTGTCAAAGAAAATTGTTGCAATTGGAATTCCTGATGAATATATCTACCCAACTAATTTAGCGTACTTGGACTATTTGGTTATAGGTGCTGCTGCACCAGTTCGCATTTGGGATTATCTTAATCAGAATAATTTTAAGTATGAAAATAGATGCGTTAGCTTCGGTGGCTTTTCCATAGGTCCTTTAGGGGACCCGATTCCGTCACACTTGCCGATAATAGTGCAAAGCATCCTTACTGGCGTGAACGACGGCTCGCCAAATTCGCTTTATCAGTTTTCACTTTCGCAGAACTACCCCAATCCGTTCAACGCAAGCACAGTGATACAGTTCGGGCTTCTGAAGGCTTCGCATGTGAGCCTGAGGATATACAACGCCCTTGGGCAAGAGGTCGCCTCTTTGGCAGACGGGGAGATGGCGCCCGGGACATACCAGGCGACCTGGAACGCATCCGGCCTGCCAAGCGGAGCCTACTTTTATTCCCTGAGCGCATCTGGATATCTTGAAAA
>CAYMOY010000001.1:422657-432557 GCA_964392435.1 Microcaldota archaeon
CTAAGAACCCCAATCAGCCCTGCGAAGTGCCAAGCGGCCTGCTGCTGACAGTCATAGACTCGTTGTAAAGGGATTTCAGCTCGGCATCTGACAGCGCCCGGCTAAACACCCTCACCTCATCTATTGTCCCGTAGAATGGGGCAGATGAGGAATAAGAGTTTCCGATTATGAAATTGCCTGATGAGCCGATATTGCCCTCAATCGGAGAGCTTAGAGCCATCTGCCCATTTAGGTAAACCTTTGCCTCCCCTGCCTGCCTGACTGCAGCGACATGCGTCCATTCGCCCTCAGGCAGGGTGCCGCCAGACAGGCTGCTGAAACCCACCTGCAGCCTAAGCATGTCGCCTGTGATTGCCAATTGCACGCCATCGTATGAAGCGTTGGCATTGCCAAGAATATAGTGATTTCCACTTATCATTGTTGGCTTGACCCAGGCGCCCATGGTAAAGTCGCCTGAGCCGCTAAGGACGCTAGAGGGCACGGTTATCTTGTCCGTCGGGTGCGCAAAAACATACGCCCCGCCGAACTTGCCGTTCTGGGTCCAGGTCGCGCCAGTCTTGGTACCGTGCGAAAGCAGGCGGGAATAGTCGGTTATCATGCCAGGCTGGTCGGACGAGACGGCAATGTCAAATGGCAATGAAAGCACGGTGTCTGGAAGCTGCCTTCTGAGGCGCAATTCCGCATTGTAATTCGCTGAGAGGCTTCCGGTTGCTGTGGAGGGCTTGTAGCGTATCTCAAGTTCCAATCCGCACTTGTCCTGGTAAAGCCCGTTGTAGTGGTTTTCTATTTCAGACTGGCTTAAAGCACGCCTGTAGAAGCGGACTTCGTCAATCATGCCCCTAAAGCCGTTTGAGCCCTCAGTGTCTTGTGCGCCTATGAGGAACATTTCGCTGTTGTTCATCCTGCCCAGCCTGAAAGGCCCGCTTGACACAAGGCGGTTGTCAAGATATGCTGAATAATTGCCATTGCGCCTGACGCTGATTGAGACCATGTGCCAGTTTCCGTCAGACAGGTCAAGCGTGGGGATCACCTGGGTCTGCGCACCTGTTTCATTGCTGCTGTAAAAGCCCATGCTCAGCGTATTTGCGGAGTTGAAGAGCCAGTCAAAGCCCTGCTCATTGCCGGATTCTTGCCCAAGCTTGTAAAAGAGGCGGGCGTAGTTGCCCTGGCTTGCAGAGGGCTTCACCCAGGCAGTCATGGTAAAGTCGCTTATCTCAGAGATGGAAACATCGTCAAGATAGACCATTTCATTATTCGTTGTCGTGTAGAAGCGCAATTCTATCACAGCACCGGAAGTGGTGGTAAACGCCTGAATCGTGCGGGCAAAGCTTGTGGTAAGCGGTTTGGTTATCGCCACTTCAGCTCCATTTACATTTGGATTCCAGTTGCCATTGGCATCCAGATACTGGGAATTTGCCACATCAACTATGGCGTATCTGATTTTGTCGTTCTGAAGCTCCCCTCTTGCCCAGAACTCAAGCTGGTAATTCCTGTTGCCGCGCAGAGCCGCGCCAAGAACTGCGTTTTTTATGTACGAGGCAGGATAGCCGCTTGAGATTTTCACCGAAGTTGCCCCGCTTCGGACAACATCGTGGTCAGGCATAAAGCTTCCTTGGCCCATCTTCACCCAATTGTTGAATAGATAGCTTGTGCCTGAGCCTGCCGGAAGAAGGCAATATTTTGTCGAGCCGCTGGTGCGCGTGGTGTTGCAAATCGCGTTGGAATCGCAGCAGGGGTGCGATGCGTTGCCATCGCACTTGGAATTGGTCGGGAAGCATTCCTTGCAGGTGCCGGATGTGGTCTGGATTATCCCGCCTTCCAGCCCAATCTCCCCGAAAAGCCTGTGGTTGCCGGCTGCGCCAAGGCACACCTGGGGTTTGCCTGCGGAATATGTGGTATATTCGGTCCGCGTACGGTCCACAGGGGCATCCGGCTGGACCTGCAGGTTGGAAAGGTCGCAGAAAAGGCCTGGGCAGCATTGCGTGTCGTTTGAGCAGAGAGCGCCTGAGGGGCCGCACGCAGGCTTGGGGGGCGCACACCAACCTCTGTTCTCAACATCAAAAAGGCAACTTCCTGAGCAGCACTGCGCGTTTACGGTACACCGATGGCTGGTGGGCAGGCAGGAAACACACTTGGAGTAATTTTGGCTACTTGGCAGATTGTTGCAAAGACCGCCGCAGCATTGGCTGTGGCTTGTGCAGCTGGTGTCGCTCCCATTCTGGATGCATTGCGAACATATTTTGCTTGAGGAGCCGGCAGGCGCTGCGCAGATTTTGCAGCTGCCCGCCTGGTCGCAGTCTGAAGATACTGCGCACGTGTGGTTGCAGCCCCACCCGTTTATGCAGAAGTTCTCGCCTTCCCTGAACTCGCATTTGCCTGAGCAGCACTCGCAGGTCAGCCCGTTTGTGCAGGTTTCGACTACGCCGCTTTGCACGCAGCATGAGTTGTTAAGGCAGAGCATGCCAGGGCAGCAGCCTGTAGTTCCGCAAGGCTGGCATGCGAATTCAGTGCAGTTGGACACAGTTACCATTGTGGGCGCGGAGACTAGAGAATAAACCACGGCGGTGTTTGCAACAGCTCTTGCTTGAAGGGTGACGTTGGTGCCTGGAGCCTTTTCTGTAGTGTCGTAAATGCCAGGTGCGTTTGGTTGCCACCCCGAAGGCAAATATTGTTGACCGTTCTCATACCACATGTACTGCGTCGTAACATAAGCCGAGCTGCTCGGGCAAGTGCTGCCAATGGAAGAGCAAATTACCGAATTGCCCTGCCTCACAGTATTTGGCGGCCACAGCCTTGGTTGAGGAAGATTTTTAGGCACGCATTTGTTTTCGTTTTTGAGGCACCTCAGGCCAACAGCCTTGTTGTAATCGCAGCAGTCGCTGTCCTGTGAACAGCCATAGCCGCCTGGAGAGCAAGATGCGCAAACGCCATTAACGCAGGGCCTGCCATCGCAGCATTGCGAATTGGAGGTGCAGGCAGAGCCTGCTTGCAGGCATGAGACTTGGCATTTGCCAGTTGCGCTGTTGCAATTCAGGCCATCGCAACAGGGCTGGGATGGGCTGCATGCCTCATTCTCTTTGCTGCAAACAACACACCGAAAACCATTTGCAGTAGATGCGCAGGTAGTGCAGGGGCAGCACGTGTAGAGAGGTTGTCGACAATCATATGGAGCGCCAGCCGATAGACAAGTTGTACACTCCCCAGTTGGAACATACCCAGTAGTACTACAAAGAAGAGGGAGGCCGCCTGGAACAGTTGCGCAACCCCAATCGCCCACCCCATAAGGATTTCCTGCAGCCACGGCACACCCGTGCTCTTCGTTTCCGCAAGTGTGCGTGCAGGTGTTGCAAGCCATCCCAGGGCAGCAATCGGAATTTGTGTTGCAGCTTTCAGACCTCAATTTACAGGTACAGGTGCCCCCAGTGCAAGTTCCTGTGCAGCAGGTCCCCTGACCGCTGCCCGTGCAGAAACTGCTGGACGAGGCGCAACAGATGCCACTATTGCAGGTCAGCCCAGAGCAGCAACTTCCTTGGCCGCTGCCGGTGCATGACTGAGTGGCTACATTGCACCCTGGAGGCGGATGGGTGATATGTAGGATAACGTGTGGGGTGACATATGAATTTGCAGCATTGTCAGTCACTCTTGCGCGTATGTAATACGTGTTATCGTTTGAAACTGGATTTTGCGGGAGATTTATGCCACTAAAGCACTGTGAACAATAGAGGGGGTGCCAATAAGTTGTAATTAAATTGCTGCCAGACATGCAAGGCGCATAGGAATACCAGCTCGTATATGATGACCCATCAGCAGAATATTCAAAGAAACAGCTTCCGACACCAGAACCCGTGTCGGATGGCAATTCGAAGTATACCTTGGCGTTGGAGGAGTTGTCAATCGTGTGCTCATATAGTGGAGATTCAGTAAAGAAAGAATATGGGTCTGTGGAAGGATCCGTAATGCTCTTAATAAATGGTCGAGGCATGCTGGGCGCGGTTGTATCGGAAACATAGCTGAAGGATTTTGGAGAGCCGACTGCTTGATAGAACGACCCACCGTTAACACTACAATAGAGCGAGACACTGTATTGCCCATAAGGAACGTTGGGCGCGAAGCCGCCTCCCCAAGAACCTGTATTAATATTAGTATAATTATTTGTTACTGTGCTGCTATACGGGGTGCCGGCGGCTGTTGTGCCAGCCACACTCCATCTGAATTGAAAATTAAACGGTAAACTTAAGCTAATTATTTGTCCGCCATAGTAAGCCATACCCAAATTATAGTAAACATGGTTATTACCTTCTGGAGAGTACAGGGTGCAACCCCCCCAAATTGTACCTCCAAGTGAAAAGAGGGCAATGCTTGCGAAAATGAAAATCCTCATTGATATCTGTGAGTTTGCCATAGCCAAAACCTATTCTGTTATTTCTCCGCCTTCAGGCTCCCAGCCGGTGCCGCCTGAGCCTTCCGCCTGGTAGTACTGCTCGAATCCGCCGTTCAGACCTCCGAACTGCTTCAGCGAGACGGAATCGTAGTATGCGTTGGAAAGCTCGGATGCGTAAAAGGACACTCTGGTGCTTGTGGAACCGATTGGAAGGACGAACTCCTTTGTCACCGCCCTATACGAGCCCTCTTCTGCGCCGGTTTGGAACATGTGCAAATTCACGCTCCAGCTGCCATCAGCCTGCAGGTACTTGCTTGCGGACGCGTCATATATGGAATATTGGCTGCCCGCGCCTTTTGCCATGAAGGAAAGGGTGTAAAATGTGTTTTCCCACATGTTCGAAACTGTTTGGTAAACGTAAAAGTCAAGCCCTGCAAATTGGTAGGGGTTGCCTATCAAGACCGCGTAGCCTGATGAGGAATCGGCTGTCTGCCCTATGAAAACCTGTTCTGGCGCCGTGTTTTCCACACCCCAGCCCGTCCACGAGTCTGGGAATGTGCCGCCTGTCTCCTCAAAGCCGCCGTTTACGAGGCGCTCCGGCCCTGGGGGGAATCCAATCTCCATGTCAGTGAGCTGTATTGTTGAGCCGTATATGTAGCTGTTCCCGGAGAACGAATAGCACCCCCTGCTTTTGCAGGAAGGCTGGAATGCGGGCATGGCATTATCCACGCCAAGGTAAAATACCCTATTGTTCCCGGAATAGTCCCGCAATGTCCCGTCTGTGGAGTTCGTGTCAAGCGGGAGTATGACCTCGCCGCTAGGGCTTTTCGTGTAGGAAATGGAAGTGTAATTCTGGAGGATTCCCGCTGCGAACTGGGAAATGAAGGATAGCTCGGTTCCGTCCGGGTAATAGACCAACAGGGTTGCGGTGTGGTTCCCGACCAGAGTGTTGTATTCCCGAATCATCGTGCCTATGTTGTCCCTGTGGACAAGCTTGTAGTATAGGTTGTCTGTGCCCGATGCGCCGCCAGCCACCGCAAAGGAGCCTATGTTGGAGGCGCTTTTGCCGCAGGAAATTATCGCAAGTATTGAGGTGGGCTGCCAGCCGAGGGGGTGGTAATAGGTTGCGGTGTCGTGCCCGCCGTCATTGCTGTAGACCAGCTGCCCTGTGTCAGAAACGCGGATCACGGTTGCGTTGCTTCCGTTTATTTCGTTTGCAGAAAGCACCGCCTCGGAACCGATGTTCTTCAGGCTGGAAGGCAGGCTGGATGCGTAATCGCCCATCTCTGCGATTGGCGAGCCCTCTTTTTTGAAAGGCATTTGAGTGGAAAGGTCCACCGACACTGAGGTGGATGTTTTCGTGACACGCGCATCAGCGCCAAGAAGGGCACCAAGGTCGGATGACACGCGCTCCTCCAGCCTCGCTGTTTCAGCAGGCAGAAGCTCGGTGAAGGAAACCTTTTGGCTCTTGCGCCACTCCTGCGAAAAGAGCGCCATTGCGATAAGCGTGATGGAAAGGATTACTATTGAGATGGTGAAAGTGAACCCGCGAGGGGAGCCTGCCTGCTTTTTTCCCGATTTTTTCGAAACCATCAAGCGCCTCTTGCATCGGCAATTTCACCACTAATCTTATTAATAGCTTCGCGCTTTTTCAGCCCGCTCCGCGGTACCACGCGCGCATGATAGCATAGTAATAATCGCTTCTCATCTGATTCTTGTTGTACGCGAACGGGATGGTGAGGGACTGTATTTCACCGCCGCTATAAGAGCAGCTCTGCTTGTCCACGACATAGATGAGGTTGTCGGGATTGGAGTATATCTGGCGCACCTCAGATGAGGAAAGCACCCGGTCGTATATCCTGATGTCGTCAAGTGCCGCTCCGTCCATCTGATAGCCAATGTAAAGCGAACCTTGGCTGTATGAGGGGGATGAGGAGCTGCCCGCCCCCATGCCCTGCCCGTCAAAGTAAAAACTCATAATCTGGCTGGCGTCATCATAGGTTCCAAGCAAATGGTGCCAGGAGCCGTCATTTATGTTTTTTCCGCTGGCAGGGATAGAGGTTTCACCGTAGATGGAAAAGAACGGAGTGCCGGATGCGTCAATTCCCAGCATATATCCGTCAAGCATGTAAACGACATATTGGGTTTGCCCTGTGCCCTTGCCTTGCACCCAGACCGAGACTGTGAAGCTTTGCGGCTCAAGGAGATGGGATGATGGCACGGCCACATAGTCTGAAATCCCGAATGTTATCGCTCTGCTTGCCTTTCCGCTTTCCAGGAAGGAGGGATTGCCGTATATCCTGCCAGATAGCCCGTTGGGAGATGAGTCTGAAGCTGAAGTGCCCGAATCCTCGTTGAGCTTCCAGTAGCCGGCCAGCCCTTCTGTTATCGTGGCGCCATAGCCTGAGATTTGCATGCAGACAGATGGGGGGGTGGCGCGCAGCACCTGCCGCATACCAGTGGTATTCGAAGTGTTGGTGGAAATGGGGGTTGCCAAAAAGCCCATCTTGGACATCACTGTTGCCGTGTCCTGCAGGTAGGTGCGCAGAAGCTGGCTCTTGAAATCCGAATCCTGCGGGCCGCCGTAATAGGTATACGCTATCAGGACCGCCAGGAAAATCATTGTTATGGAAACCGCAGCATCCAGCGTGAGGAAAACCCCCCTTTTTGCGCAATGGGATTTTGCCCCAGGCGGTCTTGCTGCGGCTCCCGCCCTGCAGCCGCATCCCGCTTGTGAAACCAGCGTGTTCTTGCCTGCCATCAAACAACCTAGATGAACTGGGTTTGGCTCCTCTGCCGCCACAATTGCACATTCACCCTGACCGGCTCGTCATTGAGAATCGCCAGCCGCTCCGCGGATATTTTAGATATTGAGGAGTTAAGCTCGCTTGCCGCCCTGCCGAAAGTGTAAAGCGGGCTTTCGCTTGCGGGGCTTGAGACTGTGATGTAAAGCCCGAATTTGCCTGCGCCCATCCTCTCCTTGATTGCCACATAGGACCCGTCCAGCATGCTCAGTGCCTCCAGCTTGCTTTGGGAAAGCACGTTTCGCGACCGGGCAAAGCCGAAAGCGCTTGAATCCCCCATCGTGGTGCTCTCCCAGTCGGCTGGGCTGCCTGGGGAAAGGACCGCCATGTCCGAGATGCCGATGAGCGCCACCTCCATGTCCCTGTCAGCCTGCTCCTCGTAATATGAGGCGGTGATTGAGGACCATGAGAAAATGAAAATGACCAGGGCAGCCATGAAAATAGAGGAGCAGATGACAAGCTCGGTTGAAATCATCTGCCCTCGCCTAAGTTCTGAGAGGGAAGAAGCGCCCCCTGCGCAGTTAGGATGATTTTGAGGCATCACGAATCACTCCGAGTATATGCTTACCGTGTCGTTGTTGTTTACCACGATTATGCCCCGGTTCAGGGGAATTCCATGCTGCGCATTGGTCCTGTTGGTGACCAGGGAAACCGAATAGAAACCCCCTTGGGAAAAATAAGCCCGCACCGACCTGCCCTCATATATTGTCATGTTGGTCACGTCCTGCCCGACGCTGTTGATGAAGGATATCGTGGTGGAGTTGCCCCCGGCTGCCGCGCGGTTCACGGCTATGGCGAGCTGGTTTGCCGCCGCGCCAGCCTCCAGCCACTGCTTTTGAGTCTCCCAGGCTGAGCGCAGATGCTGGTTGACCATGTATATCGCCAATAGCATGAACATCATCACGCCCGCGATTATCACCATTTCTACGGACAGCTGCCCGCGCGCGCCTTTCATAGCCTAACCTTCCTGCACTTCGCCTGCCATAGCCTAACCTTCCTGCACTTCCATCGTTATCGGTATTGAGAAGTAATCTGACCGGCAATCCTGCCCGCAGGAAAGCGGATTGGTGCTGGCATTCACGATAAGCTCCCAGTTGTAAAGCCCAGCCGCGCCAATGCCAGGCAGGAAAGTGAGGTCCACCTCGGCGCTTGAAAGGGTGCTGAAATCAGATGGAAAAACTGAAAGCTGCACGTTCCCATGCTGAATCAGGGGGAAGACATTGATGAAGACCTGCTGCTGTGAGCCTTCCGGCACGATTAGCTGGAGGGCGGAAAAAACAGGCTCGTTGCGCCTGCCAGAAAGATAGACCGAGCTTGGCGAAACCTCCACGATGCCTGAGCCTATCGAAACATATGACCCATGGGAGATAACCTTGAGATGGTGGTTTCCGGGCAAGGCTGGGAACGAGCCGGAAAGCGGTGCGGAAGTCAGGACGTACTGGTCGCTGCCCTGCACATGGAGATTGATGGTGTTTGCCGAGGAATCCGCCGGAGCCCCGAAAGGCCTGCCGATGTAGCTTTTTCCGCCGGAAAGCGTGGCCGACTGGGGGATTGTGACACGCACTGTCTCAGATGCGCCATCGCCCTGGGCGTAAACCGAATCCGCCGCGGTTGCAAGCTTTTGAACAGCCTCAAGCGCGGTGTTTCGGTCCTTCTGCGCCCCGACATCGAAAAGCAGGTTCGAGGAAAGCACTGCGAATGCAAGAACGCCAAGAAGCATTATCCCCAAAAGGGCCAGAAGCTCGGTGGAAGCCTGACCTGCGAAAACCGCTGGACTGCCAACTCGGATTTTTTTTGCCAGGCCAAAAATGAGCATGCATTATGGGCGCAGCCGCTCTTTTAAATCCTTCCGATTGCGCGATTGAAATGAAAAGGCTAGCGGATATCCACTGTGAGGGGGACTATGAATGACTCGGTTTCCCCGTTTGAGTCTTGCGCGGCTATCCGAAGCTCCGAGTTGTAAAGCCCGCTGGAGTCAGCATCGGCTGTGATGGTAAACGTGATTGGCTTGTCGTACGGCTCGAGGGGCATTGATGAAGGGGTTACGGACACGGAAACTTCCTCAAACGCCCAGGAGCTTGCGGCGGTTGCAGTGACCGATTGGCTGACCAGCTTGCGCATCTGCAGCGTTTCATTCCGGGTCTCCCCCCTTGCCATGCTTATGAAAATGGAATTCCTGTCTATCCGTGAGAGGTGCGGGGAAATCACAACATAGCTGCCCGCAGAGTATACGCGCATCAGGTGCAGCCCGTAATATGCCGGGAACGCGCCTTGCAGCTGCGCCCTTGTTGGTGCGAAGATGTCGTTGTTTTGGACCCGCACGTTTATGGTTTTGGATTCGGTTGAAAATGGCGCGTTGGACGGCTTCCCAATGTAAGTTTTGGTAGTATCAAACACCGTGTTTATTGGAAGGTTAATCTCCACTATTATGGTGGAGCCCTCGCCCTGCGCATAAACAGAATCCGCCGCGGTTGCAAGCTTTTGCACCGAATCGCGCGCCAGCTCCTGGTTTTTCTGGAGGTTGGCGTCGGTCAGGAAAGTGATGGACAATATCATGAACACCATGATTGTCAGAAGCGAAACCCCCATTATAGAAATAAGCTCTACGGACACCTGCCCTGCGGCATTGCCTCCTCTTAAGCCGCAAGGGCTGGTGCAATCCTGCCCTGCGGCATTGCCTCCTCTTAAGCCGCAAGGGCTGGTGCAATCCTGCCC
>CAYMOY010000001.1:432657-518378 GCA_964392435.1 Microcaldota archaeon
TCCTGCCCTGCGGCATTGCCTCCTCTTAAGCCGCAAGGGCTGGTGCAATCCTGCCAAAAAGAGCGGGGATTCTCCATGAGCAAGCAATCCATGTTGCAATTTAAATATCTTGCACGCCTTCTTAGTGCATGCTATTTTCCGAGGTTGCCGAAAGCTTTGCCAAGATAGAGGCCGAGCCCTCGCGGCTTGCCATGTCATCAGTTGTGGCGGAGCTTCTGGGCAAATGCTCCAAAAGCGAGATTCGGCCCTTAATATACATTATAGAAGGGAACGTTGCCCCTGCGCATGAGGGATTGGATGCGGGAATAGGCGAAAAGCTCGCAATACGGGCGATTGCGCAGGTTTCAGGCAGGGCTGAGGCGCAAGTTGCCGCGGACTCCAAGAAAAGCGGGGACCTGGGCAGCACCGCTGAATCGTTTCTATCGAAAAAATCGCAGATGTCACTTTCTTTTTCCCCAAACACGCTTTCCAAGGTGCATGCCGCATTCGTGAAAATCTCCGGGCTGTCAGGCACAGGCTCGCAAGAGAGCAAGATTTCGCTTCTGTCCGAGCTTCTCAACGGCGCAACCCCGCTTGAGGCGAAATACCTGGTGCGCTTCTGCCTGGGCAAATTGCGGCTGGGGGTCGGAGACCCGTCGATAATAGACGCGCTTTCCATGATGAAAAACGGGGACAAGAAGGACAAGCTGCTTCTCGAGCGCGCTTTCAACCTCTGCTCGGATTTGGGGGAGGTTGCCCAGCACTATATTTCTGGCAAGGACCTTTCCCATTTTTCCACGCAGCCGGGCAAGCCCATCCGGCCCGCGCTTGCCGAGCGGCTGCCAAACGCAGAGGAAATTGTGGAGAAGATGGGGGGCAGGTGCGCTGTGGAGGCGAAATACGACGGGCTGCGCATGCAGGTGCATCTTGATGACGGGAAAGTGGAGATATACTCGCGCAAGCTGGAAAAAATGACTCATATGTTCCCGGAAATTGTCGGGGCGGCAAAAGCGCTGAAGGCAAAAACTGCGATATTCGAGGGCGAGGCGCTTGCCTACAATGCCAAGGAGAAGAGGTATTTCTCATTCCAGGAAACAATACAGAGAAAAAGAAAATACGGGATAGAAGCTATGTCCCGAGACTTCCCGCTGCGCCTGTTTGTCTTTGACATCATGTACCTGGACGGGCGTGACCTGACGCTTCTGCCCTACGAGGCTCGGCGCAAGCTGGTGGAGAGGCTGTTTTCAGGCTCGTCAGTCATGCTGCCCTCCCAGCAAATAATCGCGGACACGCCCAAGAAGCTGGAGGAATATTTCCAGAAATGCATATCCGAGGGGCTGGAGGGCATAATCGCAAAGGACCTGTCCCAGCCTTATGTGGCAGGCGCCAGGAAATTCGCCTGGATAAAGCTGAAGAAATCCTACGGCGACATGGCGGACACCGTGGATGCTGTGATTGTCGGGTATTATCTTGGCAAGGGGGCGCGGCAGGAGTTTGAATTCGGCGGCCTGCTGGTCTGCGTGCTTAATGACGAGACAAACTGCCTTGAGACGATTGCGAAAATAGGCAGCGGATTTTCCGAGGATGAAATGAGAAAATTCGAAGCCATGCTGGGAAAAATAAGGGTGAAGAACAGGCCAAAAGGCGTTATTTCAAAGCTTGAGCCGGACTTTTGGGTGAAGCCGAAATACGTGGTGGCTGTTGCCGCAGATGAAATCACCCTCTCGCCCATGCACACCTGCGGAATGCTGGGGGAAACAGGATATGCGCTGCGCTTCCCGCGCATGATGAGCCTGCGGGAGGACAAAGGACCGGCTGAGGCGACCACCACAAAGGAAATAATAGAACTGTTCGAAATGCAGAGAAGAAGGGGGGCTTGAGAAGGGAAGAAATGCGAGGCTGGCAAGGAAAAAATCTGCATCGACGCATTCGAGGTCAGGCACATGGCGCAAATATTCGTGAAAAAGGCGGATGGGACAAGCGAGCCATTGGACTACAACAAGATACGCCACGCTCTTCGCCGCTCTGGCGCGTCTGGGCAGATGATCAGGGATATAATCGATGTTCTTGCCCCCCGCATCAAGAACAACATGCCCACAAGCGAGATATACAAGATGGCTTATTCCGAGCTTTCTGAAATGCGCCCCGGGGCTGCGGCGCGCTTCGGGCTGAGGAACGCCCTTTTGAAGCTGGGGCCGGAAGGCTATCCTTTCGAGACATTCATGGGCGCCTTGCTCAAAGGCAGGGGATATGAGACAAAACTGAGGCAGGTGCTGCAGGGCAGGTGCATCCAGCACGAGATAGACGTGGTTGCCGCAAGGGGGGATTATGAAGGGCATCCGCCGACAAAATGCATAATAGAGTGCAAATTCCACAACTCCATCCACTACGAGTGCCACATCCAGTCCGCGCTTTATTCCTGGGCGCGCTTTTTGGATGTGCACGAGAGGAACCCGGACATCAAAACCGGCTGGCTTGCCACCAACACGAAATTCTCAGGTGATGTCGTGGCATATTCGGACTGCGTGGGCTTGAAGCTTTTAGGCTGGAGCTTCCCAAGGGACGAGAGCATACAGGTGAGGATAGAGGAGAATAAGCTATACCCGACCACGCTGATGCCCAACATGGACAGGCGCAGCTTCCTTGCCCTGCATGAGGCGGGGATAATCACTGTTAAGGAGCTTCTCGCCGCGCCAGAGGAAGAGCTGCGCAAGCTCAGGTTTTCTGATAGGGACATTTCCAAAATGAAAGAGGATGCGAAGCTGGTCCTGTCCGGAAGGAAATAAGGGGCAGATGGGAAACTGAAACAGAACAGTGGTGGTTTGGATGGGGTTTGAAAAATGGGCAGACTCGAGGGTGAAGAAGCTTGGCTGGGCGGACATGGCGCTGGTGAAGATAAGCGTTTTCTTTTTCGCGCTGATGCTGGCAAAGCTGTTTTCGCCACTGCTTTCGCTTGATTGGCAGTGGTATGCGATAGCGTTTTTGCTTGCCGGCATAAAGCCGACTTATGACGTGTTCACAGGCAAATAAGGCTGCGCAATAATTGGAACGGATGGCTGGGGCTATGAGGGCGCAGCGCAGGAAGGAAGAGGAAACGCATAAGGGTTTTGACGCGCTTGAGGCGAGCTTCCTTGAGAAAGGGCTGGTCGCGGCTGGAAGCAGCCGGGCCATGGCGTCAAAGACCATAGGCGAGGCGCACTCTTCGCACCAGAGGCATCATTCTCAGCAGGAAAAGGTGCGAAGGGCGGAATTCTTGGCGGGCGAGAAAAAGAGGGTTTTGCCAGCCAGGGCGGAATTCATAATCTCCCTTGCTCAACTCAAAAAGCCCAAGCAGAAGTTTGCACCGCCGCAGATGAAAAAGAAGGATGAGGGCGGGGAGGGGGAAAAAAAGCAGCGCTGACCTTTTGAAAGCTTTTTATTGTTCTGCCTCCTTTTTCACGCATGCTTCCGGACGCCAACTCGGGCGGCAATGCCAAAAAAGCCATAATATACGTTGCGGCCCTTGCCGTATCGTTCCTTCTGCTCGACTTTGTGGCGGGCCTCACCCCAAAACAGTCGATAGCCACCACCCTGGTGCTAGGGCTGGTGCTAGGCACAGTCCTTTTCTGGGACATACGCCTCTCGTTTGCGCTTCTCGGCTCGTTCATACTCATCGGCTCAGGTTTGCTGGGCGTGGAAAAGTTCATAGAATTCTCCTCATTGAACATCATACTTTTCCTGGCAGGAATGATGATGTTCGTAGGTTACCTTGAGAAAAACGCTTTTTTTGAATACCTGATTGCGCGAATAATGAAATACACCGGCGGGGGGGGCATCAGGCTGGTTTTCATAATCCTCTTCCTATCGTTTTTCTTTGCCGCCATAGTAGACGAAGTGACATCCATACTGTTCATGCTCTCCATAGTGCTTTCCCTTTGCGCAAGGCTGCGAGTCAACCCTATCCCTTTTGTGATGATGGCGGTCTTTGCCACGAACATAGGCAGCAGCGCGACCGCGATAGGAAATCCTGTCGGCGTGATGATTGCCCTGAACGCCAAACTGTCTTTCGGGGATTTCCTTGAGCACGCAACAGTGATAGCCTTCGCGACTTTCATCGTGATGTTCATCGCCTGCTTTTTCATCTTCAAAAAGGAGATACTGGAATTCGCCCAGCGCTCCAGGGAGATATCGGTCAAGGACCTGTTCGAGGCGCACACGAGCGGCAACAAGCTTCTCAATGCGGCTTTTTTCCTTGCGGTTTTCTCCGCGCTTGTGCTGCATTCGCAGATAGAGCACGGGCTTGGCATTGAGAAAAACGCCATGCTGCTGGGTGTCGCCCTCGGGGCGGCTGGAGTAACGCTGCTCATAGAGCGGAAGGACGCGCGCCATTTTGTCGAGACCAAGGTTGACTGGTGGACGCTATTCTTCTTCATGCTGCTTTTCGCCTCGGTCGGGGCACTTGAGCAGTCAGGGGTGATGGAGATAGCCGCGAAAGGCTTCTCATCCGTTTTCGGGGAGAGCAAGGCGATTGCAGCTTCCGCAGTGATGCTGCTTTCAGGCATGTTGTCCGCCTCGCTTGACAACGTGCTTGCGGTTGCAGTTTTCATACCACTTGTGCAGGACCTGCAGGCGACTGCGATAGGCGGCACATATCTGTGGTGGTCGCTGCTTTTCGGTGCCACCCTTTTCGGCAACCTGACAATGATAGGCAGCACCGCGAACATAATCGCCCTGGGGCTTATCGAAAAGCGGGGGCTGCCACGCATATCATTTTTCCAATGGCTCAAAGCGGGAATAAAAATAACCGTTCCAACCGCGATTGCCGCGTTCCTGCTGATATACCTGCAGTATCTTGCATGAGGTGTTTTGCATGAAAGTCATCAAAAGGGACGGAAGGCTCCAGGATTTTGACGGGAAAAAGATAGAAGTGGCACTTTTGAGAAGCGGGGAGAAGAAGCACGCCCGGAGAATTGCCGAAAAAGTCTGGCGGAAGCTGCGCGGGAAGAAAGAGGTGCCAAGCTCGATAATCAGGGAAAACGTGATAAAGGAGCTGCAGTCCTGCAAGGAATGCAAGGCGCACAATTTTTCCGGATTCAGAAAAACAATAAGAAAGCTTTCGAGCATGGATGACCAACTGGAAAACCGCATACGGGACCTGGTTGGGAAAAACGGAACTGTTGAAGGGGTTTATGGCGGCTTTAAGATAACTGTGAAAAAGCCGGACGAGTTCGACTATTGCGGCGTGCTTGTTGAAATACTCAAAAGCTCGAAATTCAACGTGAATGTTGAATTGCAGGATGGGTTTCTCCTGATAAACGCGAGGTAAGACCAGGTAAGTTTTTTAATACTCGGGAAGTATCGGCACCATGGAAGAAATGAGGGTGTTTTTAGACTTAGGGGTCGTGCTGCTCGCCTCTTTCTTCATGGCTGCGATATTTGAGAAGCTGAAGCTGCCCCCGGTAATCGGCATGATAATCGCGGGGATACTGCTGAACCCGTTCACCCCAGGTTTTGTGGTTGAAAGCAAGAACGAGATAGCCTTGTTTGCCCAGCTGGGGGGCATACTTTTGATGTTCGTGCTTGGGCTGCAGTTCGACTACACCTGCTTCAGAAGGTTTGGCGCAAAGGCGTTCGTTGTTGCCGGGGGCGCGTCAATCGCGACCCTCATCGCCGGCGCAGCTGCGGGAAGCATTCTCGGATTCACGCTCCCCGAATCCCTCATCATAGGCGCGTTTTTCGTCTCCACCAGCACCACCATAGCGCTTAGGCTGCAAAAAGAGCTTGGGCTTGACAAGCTGCAAGGCTCGCCTATAATGGAAGCCGCTATTGTGATAGACGACTTGTACGGATTCATAGCGTTGGCGCTGGTCAGCGCGTATATCGGTGTTGGGGGCAACATCGCGCCAGATGCGGTTTTGTCCGCGACTGGCATGGTGGTGGTTCCGGTGCTGGTTTTCATCGCCGGAGTCAGGCTGATACCGCCGATTTTTGAGTTGATTGAACAGCGTTTTGCATCAAGCGGCCTCACTGTAGGCACAGTCTTCTGCCTGATGCTCGCCTACGCGCTGTCCTCGTTTGGAATCTCGCCGTTCATCAGCGCCTTCTTGGCAGGCACCATACTCACCTCGAGCATAAGGTACCGCAATGTGCTGCGCGATGTTATGCCGATTCGCAACTTGTTCGCCAACGTGTTTTTTGTCAGCGTGGGGCTCATGCTCAACCCCGGGCTGACATTGGATGCCCTGCCGGCAATAATTGCACTTGTGACCATCGCGATAGCGTCCAAATGGATTGCCGCCAGCCTGATGCTGATTAAGTCAGGAATACCCTCCATGAGCTCCGTGCAGCTGGGTCTGCTGACAGCGCCCAGAGGGGAGGTGCTCCTCATATTGGCTGAAAGCGTGGTGATTGCCGGCGTGGTCTCCCCGGTTTTTCTTTCCTACGCAACCGGAATAGTCCTCTTAAGCGCCCTTGCGGTGCCATTCCTTGCGCCTTTTGTCGTCCGAAGAAGAAATTCTTTTAGCACGAACTGAGAGGGAAAAACCTTGGCCCTGGAAAGCCACGCGCCTGCCGCGGCTTGGAGCTGACTTGCATAAATTCGCTGATGCGCAAATTCAGCCAACTTTCGCCTTGGACCTTTTCCCAAGCCCACTCCCCGGACCAGCAACAGCTAACCCTTAAGCTAGGGCAAGACAGGCGCAATGTCGCCGAACTGCAGGTAGAATATCACTATCAGGTAAAGCGCGTAAAGGCCGAGCAGGATAAGCCCGTGCTTTCTGGTGAACCTTTTGTCCACAATCGCGTAATACAAAAACACGAAATTGGCAACCACGGCAAATAGAAGCGCGGCTGAGAACACGTTGAGCTGCACCACCATTGGCGAAATGGCCGCGGCTGCCCCAAGCACAAGGGTGATGTTGATCATGCAAGAGCCGATGGCATCGCCCAGGGCAAGCCCGTACTGCTTGCGCCTGATTGCCTGAATGTCGATAGACAGCTCTGGAAGCGATGTGCCAACCGCGATGAGCGTGGCGCCTATGAAGCTTTTTGCCAAGCCGGCTATTTCGGCAAGCTTCACCGCGCTGTCAACCACGAAATGCGAGCTTATTATCACGCCGACAATACCCAACCCGAAGAAAAGGAAGGCGCGCAATCCTTCGTGCCTGCTCATTTTGTGCTCGCGCGGAGTCTGCTCTATTTTCTTTTTCTTGAGGAGCCGGTTGGCATACCAGAGGAAAATGAGAAGCAGCAGCACGCCTTCGTAAAAGCCAAGCGCATTGCCAGTTATTTCGGAATGGAACAATATGTAAACTGAAATTAGCGTGGTGAGCATGAGGACAAGGGCGAGGTCGGGCAGGCTGTTTTTCCCCACCTTGAAGCCATAGAGGAATGCACCTAGCCCCAGTACAAGAAGAATATCCGCAATGTTGGAGCCGAAAACGTTGCCGGCCGCGATTTCGCCCTGCCCCGCTGTTGCCGAGGCGACCGAAACCGAAAGCTCTGGAAGAGAGGTTGAGACCGCGACTAGAAGCATGCCTATCGCAAGCGTGCTTATGCCGAAGAAAATGGCAAGCTTCTCCGCATTTTCCACCACCAAGCCGGATGACTTGGCAAGTATGGCTACGAAGATTATGAGAGTTATCAGCTCGACTAATACCATGGAGGAAGAAAAGCCCGCTAGGAATTTAACCCTTTTCCACCGGCTGGGAAGCCTGTGAACAGTTTTAAGCTGCGTTTCCACAGGCATGCCCGCGATTGCCAATCCGCCTGGGCGAAACCCGTTCCAGATGGGGAGGGGCGGGGCACGAGGGGGATGTGGGCACCGGCATTCCACTGAAAGCACGTTTTTAAGCGCCCAAGCGGCAGATTTCCCCATGCCATCGGTGAAGCGCACGGATTTAAATGTACGTCCATATATTGATGTAGATGTGATGTATATGGATGTATGCACAATCAGGCTGCACAGGAAAACAAAAGGGCACCTTGACCGCTACCGCGAGTACCGCAACGAAAGCTACGATGAAGTGGTGATGAAGCTCGTGGGGATAGCGGAAACGGCGAAAAAGAAGCCCGCCCTTTCCAGGGAAGCGGTAAAACGGATTGATGCGGCAAGGCAGAGGATAAAATCTGGCGACTTCCTGACCGAAGACGAGGCGATTGACCGGTTGGGCTTCCAGTCGGTTTCAGAGAAGCACCTGAAGAAGGTATGGGACACACCCGAAGAGGAGAAATTCTGGTCAAAGTATTACTGAGGCCGCACCATGTTCCCAAAACCAAGAGAGGTCTTCCTTGTCCCCTTCCCCTTTTCCGATGCCACTGCTGTGAAGCAGAGGCCTGCGCTGGTCCTGTCAAAGGAGAAATACGCTGAGAAGACGGGGCTTTGCATCGTCTGCTCGATTTCCAGCAACGAAAAGCTGCCCTGCACAATCAGGATAACCGATGCTGATTTGGAGTTCGGGAGCCTTTACGGGCATTCGTCGGCGGTCCTCTACGGCACCCTTTTCACAGTGGACGTGGGGAACATGGGCAAGAAAATACTCAAGCTCAAGCCAAAACCTTATTTGACAGCAATGGAAAAGCTGAAGGAACTGCTTGGCTGAGAAGGGCATTTTGCGATTGGAAAAGCTTTTACGAGATGAAAATTTCCCATTTTCTATATTCTTTATAAATCTAATACGCGAAGATGGTGCAGGCGATCGGTATGGACAGCTTAGTAAAGTCAGTCCTAGGTGAGCAAGAGCCAGCTCCAACCGAGACTTTTGGCTCAGACCAGATTAAGATAGTGACAGTAGGAGTAGGAGGAGGCGGAAACAACACAGTCAACCGCCTGATTCGCTCGGGAGTCAAGGGATGCGAGCTGATTGCGGTCAACACCGACAGGCAGCACCTGAACATGATTCACGAGAAGGCGAAGAAAGTCCTCATCGGAAAGACCATAACCAAGGGCCTGGGGGCGGGAGGCTATCCCGACACGGGCGCCAAGGCTGCGGAGATAGACAGGCCGCTCATCGAGAAAGAGCTCGAGGGTGCGCACCTGGTCTTCATCTGCGCAGGAATGGGAGGAGGCACGGGAACGGGAGCAGCGCCGGTCATTGCGGAAATCGCAAAGGAGCAAGGCGCGATAGTCGTTGCCATGGTCACCTATCCGTTCAACCTGGAGCGCGCAAGGCGCGTGAAGGCCGACGAGGGAATTGCCAAGCTTCGCAAGCACGTTGACTCAGTGATAGTGCTGGACAACAACAGGCTGGTCAAGCTGGTTCCCAACCTGCCCATGAACGAGGCGTTCGCGGTTGCGGACGAAATCCTCGCCAAGGCGGTAGGCGGACTGGTATGGACCATTACGCAGCCGTCGCTCATCAACATCGACTTCGCAGATGTGCGCTCGATAGTGCAGGGCGGAGGCGTGGGCTTCATCGCGGTCGGGGAAGGAAAGGGAACCGACAAGGTGCGCGGTGCGGCGGAGGGCGTGCTCAAGAACAAGCTCCTGGACGTGGACTACGAGGGCGCAAACGGCGCGCTCATCCACATCTCCGGCGGGGCAGACCTGACCCTTGGTGATGCGATAAAGGCAGGAGAAATAATCACCGAGAAGATGGACCCGCAGGCGAACGTCAAGTGGGGCGCAAGGCTCATCCCCGGATACGACGGCAAGCTGGAAATAGTTGCAATCGTAACCGGAGTTAAGGGCGCGAATATCTTCGGTGCCGGAAGGGAGGAACCAAAGAAGGAGGTTTCCTACTCGGACATCGAGATAATCGGCTAGAGCAAACCCAAATCTTTTACAAAAACAGAAGGGCGCGGGCAAACCCAACCCGTCCGTGTCCCTTTTCGTCTTTTTTTATTTTATGCCTTTCAGCGCGAGCCAGAAGCGCTATGCTTTTGCAATAGACAACGGATGCGGCCAATCGGCTGATTTTATTTTTTTCAAAATGCAAATTCTGCTTTTTTGCTTGTGTCATTTTTTTGCTTTTTTGCTTGTGTCAATTTTTTCACGACGTAAAAGAATATCCCTTCGAACGCGTGCGTTCTGCCAATTCGCAATATATATAAATCTAATTAGCGTAGTGGAGAGTGGCGACCAGAATGTGCGGCATTGCAACGTCGATGTAGAAAGTTAACGGCGAGCGGAAGCTGCACCAATTATTGGCGATAAAACAGGAGACGGGGGTTGGGCATATGTTCGAGGGCATTGGGGTGGACAAAAAACAATCGGATGAGCTCATGTCAAATGAGAACGTCAGGATTGCGGTCATCGGCGTTGGCGGGGCGGGCTGCAACACCGTGGACCGGATGATGAGGGGCGGAATAAAATCCGCGCAGACTATCGCTGTGAACACAGATCAGCTGCATTTGAAGGTAATTCAGGCTCACAAGAGGGTGCTTATCGGCTCCACTGTAACCAGGGGATTGGGCGCAGGCGGCTTTCCGGAAGTGGCGACCAAGTGCGCGGAGATGTCAAAGGACAAGCTGCGGGAAGTGATATCTGAAAAGGAGCTTGTTTTCATCGCGGCAGGAATGGGAGGAGGGACCGGAACAGGAGCAGCCCCTGTCATCGCCGAGATAGCGAAGGAGCAGGGGGCGATTGTCGTTTCGGTTGTCACCACACCGTTCAGGCTGGAACGCGCGCGCGTCCAGAAAGCCAGGTGGGGGCTGGAGCGCCTTGCAGCGCACTCAGACACCATTATTGTTATCGAGAACGACAGGCTGGTGAAATATGTGCCAAACCTGCCAATCTCGGATGCGTTCAACCTTGCGGATGCCATAACTGGCAAGGCGATAACCGGCATTGCGGACACCATAATGCTGCCTTCTCTCATGAACATCGACTTTGCGGATGTTAAATCCGTTATGGAAAACGGGGGTTTTGCCCTGCTTTCGATGGGAGAGGGGCACGGCACGGACAGGATTGAGCACGTGGTGCGAAGCACCCTCGAGCAGCCGCTCCTGGATGTTTCACCCGAAGGGGCGAAGGGGGCGCTTTTGCATATCGCAGGAGGCACGCAGCTCACACTTGGAGAGGGGATTGAGATAGGCGAGAAAATCTCATCCAGCTTCGACCTGAATGCGGATGTGAAGATAGGCGCAAGGCTTGACCCTTCCCTGGCTGACACCGTAACATGCACGGCAATTGTCACAGGGATAAAGAACCCTTACCTGGAGAGCAAGCCTGCGGAAGAGACGCGCAAAGTCGTGGAGATGGATGCGCTCTCTTACCTGTAAAAGCTTTTTTTTTATTTTTCTTTCTTTTCTTCTTTTTCCTTTTTTAACCACTAGCTTTAAATGCTCTCTCGGCACAATAAACACGTGGGAAAATGGGACTTAGAGCTGTTTATACGCCCCAATTCAAGCAGTTTGTCAGGCAAAACCCTGGCATTCTGAAAAATTTTGCCCAAGCCTACAGGCAAGGCGCGGACACCTACGAATCCTGCGGGGTGCGCATAAGGAAATTCGATCCTGGTGCCGAGCCCGAGCTGGAAGGCAAGGCGGCCAGGAACGGGCAGATGCATTATCGCCTTTGGACCGTGGAGTGCAGCGGGAGAAAGCTGTTCGTGAAAGAAAGCCTCAGGACTGAGGAGGCAGAGGCATGGGATTTCACAGGCATCAGGCAGTACCGCCTCACCCGCAAGCTTGATGGCTTTGCGCGCCTACTTTCAAAATTCTGGAAACACGACATCGAAGTGCTGCAGCCCCATTTTGGGGCGACTTACTGGGACACCAGCTTCATTGTGATGGATTTTTGCAGCCATCCACAAGCCAGCAAATCAGCAGTGCCTGAGGGCCTGCGGCGCCAGCACTGGATTTTTTCGCATCTGGCCAGGCTGTTCGCAGGGATTTGGGACATATGCCTGGAAAATGCTTTTTATGACGATAAGAATGGCAAGCTCATCCTGTACGACCCGGGCAGAGACACCAACCCGTTCCCCATAAGGGCTGCGATTTATGCATATAAGGCTGTGAAAAAGGCAGTTTTGGCGCTTTGGGGAGACGCAGGGCGGCCTGGTTGCCCGGGCAAGGAAGGCTGATTTTTAAACTCTTTAGGCGTATTTGTGCAAATCCGGGCGTGTAGCTCAGCGGTAGAGCGCGTCGTTCGCAACGACGAGGCCAGGGGTTCGAATCCCCTCTCGTCCACTTTTCGCCTTAGCCTGGCTCAAAGGCGTTTCAAACGTTCCTGAACGTGAAGAAGCTTGATTTTTTTCATGATGTGGTCTTTTTCCAGATAATCCAGCCTCCGCTGGATTTCCTTGGAAAACTTTTCGGGGTTTTTGGAATAATGCCGGAGGATTGTCTTATCTGAGAGCAATTTCAGTTTTGGCTTGCAGGAATCGCAGATGGCATAGCCATACATGCCCGCCCCTTTCCCGCCGCAGATGAAACACGCTTTTGCCATCCCTTCACGCGCCCAGGAATTTCAGCAGCCCGTACACGAGGAAGGCGGGCCAGGCAATCGCCTTCAAAACGCCGATGATGCCCGCCCAGAAGCTGGTCGCGGTTGTGAGGTAATAGAAAAGCGCGCCCAGGAACCCCAATCCGTAAATCGCACTGCCCGAGCCGTGCCCGCATGAAGGCTCCTTCATCTTCCAGGGCTTGCAGCACCCCTCATCTTTGCATTCTTTTTCCATCTTCGCCCCTATTGCCTTTCCAATCTCGTCCCATGTGGAAACCTTGGAGACCTTTTTCATAAAATCCACCTCTGCGATTGCCTCCTGCCTGCCCGGCATTTTTATGACCAGCCGGTAGAAATGGCTTGCGAGGCTTAATATATAAGCATTGCGAGAAATTTGCGCAGTGGTTCGTATGAGGGTGGCTGTCTTGTTTTCAGGAGGCAAGGATTCGGTATTTGCCGCCTTTGCCTGCCTGCAGATGGGCTGGGAAGTGTCGCTGCTCACCGTTTTACCAGCAGAACACTCGACGATGTTCCACCACCCGAACCTGAAGTGGTGCAAAAACCAGGCAAGCGCGATGGGGCTGCATATAAAAACAGTAAGAGCTGGCGGGAAAACCGAGAAGGATGAGCTTTTTGCCATGAAAAGGGCGCTTGCCGGAATGAAAGTCGATGCTGTTGCATCAGGCGCAATCGAGTCTGAATACCAGAAAGAAAGGGTGGATAGGATTGCGCATGAGCTTGGAATAAGAAGCTTTGCCCCTGTTTGGAGAACGGGCAGGGCGCTATTGGAGGAGCAGTGCCGCTATTTCGAGTCCTATCTTGTCGCAGTTGCTGCTGAAGGACTGGATGGGAGCCTGCTGGGGCGCAGATTCGACTGGGATTTTGTGGAATATGCCGGTGGGCTCAGGATATCTGTCAGCCCGCATCTGGAAGGGGGCGAGGGGGAGACTTTTGTCGCCAATGCGCCGTTTTTCAAAAAAAGGCTGAAGGTAAAAGGGTGGAAAAAATCCTTTGACGGAGCGGCAGGCGTAGCCGAGATATCCTCGCTTGGATAAGAGTCCTACCCTGAGGAGTCGGAAGCCTGCGCTTCGCCAGCCAAAGCATCCAGCTTGTCTATTATGCCGTTTAGATCCTGGCCGTATGCTGCGCGAACCTTTATGCTCGATGACCAGACAGCCTCAAGCGGCATTTCCTTGTTTATCTGCACGCTGTTGTTCCCGAACGCCTTGGCGCTTGAGATTGGTATGCGCACTTTTATCGGAACGTTTTCCTGGACGCGGAATGCGACGGGCTGCCCTGTTGTGCTCACTGCCACCATCTGCGTGTCTATGGGTATCTCGAATTCAAGGGGCAGCTCGAATGTGTCCGGGAACATGTCCCGTATCGGGTAGCTCTTGTTGAGGCGGATTGTGGTCTGCAGCGGCGCAGTCATCTGTATCTCCCTGTTCTGCAGCGCGCGCAAGTCGTTTGCTATTCCAGCCAGCTGCTCTTTTTGCGATATGGAGAGCGGGCGCTCAGCAAGGAAAACCCCGTAGAGACATAGCAGCGAAACCAGCAGCGAGACTGCCGCAAGAATGAGCGGGAGGTTGGAATCGGACTCCTGCGGGGAATGCTGCTCCCTTTTGGGCATGGGCTGCTGGACAGAAGGGGGGGAGATGTGCTGTGGCTGGTAAGCCGAGCCTGGCTGGGAGCGCGAGAAGCTGCTTGGGAGGTTGGATGCCATCAATATCACCTGACTTAATTCTGAGTGCCGATTTTTAATGGTGATGCCACAACGTAAATTGACGAATAATTTTTCGAGAAGAATATAAACTTTCTGAATGGAATAGTGGCAAGGCGAACAGCCAGGTGATAACAATGGCAAAGGTGACATTCAAGTCAGACCGAAAGGAAGTCGAAGTTCCTGCCGGCACCCCGTTGGTGCAGGCGGCCGAGGACAATGGTGCAAGCATTGCTTTTTCCTGCAAGGCAGGGGTGTGCGTTTCCTGCCTTGTCAACGTGAACAAGGGCATGGAAAACCTCTCAGCGCCGACTGAAAACGAGAAGGCGACCCTGGAGGGGTTTGCCGCAAAGCCGAACCAGAGGCTGGCCTGCCAGGCGACAGTGAACGGGGATGTTGAAATCGAAAACCCGTAGTCCCTTTTTATTTTTTTCACTTTTTATCATTCCCATGGAAAAAACACTCATCTTGAAGACCGCAATTGCTTTTTTGTTATTGGGAGGGTTGGCATTTGCCGGATGCGCTGAAAACGCATACAGGGCGGCATGCTCGGGCTGCAAGTTCGACGCCAATGGGAAAATAGACTCGGATTGCATGAGGGCGGAAAAGGCGAAGGGAATCGGCTGTGTTTCCGCCTCTTATCCGCTCATGTCAGCCGAATACGCGCAGGGCAAGTGCCCGGCGGTCGACGCCTGCGCATCAGAGCTCCAGCAGTGCCTCTCAAACGCTGGAAGCGGGAACGACAAGGCGGACTGCGCCGAGGGCTCGTCCGCGACCTGCTATTTCAATTCAGACATTTGCGTGCAGAAGGCGGCAACAAAGTGCCCGCCCCAGCAGCCCTGCCCGGCTGCCCCCGCCCTAATAATGCTTGTTGGCGGGGCGGTTTTCCTGTCCTGCTTTGCACGCAAGGAATGAACACCGTTTTGCGAGGACAAAGTGGCCCTTATGATAACAATAGCGCTGGACAAGCCATCATATTCCCCAGGCGAAACCGTGCTGGCAACCATAGGGATAAAAATGAAAAAGCCCGCAAGGGCGAGAAGCCTCCTCGCCACGCTTTCCTGCGAGGAGCGCCACCGCGTTGTTGAGCAGAAAGTGATGGACAACTACGACTTCGAGCGAGAACGCGAGCTTGGCGGCTTCAAGGAAACCCACCTGTACCAAGTCACGTCCGAGCACAGCAACCGCCTGTTTCATGACAAGAAAGTGGTTTCAGGCGAGAAAGAGTATTCTTCAGGTGAGTATTCGGTTTCCTTCGTCATCCCTCCCGGCGGGCCGCCCACCAGCCGCGAGTTCGGGCACGACGGGAAAATACATGTTTGGAAGCTGCATGTGAAGCTGGACCTCCCGCTTGCCATTGACGAAAATGCGGAAAAGGAGGTATTTGTCGAGGGGCTGTAGGCGCCTCTGAACTGTTTTAAACTCTTCTTAACTTATTCAACTAGTGCCGACGTGGCAGAATCCGGTAATGCGCCAGACTTGAACCCATATCCCCTTTTCTTCCATGAAAAGGGGCTGAGGGTTTCACCCCCAAAAGAAGGCTTTTGCGGGGTAAGAAGATATCTGGTGCCCTTCGGGGCTTAGGAGTTCAAATCTCCTCGTCGGCGCTTCGCACCTTCCGAGGTTTTGAGCTTGCGCACAAAATCGCGCCAGCTTCCGCTGACGCTCTCCTCGTCGGCGTCTTTTCTTTTCTACGATGTAAAGCCAGTACTGGCGGTGAATCTCATTTTGGGCGTTGAACTGTCGATGATAGAAATGAAACCAGACATTTACACCTAACGCCAACTCGGGATTATCTGTAAACCCTGTCCCGCTTGCCAAAGTCAAGGAAGTACAATGTATTGTCCCCAATCGCATAAATTATCCTGAAGGGCGGAACGCGGACGCTTCGTTCACCCCTCCGCTGGAACCTAAGCGGCTTTCCGATATCAGGGCGGGAAATGATTTCCTTGACTTGGCCCTTGACGCGTTCCTTGATTGATGCGTCCTTGATTTTTCTGACTGAACGCTCGAATGCATCGGTAAAAACCGCATTCACTACCATGTTTGGAGCTCCTTGAGGAATTTGGCTTTGGGCATACTTTTGAAGTTGCCCTTGTCTATTTCATCCCATGCTCGTGCGGCCCTTCGCATCATATACATTTCTTCATCCATGTCTTCGCTCATTTCCTTGATAGGGCGCATTACCACTGTGCCGTTGTTCTCCACGAGCATCATTTTTTCCCCTTTGCCCATCTTGAACTTTTTGCGCATTGAAAGTGGAAAAACGAATTGTCCTTTGGAAGATATTTTTACTATCTCGACATCCATTTTATCACCAGTAAGAAAAGTAAGACAAATCTTATTTATAATTGTTTCTGCTTGGAGCAGGAGAGCGTTGCAAAAAGCCCGCTGGCCTTTGCCAGCTTGGGAAGCTTATGGTTCATCTGGACAAGAACCTTGTCGCTGGGCGAGTGGAAAGCCTTGTCAAGCGAAATCGAGAGCATGGTGCATTAATGAAAATAGGAGGCGTAAAAATGAATTGAAAAAAGAAGGCTTATTCGAGTGAAATCTTTACCTGCACATTCTCAGGCACGCGCACGCGCATTATCTGCCTCAGCGTTCTCTCATCGCCCGCAACATCTATTACCCTTTTGTGTATCCTCATTTCCCAGTGCTCGTATGTGTCCGAGCCGTCCCCGCAGGGGGTGCGCCGGGTAGCCACGTTGAGGCGGCGGGTCGGGAGGGGCACCGGCCCTTTTATCTCCACGCCGGTCTGACGGGCTATCTCGACAATCTGCTTGCAGACCTCCTCGAGCTCCTCGGGGGTCTTTCCAATCAGCTTGATCCTTGCTTTTCCCATCAATTCACCAATTTTTCAAAGGCTCCGGTTCATTCTCCGGACCGGATGCCTTCGAAACTCAAAAAATAAAAAACTTAAGCTGCCTTTGGCACGACATCAAGCACGATGCCGGCCGCCACAGTCTGCCCCATGTCGCGGATTGCGAACCTGCCAAGCGGCGGGAAATCAGCGAACTTTTCCACAACGACCGGCTTGAGCGGCTTTATCTTAACAATCGCCACGTCGCCAGACTTGATGAAGTCTGGGTTCTTCTGCATTGTCTGCCCGGTCTTGGGGTCCTTCTTCTCAAGTATTTCGGTGATGGTGCACGCGATTTGAGCTGTGTGCAGGTGGAACACTGGCGTGTACCCCTTGCCTATCGCAGTCGGGTGCTCCAGAACCACTATCTGCGCAGTGAACTCTGACGCCACCTTGGGCGGGCTGTTCACCGGGCCGACCACTTCGCCGCGCTTGACATCTTTTTTGTCAACGTTTTTCACGTTGAAGCCGACGTTGTCGCCCGGAACCGCCTGAGACAGCTCCTGGTGGTGCATCTCGATTTTCTTTACTTCGCCTTTTGCCCCGGAAGGCATGAAAACCACTGTTTCATTCAGGTGGAGGATTCCTGTTTCCACACGCCCGACCGGCACTGTGCCGTGGCCGGTGATTGTGAAAACATCCTGGATGGGAAGGCGCAGCGCCTTGTCGGTCGGCTTTACCGGCGCAACGAGCTTGTCAAAGCACTCAAGCAGGGTCGGGCCGGAATACCATGGCATCACGTCAGTTGCCTTGTTTTTGATGTTCGTTCCGGCGAATCCTGATATTGGGACAAACGGGATGTTCTCCACCTTGTACCCTATGTTCTTCAGGAGAGTGGAAAGAGTCATCTTGGTTTCGTCGTATTTGAGGTGGTCGTAGTTGACCGCGTCCATTTTGTTGACTGCGACTATGAGCTGGGAAACGCCAAGCACTTTGGCCAAGAAGGCGTGCTCCTTTGTCTGTGCCTGCACACCTTCCTTTGCTGAGCAGACCAGAACAGCCGCATCCGCCTGCGATGCGCCAGTAATCATGTTCTTGACAAAGTCCCTGTGCCCGGGCGCGTCGATGATGGTGAAATAGAATTTCGCGGTCTGGAACTCCTTGTGCGACAGGTCGATGGTCACTCCGCGCTCGCGTTCCTCTTTGAGCGTGTCCATTGTGAATGCGAATTCGAAGGTCGCCTTACCGACTTTTTCAGCCTCCTCTTTCAGCTTGCGAAGCTGCTGCTCGCTAAGTGCGCCGGTTTCGTAAAGGATACGGCCGACCGATGTTGATTTGCCGTGGTCGACGTGCCCGATGAATATAAGGTTCAGATGCTCTTTTTCTGCCATGCTATACACCTCTTTTTTTCCAATGCTACTCCTGATCCTTGAGCAAACATTAGCCAGTCTGCAAGTCGAAGCTGACTTATTATATGGGATTATTTTATAAAGGTTTCTTCGGGGCGAAATTCCGTTATTGCTTCTTCTTCCCGAAGTTCCCCCTGGGCTTCGCCACTTTTATCTCCGGGTATGCCTCCTGCAGCGTTTCCCCGTCAAGATTGGTCTTGAAGCCCATCTGGTCCAGCATGCACTTGAGCAAGTAGTTTTCGGCAATCCCGAGGTGCTTGTCAGTCGGGCAGGCCGCGCGAAGCTCGTCTTTAATCTCTGTGGGCTTGAGGCTGGAAAGAGCTTCTGCGAGGGAAATGAACGACTTTCTCTTGCCTTTCACCAGCTTCCCGGCAATCGCCTCTATTGCCGATTGGTTTATCCCCGAAAACTGGTAGCTTTTGCGCGACAGGGTGGCTTCTATGGAGGCAAGCGCGGCTGAAACCTCCTGAGGAGTGGTCTTCTCGTCTATGGAGAGCTTCTTGATGACCATCCAGTCCTTGTAGCGAGCTGTGAATGCCACTTCGCCGATTGGTTCAGCCATGGGAAAACCTCCGTGCCAGCCTAGCGCGGCAGATGAGCCTCTATTGCGAGCGCCGCCGCCTAACTGGCCATTCTGCGCCGTTATCAAGCCTACTTCTTGACGCGGATGTCCT
Organism: Microcaldota archaeon; assembly: GCA_964392435.1. Taxonomy (GTDB): domain Archaea; phylum Micrarchaeota; class Micrarchaeia; order Anstonellales; family Anstonellaceae; genus UBA10161. Next base: position 451,604 of record CAYMOY010000001.1, read on the forward strand.
TTCTTTTTGCGCGCATGTAAATAGAGCCGCACTTGCGGCACTTCTTCGAATTGCGCTTGTTGCGCGCCTTGCACTTGCGGCAGATGAATATGTTCGATATGACCGCATCGGCTTCTGCGAATTTGCCCATAATATGACCTCGTGGTTCGGATTTACCCTAATCAAAGTTTAAATGCTTATGCACAAACATCTCTCAAGTCAAAAGCCGCCCCTGTAGCTCATCGGTAGAGCGGTTGTCTTGTAGGCGATAAAAACGCCAGGAGAACAACAGGCACCGAGTTCAATTCTCGGCGGGGGCTTCGCATTTGCTCAGCCCCCGCTTTTGGCACTTCGTGCCAAAATCTGGCCAAATCGCTGCGGCGGTTTGACCATCGGCGGGGGCTAAACGTTCTTTTTCACGTCGAAGAAGCCAGATTCCACCGATGGGCTTCTTGACGCCGGTTTAATTCCCTGGCAGGGAATTGAACTGGATCTTATTGGCTATTCTGCACCCGCAACAATCTCTACCGTGCTCAAAACCCGCACGACTTTTTGGTCCTTCAGGTTCCTGTCGTTCGACCAGATAGCGCCATTTATTGCAAAGGCAGCCGCAAAGTATATTGCATCATCCTTGTCCGGAGACACTTCCTTTGCCCTTTCCATGAACCGCTCAAACTCTGAAAACGGAACAACACTTATCCTTGATTTCAGGATGCCCATTACGTCCCAAAACTCATCTTCGTTCTTGTGCGCTTTTTGGATTATTTCCCTGCGGTGTTCTTCGAACTCCTCAAACAGGTATTCTGGCGCGTAAATCTCAAGTCTCTCCTCGAAAAACAGTTTCCTAGTGAAACTGTCCTTTATCAACGCGGAAAACAGCACATTGGCATCCACCACAAGCTTCACGCGCGCCACCTATTTCTTGGAAAGCCTTTTCGCAAGCCCGGCGTTGACCTTCGCTCCGAGCCGGAGAGCATCCTTTTCAGTCATTTCCGAATCAGAGGTGAACCTTTCCATTACCTCGAGCTCGGTAATCTTCTTGGCAAACGCCTGCCTCGCTACCTCGGACCAGTTGACAAAGCCGAACTGCAGCATCTTTTGGCGTATGTCCTCATTGACTGAAACGGAAACGTTGGTCATTTTATCACCTATTATTTATATTAATAATAATATTTATAATACATTACACATATTCGTGAAATAGCTTGTTAGCAACCTCATAGCAGCCTATATAAACCTCTAGAGTGAAGTATATTCACGACGAAGCCGACAGGTGCTTCTTGAAAAGGTCAAGATGCGGAACGAGGGCTTTATGGCTGATTTTGAGGAGGATGCAAAGAAGAAGGGCAAGAAGCCCTACCTTTCGCTTCGCAAGAGGGCAAGGAAAAGCGACGAGATGCAGAAAAGAAGGGAGAAAAAGAGATAGGGAAGAAAAGGGCACAGGCAGCCGCTTCTTTTCCAGCGCCATGCAGAACATAAAGGGCTTTGCAGCGATTGCAGCATCCCTCTAATTATGAAAATCAAGTGGGAATTTCATCATCGCGCCAAGGCATTCTTTTTCCTGCCCAGCTCCATCGCGTTATGAAGCAGGTCCCAGATGAAAACCAGCGCGAGCAGGAATGCGGCATCGTCAGCCCAGTTGAAAAGCGATGGCAGCTTCAGGCCCGAGACAAACTCGTTTATCGTTATTGCCAGGAGAAGAAGCACCGCTATTGCCGCAAGGTCGCGCAGTATCTTGTTTTCGGTCTTCGCGCTTTTCTTGTGCCGCGCCACAGTGTGCGAAAGCGCATCGAGCACCGGGTGCAGGTCTCTGATTATGCCTATGAGATAGTATAGAAGGGGGGCAATGCCAACAAGAAGCGCTATTGCGCGAAGCTGGCTTGCCTCGGAAGGATAGGATTGCCAGATTATGCCGATTGCGACCCGGGCTGCGATTATCAGAATCGCAATGATGCCCATCATGCCTATTTTGCTGCGCACGCATTCCCAGCAGACAGTAGAAACCTTCCAGAAGCTTCCGCTCGGCGAGAAATCGCGCAGCAGGCCCGAAATGTATCGGGAAAGGGGAATCGACGCGTCTTTGAAGGGGCGCGGCATGCGGTTAAGGCCGAATGAAAGGAGCGCAGGCTGCCTGTCCAGGAGGAAAGACGAGACGATTGCGCTTGCGATTACCCCGAAAGAGCCGATGGCGATGAGGAGTTGGCTTAGCGAATCCGGCGCCACCGAGGCTATTATCAGTGAGAACTCCCCAAGAACCACCATTGCGCTTGCACCGAAGAGGGAGTTTTTTGAGCTGGAGCCGGTGGAATAGAGCAGCCAGAGCACTGAGACAAAGCATACCAGCACAAAAGCCGCAAAAAACGCCAGCGCAAGCCCCCAGTTTTGCGCCACTGCCGAAGGGTCGATTTGCATACCAAGGGAAAGGAAGAACAGCGAGGCGAAGGTGAGCAGCAGCGGGCGGATGGACCTTTCAATCGCACGGGAATTCGGAAGGGTGGAGATTATGCTCCCGGCAAGGAACGCGCCAATCGCCGGAGAGAGCCCGAAAAACTGCGCCACCATGGACATGACCAGGCACAGCGAAAACGAGACAAATATCATCACCTCCATGTTGAACGACTGGGTAAGGCGCAGTATTGCCCTTGCCGCGCCCTTGCGCACCAGCACATAGAAGGCGCCCAGGAAGCCAAGCGATATGAGCACTGAGAAGAACTTGTCTTCCGTGGTCGGAGAGCCTGCGCTTGATGAGAGGCTGGAAAAGAAGGTGAGCGCTGCAACCGCCACAATGTCTTCCACAATGAGCATGGAAAACAAAAGCGGCATCATCCTGTTTTTCGCCATCCCCTTGTCCGTAGTTATCTTGTAGAGGAGCGCGGTGCTGGTGATGGACATCATCGCGCCCAGGAAAAGCGCGGCTGTGAAGTCCAGCCCGGCATAGAGGGCTATCTCGTAGCCGAATGCGAAGAGTATGCTCATCTTGAAAAGCGTGATGAACACCGCACGAAGCCCGGACTTCAGGATGCGCGAGATTGAGAATTCTAACCCGACTGTGAAAAGCAGCAGTATGGCGCCAATGTTGGAAAAGGCGGATATCAGCTCTTTTTCATTGACCAGCCCAAGCACGTTCGGGCCCGCGATTGCGCCCAGTAGCAGAAGCCCCACCACATACGGCTGGCGCATGCGGATGGAAAGCACTGTGCCCAAAAGCGCAAAGACTATGAAAAACGATAGCTGAGTTATAACTTCTGTGCTGCCATCCATTCGCTTACCCAAACAGCCTGGATAGGGAAACAAGCTTTATTAGCCTGCCCAGGGGCATGCTGGAAAGCCTGCCTTTCGCAGTTGAGCAGAAAGACAGCCATTTCTCAAGCTGCCGCTTGACCACAAGCCTGCGCAGAAGCGCTTTTTTCCTGTGGAAAAGCTCGAATGCCATCATTGGGGGCAGAATCGGCTCGAGCAGCCTCCTCATGCGCGACTCGTCGTCCTCTTTCATCTTTTCCAACAGGCGCAACGCCTTGCGGATGCACTTTTCCGCCTCGTTTATCTCATGCAGCATTTCCTGCCTGCGCTGCATTGCAAGAAGCATCGCCTCGCTTGTTATCCCGTTCCGCGCAAGCTCTTCCCGCACCGACTCGGTGCGCAGCTTTTCCTCCATTTCCTTGCGCTTTTCCTCCTGCTTTTCATCAATATGGAGCTGAAGGGCCGCGCCCTCGGGAGAAACCAGGCGCATCAACTCTTCCTTTTTTTGGGCCTCTGCCTGCTGCGCCTCCAGCGCCTGGGCAGTGCCTGCGCAGTAGATAATTATTGGCGAGAGGGACTGCTGCGAAATCCCGTTGGCAACCGCCTCTGACGCGCTTTGCGGCATCGATGTTTCCTGCCGGGTGTGCTCCTTTTCCGTGATTGTCTCCGAACGCGCAGTCTGCACCTGGGTTTCCTTCATGTCCTCGTTGTAAAAGCTCCAGACCGCCCTGGAGACCGAGCTTTCCGAATCAGAATGCTGCGAGGATTGCTTCTGCAGGCTTTCGACCACCGCCTTGCTTTTCTCCTCAATATCGTTGGCATGCTGGACTTCCCCCAGTTTCATCGCGCTTTTCACATACCTGGCCGCGTTTTCATAGCCCCAGGCAAATGAAGCCGCGTAAATGGCATTTTGCGCACCGGGAGTGAGCGTGGAGATGAAGTCTGAAATTCCGTGCTCCCTGAATGATTTTTCTATGGCCGAAATGGCGCTTGCCAGTTCCTTTGGGTCGGAAGCGAGGGGCATCTCAGAGGAAATGTATGACTCGAGAAACTGCCGCTGCATTGCGGTGAAATCCCCGCCCTCCTTCCTTTGCTTTTGCGCCTGGAAAACGAACATGGTGCACCCAACGGGTAATGGTATTGAGAATAATAAATGTTCTGGCTCGCGCCCCGCTTTTTGTGAACAAAAAGTGCGGCGGTCATTTTGCCCCAGCAAAATGCGCCGACCTTTTTTCCTGAAGGAAAAAATGCGGAGATTTGGCCTTGCGGCCAAAAACCACCTTTATCTGAGAATAAATGCGGAGATTTGGCCTTGCGGCCAAAAACCACCTTTATCTGAGAATAAATGCGGAGAGGAGGATTTGTTCGCCAAAAGAAACATCCGCTGTTTTCTTTTGGCATTCACCCGCCATTTTTTCTTTTTTTTTGGCGTTGCCACCGTTTTCTTTGGTGGGTAAACCCTAGACACCTTTCTTTTCCAAAGAAAGGTGGATTGGGATTGAACCCCCGCAGCCACTAGGGCACAGGGTCCTAAGCCCTGCGCATTTGACCGGACTCTGCCATCTCCGCATGCTAGATGGGGCAGATAACTGTTAAAAAACGTCTTGTGCCCTTCGGCAGGGCGAATACATTAAAAACACTGCATCCGAAGGGAAACAAGGTGAGCGAATGAGGGCGTTCCTATTCATTGCTGTGTCCGTTGTGGCGCTAATGCTGCTTTTAGGCTGCGCGCAGAAATCCGAGCCTACCGTGAATGAGCCGCCCGCCGCGCCCGCCTTGCCGCCTGAAAACAAGACTGTTGATGCGCAGCCGCAACCGCCTTGCAGCAGCGGCAATGTGCTGCAAAAAGACGAATGCTTCCTGGCGCTTGCCGCAAGCAAATCAGACCCCCAGGTCTGCAAGAACATCTATTCCGTGGATAAGCTTGACGCGTGCTATTTTGTTTTCGCAAATGAAAGCCTGGAAATCTGCAAGAAGATAACCCAGACCTCTTTGAGGGAGATTTGCCTTGCCCAAAACGCCAGGCTATCCAAATCCGAGGAGATATGCGGCCTGATAGCCGATATGGGCAAGAGGCAGGAATGCCTTGGGCAGATATTGCCCCGGTGCATGCTTTTGAATATCGAGAAGCGCCCGCTTTGCTATGCTCTTGAGAAAAATGACTATTCGCTTTGCGAGGGCAACATCGCCTGCCTGCAGGAATATGCGAAAAACACCACAGACAAGAATGCCTGCGGGGCGATAACTGACGAAAAGGAGAGATATTATTGCCTTGCGATGCTGGAGGGCAGCGCCCAGACCTGCAAACAGGCGAGCCTGCCGGCCATAAGGGACTGGTGCGCGCAGAAAACCGCCATTGCGCTTGGGAATGTGAACGGCTGCGCTGTTGCCGCAGAAGGAACCGATTACAGGAATAATTGCTACCTCTATTTCGCAATCAAGGAAAACGACAGCACGATATGCAAGCTGTCCGCCCCGGAAGAAAGGAGGGACGACTGCTATGTCAACTATTCCGTGCGCACAAAAACAGTGGATGCCTGCCCGAAGGTGGTGGAAACCCTCAACAGGATATCCTGCTATTACAGGGCGGCAAGGGAAAATTTCATGCCTTCTCTTTGCAACCCGCTGCAGATAGAGGGCCAGCGCAGGGACTGCTATTCGATGAGCATACTCAACGACAATGGGCCGGTCCCTTCGGACTGCCAAAGCGTGGAAAACCTGGATTGGAAAGACAAGTGCTACAGGAATGCCGCATACAAGACCTACAACCAAACCCTCTGCGGCTTCATACGCCCGGGCTCGGACAAGGACTATTGCGAAAACCTGTTCGGGGAATAAGGGGCTTTTTGTAAAGTCGGAAAGGCACGGGGCGCCATCTTGCTTTTGCTACCCGATTGCAAATCAATGGCGCTGCAAAGGCCTTATTCTTTTTTCTTGCCTGCTTTCTTTGCCTTGTGCCGCTCTTCATCCCCGCCTTCTTGCTCGTCATCTTCCGATTCAGCAGATGGGGAGGAGACTGGCTCCTGGGATGCTGCAGGCTGCTCCTGAATTGCAGCAGGCTCCGCGTCCTGAACTGCGGCTTCTACAGACTCAGGTGCAGACTGCTCCGCTTCGCCTGTTGGCGGCACAATCGCGCCTTCTTCTTGCCGCTCGGCCTCAAACGCGGTCAGCTGAGTGGTGAACTGGTCGTAGGATGAAATCTTGTTCCTGCCCATCAGGTACTCGCGGGCCAGAAGATAGAAGATGAGCGCTAGCGAGCGGCGCCCCTTGTTGTTGCAGGGCACCACCCAGTCTATGAACATTGTGACATTGTCTGTGTCGCAAAGCCCTATTGTGGGTATGCCCACATTGCCCGCCTCGACCACGGCCTGCCTTTCGCCTTTCGGGTCGCAGATGAGGATCAACTTGGGCTCCACAAAGTCGTCTCTGGCCACGTTGGTGAAAATGCCGGGTATGAATCTCCCTTGGAAAACCTTTATGCCGGTGAGCTGGGAGAAAACAGCCGCTGCATTTCCGGAGTAGGTGCGCGAGGCGACCACCATCACCTCCTCAGGCGCATACTGGGCGAGCATCTTGCCTGCCATCCGGATGCGCTCGTCTATCTTGCGCAGGTCCAGCACGTAAAGCCCGTCGTTGCGCATGCGGTAGATGAAAGGCGCCATGTCTATTGTTTTGAGCTTGGTGCCGATGTGTATTCCGGCCTCCAAATACGCCTCTTGTTTTATCAGGAAATTCTCCATTTTCTCACCTTTCGGGCCTTTCGCAGGCGCTTTGAATCCGCCACTTTCGAAACAGCCCGTATTAGCATAAAATGGGGCCTTCGAGATTTGAATTCTCGCGAAGCAAGGCAGTGCGCCTTGCGACATCTCGAATCTCCAGCACCCCAAGCTGGAAGGCTAGCCAGGTTACCCCAAGGCCCCGTTAATATCAATCAATGAAGATGAACGCTTTTTGCTCCGTGCCCATGGGAAAGTTCCGAAGAACTTCGCGAGGCGGGAGAACGGTTCTTCCGCATCTGGAGGCGCAAACAGGGTTCAGTGCTTCTTGTACCTCGCAATCTTGTCCATCACTTCCACATGCCCCAAAAACATGCGCCTGCAGCAGTAGCGGTCAATGCCCATTCCCTCAAGCACCTTTGCAGGGTTGGTCCCGGATTTCACTTTCTTGGAATAATCCTCGTACAGCTGCCCTATGACAGCGCCGCATGTGAAACACCGGATTGGAAAGTACATAGACACACCCCTAAGATTTCTTATCTGTAGGATTTCTGGAACCTTGCGCGCGCCTTTGGCCCCTTGTATTTCTTGGGCTCCACACGCCTGGAATCCTCTGCCAGCATGAACCTGTCGTGCGCGATTACCTTGCCCTTGAGGGCTGCATCGCCTGAAAAGCCGACAAGCGCGCGGGCTATCGCCACCCGGCAAGCCTGCGCCTGCCCCATCTGCCCGCCGCCAAAGACGTTGACTGAGATGTCAACCTGGGAGGCAACCTCTGGAATCAGGTGCAGCGGCTCGGAAATTGTTTCACGCACATACTTGTTGTCGATGCTGGAAAGGTTGACGCTGTTGATGCGCACCACGCCCTTGCCCTTGCGGACAGAAGCCCTGGCAATGCTCTCCTTGCGCTTCCCCCTGAATACAGTTGGGCTGTCCTTCTTGCCCTTTTTCGCCGTTTTCTTTTTTGCTGCAACCATCATAACCACCATTATGAGCTCTTGCCCGAATAGCCAACTTCCTTGCAAAGCTGCCCCAGCGTGAACATTCCGTGCTTGCCATCCGAGCTTGCCTCTTTTATGGACTGCGCTTTTTGCTGCTCGGCGCCTTGCGATGAACTGGAAACCTTGAGCCGATGATATGCGTCCCTGCCGCGCCTGCTTGACCAGGGGAGCATGCCGCGTATCATCCTGCGCAACAGCAGGTGGGCAGCCCGAGGCCATTTCGGTGACTCCTCAGGATTGCGCTTGTTCTTCTGCCCCCTGCGCGAAAGGAACCTCTCTTTCGCTGAAGAAAGCGAACCGAGCATAACCGCCTTGTCCGCGTTTATTATCTCGACTTGCTTGCCGGCAAGCAGCATCTTGCTCACGCGCGCCCCGAGCCTTCCCACGACCGCGCCTTGTGCGTCTATGACTACCATTCATTTCACCCTTGAATCACTACTTGATTATTATGTGGTCCTTGCCTGTTGCGCTTTTTTTGGCAGCCTCTGCGATGGTTATCGCCTTGCCGCCAGCAGCCTCAATCGCCTTTTTTGCGGTTGCCGAAAAGGAAACCGCAGCAACCGTTATCTTGGATGCTATCCTGCCTGCGCCTAAGACCTTGTCCGGAACGATCACCACCGAGCCATCCTTGGAATAGGCGGCAAGCCTGCTGACATTCACCCCTTTCCTGCTGCGCGCCGAGGATGAAAGAAGCTCCAGCACGCGCTTCCAGAAAGGAGACTTTCTCGCTTCCGGGGGCAGCGCTGCGGAAATCTTCAGGTTTTTCTCGGAAAATTTTGCCTTCTTCATAAACAACACCATTTTTTCTTTCCTGCGGATAGGATGTGGGGGAAGGGATTTGAACCCTCGAAGCCCTAAGGCACCAGCCCCTCAAGCTGGCGCATTTGACCTAGCTCTGCCACCCCCACAAATTCGCGCAATCGCAAATCACTTCTCCTTCGGGGCTTTCACCCCGTCCAGCTTTTCCTCAAGCTCGTCGCATTTTTGCGCCACCAGCTCGGACGCCTTGACCAAAAATTCCCGCGGCTCCAGCTGCATGAACGACTCGACCTTGAAGCGGAATTCGTTGGGCTTGAGCACCTCGTAGGAAATAAGGCCGGGCTGGAACTTGGCGTGCTGCCTGCCGATTCCCTTGCGGGCTTTTGCCTCCAAGCGCAGGTTCTGGCCTTCCAATAGCTTCAGAAGCGGGATGTCCGCAACCGCAGCCTTCACTTTGGAATCCGTGCTCTTCAGCTCCCTGGAATAGACTGTTGAGGGGCCGGATGCCTCAAGCGTGAAGCCAATCTCATCTGATGAGCGGCTTGCGTCTGAAACGAGCGGAATCTGCCCGATACGGTGCGCAAGGTACTCGTCGAATATCGTGGAGCTGTTCTCATAGAAAGTCACGCGATCGATGGCAAAAACGCTAACCTGCCCTATGCCGAAGCGGCGTATGAGGTTGGCAAAAGGCACGCTTGAGCCTTTGAGCAAAAATTCCAGCCTGTTGTCTTTTTCCCGGGTCAATTCAATATCCATCAAGACCACCCAAATCACACGCGCCTTCCCCTGCGCCCGCCCGGCCTCTTCGTGGTGTCGGTCGGCGTTGGGGTGACATCCTCGATCTTTCCAATCCGCAGGCCCATCCTGGCAAGCGAGCGGACCACTGCCTGCGCGCCGGACCCCGGAGTTTTCGCCCCGTTGCCCCCTGGCGCGCGTATGCGTATGTGCAGGCCGGTTATGCCGCGGTTCTTCACTTCGTTTGCCACCTTTGCCGCAGACTGCATTGCCGCGTAGGGCTTGCCCTCTTCGCGGTCAGCCTTGACCATCATGCCTCCCGATGCCTTGGCGATTGTTTCAGCGCCGGAAAGGTCTGTCACGGTTATTATCGTGTCGTTCTTGGAAGAGTACACATGGCAGATTGCCCACTTGTAAACGCGTGGCGGGAGCCTGGGCGCCTCAGAGGGCGGTGATTGTGCCGCAGGCGCAGCCTGTGAAGCAGGGGCTGCCGCCCCGCCCGAGGGCGGAACGCCTGCGCCAGGGGGCTCGCTCGGCTTGCCCTCCTCTTTTTTTTCAACAGGGGCGGCACCTTCCTTCTTGTCGTGAGAGTGCTTGGCTGCCTCTTCCGCCTTCTTTTCATCGTGTTGCTTTGATTCTTCTTTTGCCACAAATATCACCGTTTAGGAAGCTGGCTCCGTCGTCTGCCCGGCAGGCTGGGCTGCAGGCGCTTTTGCCTGAGGCTCAGCCTCGTGCACAGAAATGTCAATCGGCCTGTAGTACGAGATGTATTTTTCCTCATCCGCAGAAACCCGGTAGGACGGGATTGTGACCTTCCTGCCTTTCACTGAGATGAAGCCGTGCGTGATAAGCTGGCGCGCCTGCCTTGCTGTGCGGGCCATGCCCTTTTTCATCACCAGCGTCTGCAGCCGCCTCCCCAGAAAGCTTTCCACAGAAAGTGAAAGCACATCGTCGAGCTTTGCATCCGGGGAAATGATTCCCAGCCTTGCCAGCTTGTTCATCAGGGGCTGCGCGTGCTTCACCCCCTCCGCGCCCAGAGACAGGTAATTCATGGCATCGCGCCTCGCGCGCTTGAGCGCCTGCAGCGTCACCCATATTTCGCGGGTGTTCTTCAAGCCGTAAACGGTCTTGAGCTTGCCCTCCGTCCTGATGCGCTCAGCATCCCAGACTTTGCGCGGGCTTGCGTATTTGTTTGTGAGTTTTCTTGGGTCGCCCATATTATCACTTCTTAACTTCCTCCTTCTTTGCCGCAGGTGCTGCCGCCTTCGGGGCAGCCGAGGCTGGAGCCTTTGCAGCCGGTGCTGCGGCCTTCGCCCCTGCTGCCGGTGCGGCTGCGCCCTTTGCTCCGGCAGCCTGTGCAGCCGCGCCTGTCTGCGCAGCCGCGGATTCGCCAGCCTTTGCAAGCACTGCCTTCCTCAGCACACCCACAGTCATCCCGGTCCTGCCTGTGCTTCGAGTGCGCTGGCCGCGGACCTTCTGCCCGTATGTGTGGCGATAGCCTTTCCAGGTGTAAGAGTCCTTCTCGTGGTCGATGTCCTGCTTGACGGAATATGACAGGTCCGCACCTATAAGATGCACATCGCCCCCGGTAGAAATATCCTTCTGCCTGTTGAGCATCCTTGTCGGGACCCCATAGCTTTGGGGCTGCAAAAGTATCTGTTCGAGCTTTTCCACCTCCTGCTCGGAAAGCTCGCCCACCATCGTCTTGTCATTCACTCCCATCGCTTCGTAAGCTGCGGCAGAGACTACCTGGCCCAGATTGAGCCCTATGCCCTTAACGGAAATTATCGCCCTGCCCAGCGGCAGATTCCCCCGCAGGTCCTTGCCCGCAAGGCGAACCACTCCCCGCACCTCCTTCCCAGAAGCAGAAATTATCGGCTTGTTTGAAACTTGCTGCGGCCTGCCGCGCGGGGCGCGGGAGTCCTTTTTTTGCTCGCTTGCCTGCGCAGGGGCTGCCCCCTTCGCGCCTGGTTTTGAATCATGTTTTTCTGCCATACATCCACCTGCTTTTTTCGAACATAATTTTTGGGAAAATGAACGCCGGGAATGGGATTTTTGGGCGGCAACCTTTGGTTGCAAAAAATCCAAACGGAGCCGGAACCCATATGGCCTTGCGACCACACGCTTTCCAGGCGTGCGCACTACCAGGTTATGCGACCCCGGCACGAATGCCTACTTGTTCCTTTTCCATTTTCCATCAATCACCAATTCTTCGCGTACGTTCCCCTCTTCATGAATATCCTTTCAGGCACGGCGCAGACGCCTTTTTTCTTCCCTCTCATCTCGCCAGAGGACAATTCCGCGCGCGCCACGCCGACCAATTCCCCTTTCAGGGTAACCAGTGCGACAAGCGAGCCGCGCGTGATTGCCACGTCGTGCATCTCGACCCCGGGCGCAAACAATTGCGCCCCGGCGCAAACCGCCTCCACGGCGGCGTCCTTTAGGACAATTTTCGGAAGCGCAAGCGCTTCGTCCGCAGGGATTAGCATGCTGCGGATCCTGCTCTCATCGTGCCTTTCGCGAGCCAGCCACATGGCGTCTGATAGCGCCTGCAGCGTATGCGAGGCGGCTTCCTTGATGGAACCGACTGAGGTTCTTCTCAGTTCTGCCATTTCTGCGCCGCCACAAAAGCGGGCAAAATCCTGCACAAGTACACGGATGTATGTGCCGGCCTCGCAATGTACCTCGAAAAGCACGTCGCTGGAGCGTATTTGGAGAGGCTTAATATAATAAACCTTGCGCTTGCGCGGCTTTTTGGCAACCGCGGAATGCTTCGGGGGGGTTTGGACTATTTCCCCCAAAAAGCGCACGAAAACCCCTTTGACCTGCCGCTCGGTCATCTGATTCCCGGTGCGCATCAGGCAGACGTATCTCTTGTCCTTGCTGGTAAGATAGGGGAGGAGCTTTGTCGCCCTGCCAAGCGCCACCGGAAGCACGCCGGAAACGTTGGGGTCCAGCGTTCCTGAGTGCCCGCTTTTTTGCACCCCCGTGATTTTGCGCACCCATGCGGATACCTCGTGGCTGGAAGGCCCGCGCGGCTTGTCGATTATCACGAAGGAGGAATCGAGAAGCTCTGGAAGAGAGCGGGTTTGAGCCGCGCTGGCTGCGAAAGGCAATGCGTTGGGTTGGGAGGTGTTTGAAGCGCTGGTTTGAGCGGTATTCGAGGATAAAGACATGGAAAACACACCCGCCACGGATAGAACGGCGGGCAAGGCAACCTTTACTTCCGAATAGAATAAAAAGCGGATGCGCGCCTCGCATGCCTGATGCGCGGCAGCCCTCGGAAGTATTAAAACTTTTCGAATGCTGTTTTTTCGTGCTGCTTGCGCAGAACGGTGAACTTTTTGGAAAATTGCTCGGTCATAATACCCGCTTTCAATGAGGAAAGAAGGATTGAGGGGGCGGTCGGGCCTTTCCTTTCTGTCCCCCAAGTATGCGAGGTCATAGTCATATGCGACGGGAAAGACAAGACATCAGAGCTTTTGCTGCGCAAGGGCTGGCGAAAGGTGAAGGTGGTGGCATACCCGTCACGTCTTGGCAAAGGCAAAGCCGTGATTGAGGGGTTCCGCATGGCGTGCGGGGATTTTGTCGCCTTCGCCGATGCTGATGAATCCGTCGGTGAAGGCGAATTTTCCAGGCTATTGTCTGTTTTGCAAAAAGAGCAATTGGCCGGCGCGATAATCGGCTCCAGGTATGCCCCAGGCGCCAAAGCCAGCATCGGGTTTTTCAGGCGCATCCCCTCACGCATCTTCAACACGATGGTCGAATTCCTTTTTCATCTGGGGATAAAAGACACCCAATGCGGCTTGAAAATACTGCGCAGGAATGCGCTTGAGGCGGTTCTTCCGCAACTTTCAGTCCGAGGCTGGGTTTTCGACGTGGAGCTTTTGCTGGCGCTTAGGGAAAACGGCTTTCCCATAATTGAGGCCCCGATTGTCTGGAAAAATTCCTCTGGAAGCAGGATGGGCGCATTCGCCCCGCTATCCATGCTCTATTCCCTGGCTGGGCTTTGGCTGCGCTCAAGAAGCGGCCGCTTGACCTCGAAGCTTGAGCGAATAAAGAATTAGCCCGGCTGCACCCAAAAGCGTAATCAATAAAGAGATGGATTCCACAATTCCCGGCTGGTATTCCAATGTTATCTCCCCGCCGGCAAAAACCATTATCAGCCCCGGGGTTGCGCGGTAAACCTTCACCTCTTCCCCGCCGGAATACGCCCGCCAGCCAGGGTCGTATGCCTCCTTGACCAGGACCGCTGCGGGCTTTTGCGAATCCACCCGCAGCCTTATGAAGCCGTTCGACCTGTTGAGAAGCTCCACACCCGGCAATTGCGGCATTGGCTCGGGATGCCTTGGCACGCATGAATCGTAGTATATAGACCTGTCCCCCCTGGCGAGCCAGTCGGCAACAAAATCAGGCCAGCTGTTGGTGCAGACGAACATTGGCTCCACAGCCTCTGCGAATGGGAAATCTCCCAGACGGTACTGCCAAAACGTGACGTTGTTTATGCGGAATTGCGTTGCCGGGCCGAAGCTCGCATCCAGCATTGGGAGCTGGGCGGTGTTGTTGAAAAACGCTGAACCGTTGCCGGCTGAAAGCGATGAATTTGAGGCGTTGTGGTTTGCGCCGAACGGATAGTACTGGTAGTTGTAGGCGTTAGGCGCGATTATCATGTCGCTCACCCACAGCAGATTGGAATAAAACCTGGCCGCTGATTCGTAGTCGCTGCCAAACATCCCCATGTTCAAGACACGTATCTTGCCCCAGGCGAATGTGCTGCCCCGGACCATATTTTCCGTGTAGGAAAACGAGAGCGCCGAGAGGGGGGCGGTCTCCACGAAAAGCCCGCTGGCCTGCGGCGAGCCCTTGATGAAAAAATGCTGGAATGCGGAGGAATGCGGATAGGGGATAAGATCGCCGTCATAGACCAAAACCCGGCCGGTGGCGTTTCTGGCGGCTGTGAAATCATACGTGTGCAGGAATTCTTGCTGGTGGAGGTACATTTGAAGGCTGAGATACGGGGAAAACGCCGTCAGGATGAATATGCCAATCGCCAGCGGGGCGAAAAGCCTCTCTGCCTTCCTTTGGGACAATATAGAATATGCCGCGATTCCGATGATGGCAAATTCCATAAGGTCGGCAAAGGAAAGCAGCCTGTAGGAATGCAGGATCATTAGGGCACCTTGCTGGCTTAGCAAAAAAATGAAAGGCGCCGAAAGCTGGCCTATGAAATAGATGATGTAAAACACGATGGTGAATCTTAAGAGGAAGCGATCTTTTCGGGAATAAAGATATAGGAAGGCGAGGAAGGATAGAAGCCACAAAGCCACCTTCAGCGGGTCAAAGGGCATTGAGTTGGAAAGGAACAGGAAAAACCTGAACAGGGCAAAAAGCAAAAGGATGGCAACGAATGATAGGGGGCGGCTGACTTGCCCGATGCGCCTGAAGAAAAAAAGATAATAGATTACGCAGGAAAGCGCCAGCCCGAACAGGTTCACGATTGTTTTTTCCCCAAGAAAATAGGTGCCCGGGTCGGATTCAAGCATCGCGCCGGTCGCACCTGGGGAAAAGCTGCGGTAAACCATGGGCAGCGCCCAACATGACACCAGCATGAAAATGATGAGGGCAAGCGCAGCAGCCCTTTTCGATTCTGAAAAAATATTGCCGCCGTGCAGCCTGAGCAGGAAAAGGATTGCCAGGCACATCGCAAGGATTATGCCCATCGGAACGTTTGTCAGGACGGTCAGTGCCGAGAAGATTGCGCAAAGCCGCAAATCCTTCCCGAAATAGGCAAGCGCGAGGAGGAGCAGGGGCAGCGCCAGGAAATTGGAATACAGCCCAATCATGTATGCCGAAAGCAGGTTCAACGCGCCATCTGTGTTCACAGCCGCCATGTAAAAAGCCGCAAAAATCGCAGCCGCGCCTGCCTCTTCGGGTGAATATTGGTTGTTCCTCAGGAATAGGTACAGCGCAAGTGGCGTTGCCACGCAGGAAAGCGCAAGAAGAAGGCGGACCGCAAGCGCATCGCCAAGAAAATATGACATGGGGGCCGCAAGCAGCCTTGAAAACGGGGGGTATGTGTGTATCGGATAGCCGAATAGGAAAAACGAGTTCCAGCCATATATTGCCGGAAAGATATTTTCCCTGTATACTTTTGCCTCCGCTATGTGGCCAAGTGTGTCCCAGGACAGGCCGTTGGAATTCAGCAGGTAAACTACCGAGGGTATGGCTAGAATCAGGATGGAAGAAATCAGAAACAGGCGGTTTTTTTCCATGGAAACGCGCTTGCCGGCTCACCCTTATTGCACGCTAACAGTAGTGTCAGTTGGCTCCAGATGCAATATCGCGCACTTGCGCTCCGGGGATTTCTTGCGTGCAGGCGAGCGGACCATGACAAAATTCTCGTCAATAACTTTCGTGACCACGACCTTTTCGCCAGAATCGCGACCCTTGGTCTTTATGCAAACCCTTCCGACCTGTATTGCTGCCATGAAAAAAACCTCCAGTTTTTCCAGAAGCGGAATGATATTCCGCCCTGATGAAAAATCACCGTTCGAACATCACTTCTTTGCTGCTTTTTTCCCCCTCAATCCCTTTTTTCCCGCCTTCCCAAGTGCGCCTTTCTCCCTTGCGGCGGCGCAGATTATCTCCGCAGACTGGGCGGGCAGGAACTTTTCCGTGTTTATCACCAGGTCAAAACCCGAATGATCGTAAATGTCAATCTTGTAAATCTCCAGGTATCGCAGGCGGTTGCTTTCATCCCTCTCCGAAATATGCTTTTGCGCCCCCTGCAATGGCATTCCGTCCCTGCCTGCAACGCGGGAGGCGCGGGCGGAGGACGGGGCATACAGCCAGACGCGGATATCCGCATCCCGTATCATCCAGGGACCGAGCCAGGTTGTGACCACGCAGCTGCCGCCCGATGCTTCCTTTATGAGCGCCGCGTCGAAGTTCTTGTCAATGCCATGGTCGGCTTCGGCTTTCTTGTGGAAAGCCATCAGGTCCATCTTCTGCCTCTTGGCGATTGTTTTGAAGGTCGGGTTAACAAGCCGGAAGCCGAGCTTCTGGGCAACCAGGCTGCCGACCGAGTTCTTCCCGCTTCCAGACAAACCGGATATGCATATTTTCATTGGTTCACCAAACAGTGGTTTGGGCGGCAAACGCTTCCGGACAAACCGGATGCGCGCATTTTCATTCTAACACCAGCGCGGGGAAGATTGGGCTGAACGCCTGATGGCGTTTTTGCGCCCCCTTACCTCACATACTTGAGCAATGTCACATCCACTTCAGAGAGCTTTATCGCGCCTTCCTTGACGCGGCTGCGCAGCACCAGCACCCGGCTGGAGCATCCGCTGCACAGGTTGCCCCCGAACTTGCGGTTGGGCGCGTGCGCGGAACCGGGAAGCTTCCTGCTTGAGGAAACCGCCTGCAGGCGCGAGCCGCAAAGCGGGCAGCTGTGCCGCTTGCCTTTCACCCTGCGCACATAATGGATTGTTTTCCCGCTGCGGGGGGTGCGCTTGTGCACCTTTCGCACCGATGTCGAACGATTCTTTGGAACTGGCATGACCACACCTCACTTCTTCACTGAAACTTTGGAATACAGGGCTCTTCCTATGCTATATGTTATCCCTAGCACGAAAGCGAAAAATATGAATACCCCGTTTGAGCCGATTATGCGGCGGATGTTTAATAAAGGTAATGGGGCTGGCAAGTCGAGGTGGAAAAAGGTCCCGCTGTTAAGCGAAGCCCAGTAATAGGCGCTTTTCGCAGGCGGCTGCGGATGCGCCGCCGCCCGTATTGCCACGGTTTGGCCGGATAGATAGTCCTGCGCATCCGTGCTCGCATTCAGAAAGTATGCGGTTTTGCCCAGCACAATGTCAAGAAGCCCAGACTGCGAGGTGGACTGCAGCCATACATCCTCCGGCTTTCCGCCCTCGTAGTATATTGCTGTTGCGGCACGGGAAAGAGTTTCATTTTCTGCAGATTTGAGATGGACATCCACCACCCAGGCCCCGCGCCTGCCCTCAGGGGGAAGCGCGGCGCATCCGGAATAATTCCCGTCCCCGGCTGCAGCGTCGCAATGCGAGGCGAGCCCGTCGTCAAAAAGCTGGACGGACAGGTCATCCTCTGCTCCAGGCTCGAATGCCGGGAATACGAATGTGACCAATATTAGGAATGGAATGAGTATCAGGAACGCCATCTTCATCTGCAGCTGCGTGAGGGCCATCGTCTGCTTGAGGTACTCCGATGAAAATGCCTCATACTCCTTGTCGCGGTGCGCCTTGGCAGCCTCGGTCATTTTTTTCTGCATATCGCGCATCTGCGCCTGAAGCTCCTTGAACTTGCCCTTTCCCCCGATATTGTCCTGGATGAAATTGTTCACCGCCACGTAGAGTATGGCTATGAAGAAGAGGAAAACCCAATAATTTGAAAGATCGAAAAACATATGCGCACCTTTTGCAGAACAATCACTCAAGCAGGGACAGCAGCCGCTTCTGCGCTTCAGATAGCCTGCCCTGCCGGTTGGAAATAATCGCGCAGGGCGCCCCGGTTATACAAGAGTAAGTTGCCAGAAGGGCCCGGTTGACAGCCTCGTGCTCGGCAAGCGCCTCCAGCGGCTCAGAATCGCGCACCCGGCTTTTGTCAGACTGCCTGCGCGCAACTATCTCCTCGGCAGGGGCGGTGATGAGCACGAGCAGGTCGACTTTGAGCTTGGAGAGAAACGAAAATGGCAGCCCGGGCAGGTAGCCCTTGGGCGTTGAAATGGAGCAATGCGTGTCCAGGATAATTTTCCCGCCCATTGCGGCAAGCTCCTCGCCAACCGCAGCCTGCACTATCTTCTGCCGCCCAGGCTCCAGCTTGCGCAGCTCATCGCGGTGCGAAATCGAAAATTTCTTCTTCGCTATCTCGAACATCAGGTCCCCGTAGTTGAGCATCCGGTATCCGCTTGAAGAGGCGGCGGAAAGCACCGTCGATTTCCCCGCGCCAGGCAGCCCCATCACAATAATCATGCAATTACCCCTTATTGGCGCATCCACCAGGGTGCGCCGCCCAACCTACTTGCCCAAAAGCCCGCCCAATGCCGAATAGGAATCGAAAAGCCTCTGGTTCTCCAAATCCTGGTACAATCTGTAGATTATCCCGACTGTCAGCAGTATCCCAGTGCCTGTGCCAAGCGCCCCAGTCATGTCCGCAAGGGCAGCAAGCAGGCCGACAAATGCTGACCCTATGACGACTATGTATGGTATGTAGTTGTCCAGCACCCGCTCAACTATCCTCGGGTCGCGGCGGAATCCGGGTATCTGCAGGCCGGACTTGTCAAGCTGCGCCGCGACATCCTTCGCGCTCATGCCTGTTGTTTCCACCCAGAACTGCCCGAACACCACGCACAGGCACATCATGAAGATTATGTACACGATGACGTGCACATATTCCGGTATGCCGAAAACCGGCGTGGTGCTATTGATTATTTGCCCGAAATACGCGGCATAATTGCCCTGGTAGGGCCTGTAAATCGGGGAAATGAAATACAAAAGCCCGTCGTGCAGCTGGTTGTCTGTGCTGACAAACGCGATTGTCTGCACCAGGTTTATGCCCCCCGAGCACTTGTCGAATGTCTGCGATTCCGGGTTGAACTGGCCTGTTATGCACCAGTCCTTGCCCGCAAGCCCGATTGCGAAAAACTGCATGTTCAGAAGGAGGGCCGAGGCGAGGATGACGGGTATGTTGGAAACGTACAGGAATTTTATCGGGAAGCGGCTGCCCAGCCCGCGCGCGCGGTCGAATGCCAATGGGATTTCAACCTTCACCCCTTCTGCATAGGAGACCACGAGGAAAACCACTATTGTGAAAAAAATCGGCAAAAGCGCCATCATTGCGCTTGGAAGCGCCTCTGCGCTGCCGGATGAAAGCGCGGCTATCACGCCGCTTGTCGGGTCGGTGAATATCAGGAGGGCTCCGCCCACTATCGCCAACGCGACTCCGGCAGCTATGAAGATGGATATTCCGCTGCCCAGGCCGTGCTTGCTGACCACCTCGTCAAGGTAAAGAAGGACAAGCGAGCCTAGCGCGATTTGGATTATCACCAGCGCGGCAGTGTAAGGCGCGTTGAGTATTTGAGCTCCGTCCGCCCCGACAACCACCCCTTCCCCCAGCATGGGGAACACCGGCACGAGAGTCATTTTGGCGAATATGACAAAGACAGCGGCCTCGAATATGCAAAGCAGAATTGCCAGTATCTTCTGCGCCCCCTGGAATGTTTTTTTCTGGTCTGGGTCGGACATGTCAACGTTGATTATCTTCGCCCCTGCGAAAAGCTGCAGGAAAATGCTGGCAAGCACGATGGGGCCTATTCCAACCGTGATAAGAGAGCCTATCTTGGATGCCGTGACCACCTGCAAAAAGTCCGAGTTGGAAGCAGATGGCTTCACCCCGACAGCCACGACATGGTACATGATGAAAAACAGGCACAGCGCAATTCCGGTCCACATCAGCCGCTCGTTAAGCGGGGGCGGCCTTGCCGGAGGCGAAACCTCGGGCAGCAAGTGCAGGAAAGGCTTTAGGAAATCAAGTGAGCTCCCCATGAAACCAACTAGATAAGTTGGAGTGGTTAGAGGGTTTAGGTTTATATACGATTAGGTTTTTTGCCAGCCTTGCATCATGTGGAGTCCGAGAATATGTTTTCCTTGAGGGGCTCATCGGGCCGAGTCAGACCCAGAGACTGGATTTTCCTCTCAACAGGCTCAAGCAGCTTCTTGACATTTTCTATGGCAGGCAGACAATTCGCATGCGCAAGCACATTGTCCCGGATGAAAAAAAGGTCGCGGCGTATGTCAGGGTTTGGAACCCAGGAAAGAAGCTTGCGTATCTTGGATGACAGCTTCGCATGCTGCACTCCTATGTTATCCTCGTGCGACCTTTTGCGCGAAATATGCACAGCCTCACCAGTGTGATATTCTGGAAGAAGAAGTATTTAATGGAAGCGGTTGCCTGGAATGCCTTGCAAAAGCAGCCTGTTTTTTTTTGGCTATTCGCTTAACCTTCCTAAAACAAGGATGAAAAAACCTGGAAGGGGAGACTACTCCTTTTTCTCTTCCTGCTTCTGCCCCTTTGGCGCTGGAGCCTCGATGGAGCCGCCTGCCTTCTTTATCTTCTTGGCGGCGCCCTCCGAGTATGCGAGGGATTTCACCTGCACAGGGACGAATATCGCGCCTGCGCCCAGCACCTTGCCGGGAAAATCGAAGAAGAACTTGCCTTCGCGCTTTTCCAGCTTGCCGTTTTGGGCCATCTGGTCTATTTCGTAAACGTTTATCGCGGGCAGCTTTGCGACCGCATTCTGTCGGACAAATCCAAAGCGGCCCCCGTGCGCCATCCAGTCGCGCTCGTGCGTGGTCACATAGGAGAAGCGGTGCTTGTGCATTCCGGCGCGGCCCCAGCCCCCCTTGCCGCCCTTGCCTCGGCGGTTTTTCGCATTGCCCTTGCCGTGGTTGCGGGTGCCGTTGAATTTCCTGTTCCTTTTTCCGAGCCTTGCCATGGGAATTTCCTCCTGAAGCGTTATCAGATCAAGCCATTCTGGCTATGAGCGCCGCAATTTCCGGGTTCTTGCCAACCGGCCCGAACGGCCGCACCGCCTTTCTTGAGCCGAAACCCCCCTTGGGCGGGGAGAGACGGAATGATGGCTGCGCACCGGCTTCGGACAGCTTCTTGCCTGAGATTACTTCCTGCGCAATCTTTCCCGCCTGCTCTGGCGAGAGCTTTTTGCCATCTGATGAAAATCCTCGCCTGGAAAGGAGCAGCTGGACCGTCTCCTTTTCCACAGGCCCGTATGACACCACGTCCTTGCACGCCTGCAGCATTCCCTTGTAATTCTCGTTGTCCGGCACCAATGTGCAGGAATAGAGCCTTGAAAGATTCAGGCTTGCAAGCGTTGAGACTGCCACTGGCGGCAGGGTGAACCCGCCTTTCAAGCGCAATACCGCGATAATTGCCATATGAGCACCTTAGTTGTCCCTCTTTTTTCCTTCCCATCCGCCCTTCACGCGCATGGTGTTGAGCTGCTCAAGCGCGTCGGCTGTTGCCATTGCCGCATTGTAAACATTCCTGGTGTGCCCGCGGGAGAAGCTCCAGATGTCCTTCACTCCTGCCGCAAAAAGCACCTTCTTGACCACTTCGTTTGCAGCCACGCCCAAACCCCTGGGCGCAGGCTTGAGGGTAACTTCGACGCTGCCCAGCTTGCCCACCACCTTTATCGGCAGCGAATGCTTCTGGCCGCAGCCGCATTCCCATGAGCCGCAGCCCAGCGGCACCGATATCAGGTTGCGCTTGGCGTTTTTCACCGCGAATTCTATTGCGGGCTTGACCTCCTCGGACTTGCCTGCGCCGATTCCGAAGTGCCCGTTTTTGTCCCCGACCAGGACAATGGCGCGGAACTGCGCCTTGCGGCCGTTGTCAGTCATGCGCTGGGTGCTGGAAACCTCCAGCGTTTCCTCAGACATGTCCGGATAAAGATGATCGATTATCTGGTGCTCCAGTATCTTCTTGCCAGAGGCGAAAATCTCCTCGACAGAGGTTATCTGGCCAGACTTGACCGCCTTCCCGATTTCGGTCTTTGGAACCCACTCCGGCTTTGGCTCGTCAGAATCGCGCCTCCTTTCCCTCCGTCCGTCTTTCTTGAGTGCCATCAATTCACCGTTTCAAAATCATTGGCTGCCTATCTTGCTTTTTGCCGCCTTGAACGCATCCGCAATGTTCTCCGGGCTGAAATTCTGCTTCAGATATGCCGAGAAAATCCTGCCATATTTTGCGGCGTCGGATGCCTTCAGCGACTTCGCGTATGCTGCAATCGCCTCTCCGCTTATGCGCGCATCATCAGTCATCTTCTCAGTGTAATTGGTCGAAAGGCCGGAATCTATTGCCCCTTGCAGCGCCGCGAATATGACCGAGCCCTTGGAGGGGGTCTGCATGCCCGCATCAAGGTTGAACTCTTTCACCCCAGCCTTTTTCGCCCTCTTTCCGGCAATTAGACCGGTGAGATACGCGGTTGGAGAATTGCAGCGCGGGAACCACCCATGCTTGGAAAGCTCGCTGCTTTTCACGGCTGAGAGAACCTTGTCCCCCTTTGGGCCAAACTCCAAAAACTGCACCAGCACGCCCTTGCCGCTCTTGCGCACCACCATGCGGGGGGATCCGCCCTTGACAAGCGCGAGGCGCTTGGCGTAGTTGGTCAGGTTGAGCCTGCGGCGGCGGAAAGCCACCTTGTACACCGGTCCTGTTGCTTTGCCCACAATATCACATCTCAAATTCCAAATCCAGAATCACTTTACCAGTTTGTTGTCCTTCAGATATGTTTCCAGTATCTTGACGCTTTTGAATGCATTGCCCTTCACCATCATGTAAATCTTGCGCGCGGATTTGCCCTGGAGCTTTTTTTGCCCCACCAGAACGCGAAGGTAACGCCTTTGCGCCCGGACTTTTGCTATCCAGACCACTTTTGAGTCCAGCCTTGCGCTGTGCGTGCCTTTCTTGCTTCCCGCCCCGCCGCGCCTGCCTTTTCGTATCGCCCCCTGCTTTTTGCGCCCGCGAATGCGGGAAACCCCGCGCTGCTTGAGGAAATACACCGAGCCGTCGGCTATCAGCGCACGCACATCCTCGCGGGTGAGAGCCTCCTCGATTTTTGAGAATGCATCTGGCTTGAAGCGGACCTTGCTCTGGCCCACGCCTAAAATACCGGATGCAATCCTTCGAACGCTGTTCATTGCCATGTGAAATTTCCTCCGAAATTTTTCATACATTCACGCGGTGAATGCACCATAAAAACCATTTTTACTGCTTGCCAGATGGGGCCTGGGCAATCTTCTGCCCCTCCTTCTTTGCCTGCTGCGGCGCAGGCTGTTTTGGCTGCTCTTGCTTTGCCGCCTCCTGTTTTGCTTCTGCTGTGCCTGTTGGGACGGCTGCTTTTGGCTCATCCTTTTTCTTTTCTTTCTGCTTTGGAGCTTTGGGGACTAGCTTTTTTGGATTGACCACGCGCAGCTTCATCTGCCCGGCAAGCTTCTGTATTGCCTCGCGCTTGAGGGCGCCAACACCGGAAGCGATGCGGACCACCACGCCTGAAAGCCCGGAAAGCTCGGAAGGCGACTGCACAAGCGCCTCAGGCATCCCCTGAGGGTGGTTGTGCTTTATGCCGGAAGGCTGCCCGTAGCCGATTGAGGGCGAGGCGCCCATGTATGCGAGCTTGAGTCTCTTCTTGTTGTCAATCCCGCGAGGGCGGCGCCAGGCTATTTTTATCCTGCTGCGGCTCGTCCTGCCGTAATTTGGGCGCCTGAATTTCGGGTGCTCTCTTTTTGAAACCATAAATACCACTTGCAAATTCCCATTCCCCAATCATTGCTCAACCACGTAAAACCCATCCTGGAAGACCCGCGAATCCCTCTTGCGGATGCGCGTTGCGGACTTTATGTTCGCAATCGTCTGCCCCACCTCCTCTTTGGAAGGCCCGGATATCGTAATCTCCTGCCCCTTTGCCTCCACCTTGGTCTGCCCGCTTATTTTTGCCTTGCGCGGCTGCTTTTCGCCAAGGAAATTCTTTATCATTATTTCCTTGCCCTTCACCTCCACGGAGATTGGGAAGTGCGAGTAAAGGCTTTTGAGCTTCCTGGAATAACCATTCACCACGCCTTGCGCCATGTTCATCACATGCGCCTCTATGGTGTTCACCATCGTCTTGTCTCCGATGGCAAAAAACTCGCCGTTTTTCAGCTCAATCTTGATGAGCGGATGGGAGAAATCCCGCACCAGCGTGCCTTTTGCCCCGCTGAGCGTGACTTTGTAGCCGTCGACGCTTATTTTTGCCCCGTCAAATATTTTCATCAAAACCTACCTTAATACACGAACGCTATGAGCCTTCCGCCAAGCCCCCTCTCTTTCGCCTCTGCGTTTGTCATCAGCCCCTGGGGGGTGGAAACTATGAACATCCCGAAGCCGGCGCCAGGCAGGTACTTCTGCTCCCATTCGGACCAGTCTGCCTTTTTGACCGCGAAACGGGGCTTGACCGCGCCGCACTGGTTGACCTTGCCCATCAGCTTTATCTTGAAGTGCCCGCTCTTGCCGTCATCCACAAACTCAAAATCCCCGATGAAGCCAGAGCGCTGCAGTATTTTCAGAGTCTCGCGCACCAGCTTGCTGGGCTTGACTTCGCATGCGGGCTTGCCGAACATTTCGTGGGTCTTTATGCTGTTCAGCGCGTCCGCCAATGGATCGTTTGCCATATCATTCCCTCAAACTATCATCAGTATTTCCTGAATCCTATCTCCTCGCCTACTTCACGGAAGCAGCGCCTGCAGATGCGCAAGCCATACGAGCGTATGAGCGCGCGGGCTGAGCCGCAGAACCTGCACTTGCGCATTCCTTTTCCCTGGAAGCGGTGTTCGAGGGGGATTCCCCTTCCTTTCTTTTTCTTTTCCTCTGCCATGCTGTTCCTCCTGAATATCAATCTGCCCGTATCCCAAACGCGCTTTTCGCGAATTCTATCCCGTCCTGCCGCACGAGGCGGTGCGAAGACCCTATCTTGGACTTGGCGCGCCTGCGCTTGCCAACGCGGAAGCCCCTCCGGCGCAGCGTCACGCAAACGTCGAAGCCCAGCATCCCTATCTGGGAGTCGTATTTCGCCCCGGGGAACTCGATGTACTCGGGAACCCCGAACGAGAAATTGCCCTCCTTGTCGAAGGAGCGGCTGGGAAGCGCAAACGCCTTTACCTTGAGCGCCTTTTTCACGAATTCGACTGCCTGCTTGCCCCGCAATGTGGCTTTGGTGCCGATAATGTCACCTTTCTTTATACGGAAGACCGGGTTGCGCACCTTTGCGTGCGTCGGAACGGCTTTCGCTCCCGAGAGGCGCTCGAGGAGCGTCTTGGCGTTCTCCAGCTCCTGCCCCGCCTTGCCCACGCCTATGTTCAGCGTGACTTTGTCAATTACAACATCCTTCATCGCGTTCATTTTTTTCACCATGAATCAATAATGCAGACACCGGCCATCAGAAATTTTCATCCACCACGAACAGGTACTTGACCAGCGTGACGAACTGCCCCGAGCTTGCGGACAGCTGCGCTTCAGTTTCGTGCGAGCCGGGCCGCTCGATTATTCTGTCAAGCTTTGCGACCTCGCCGATGTGCTTGCCCTGGGTCACAAGGCAATTCGCCCCGGGGGCGAACTTGAGGTGCCCTGCCAGCTTGAATCCTGGGACTGCAAACACGCACGTGTCCCCGGTCTTGATGTTCTTGTCCCCCAGATACGCCCTCCCGTCATGGAAGGCGATTTGCACCTTCCCCCCCTCAATGGTGCTTTTCCCGACAACCTTGAGGTATTTTCTGGCTGCCGCCTCGCCTGAAACTTCCTTTGGCACCAACCTGGGCCCGGAAAGCGACATCCTGTAATGCTTCTTGTCCTCCGGCTTGGAGATTATGTCCATCAGGCCGATTGGGAATTTCGGCTCGCGCACCTTTTTCCCATCCACCAAAATCCCGCCTGTGCCAAGTATCCTGCCCGCCTCGCGTGTGTTGGAGGCCAGATGCAAGACATCGCGCAGCAGCACTCCTGCGGAAACGCTTTCCGCCTTGCTGTGCGTGCCCGGCATCGGGGCAAGCAGCCACTTCACCTTTTTCCTGCCAACCACTCCCAGGCGCTTTTGCGCGCGCATGCGAACGAAGTGATTCGAACCGCCTTTCTTGCTCATGTCATCAACCCAATCAATGAATTCACTGTTTTGCCTTTGCAGACCTCTGTATCATCGCCAGCCTGTTCTTTGAAAATTCCCCCTCAAGTATCAGAAGATTGGACGGGTCCACCGGGTAGGTCTTTTCCACGCCCTTGGCGTTCCTGTGCGAAACCCCCTCGATGTATACCTTCAGGTCAGCCAGGTTCACTTCCACCACTTTTCCGGTGTGCCCCTTCTTCTCCCCGCGCATAAGCCTGACCTTGTCCCCCTTGCGCACGCTGACGCTTCGCCTTGCAGTGCCAAGCTTGGCGGCAAGCTCCTTGCTTATGTGCGCGCACACCATTTTCTTGCGCAGGTGCAGCGGCGCTGTGTAGCGGAACTTGCGCTGTTTTCTTGGCTGGATGGAATCTTGCATAACAATCACTCAAACCACTGAGGCGGCTATTGCCGCCACTTTCGGGAAGCGGGTCGCCACTTCGCGGGCAATCACGCCCTTGATTTCGGTCCCGACGGGCAGGCCCTGGTCGTCAATTATGACGCAGGCGTTGTCCTCGAACGAAATCCTCACCCCGTTTGGGCGGCGGAAGGTCTGCTTCTGGCGGACCACCACCGCTTTGAGCACTTTCTTTTTCATCGCAGCGCTGCCCTTCTTCACAGCCACTGTGATGATGTCGGAAATTCCGACCTTGGGGTACATCGCCCGCTTTGCCTTTGCCCCTTTTATGCCGATTATCTGCACTATCTTGGCGCCGGAATTGTCATTGCACACCAGCCTCGAGCCGGTTTGGAGCCCTTTTGTAATGCTGCTTCCCAGTCCTTTCATAGTACCACGTTCTCTTCCTTCTCCTTCTTGCCCGCAGCCGATGGGGCTGGAAGCTCGTCGCGCTTCACCTCTGCTTTCCTCAGCCGCTCGGCTTCCTCGTCAAGCGCCCTTCCGCCTTTCTTGCCAATGACGACGATGCCCGATGCCTTGCGCAGCACCTTGGTGACTATCCAGGACTTGGTCTTGGAAATCTTGCGGCATTCCGCTATTTCCACTTCGTCACCAAGCTTGGCGCCGACCGATTCTGGGTTGTGCACGGAAATTCTGGACTTGGTCCTGGCCGAGCGCCTGTATTTTGGGAAATATTCCAACGTGTCGGATTCCACTATCACCGTCTTTTTGGAGCGGTCGGAGACCACTGTGCCGATGCGGGTGTGCCCCCGCGGGACAATGGCGCCCTTCCTGTTTGCGTCGATAGCCATAAACATACCTCGATATCAGCATCTGACTTTTTTCGGCCGGTCATACGGCCTATAAGCGATGCAATCCCCGTCCAACATTGCCATTTTCCCCCCGGGAAGATGGAAACAGAAGATGCAGCCCCTTTTCGGAACCGACTTCTCTTTCCCGTCTTTCGAGAGGAACACCAGCGTGTTCTTGGTCTCGTCCACCACCACGCCTTGCAGCCCCCGGTAAGGCAGCGACAGGCTCGTGGCGACTTTCGCCCTCAGGCCTATCAGCTCGTGCAGCGCCAGGTTCTCCGGTGTGAGCGGCATTCGTACCATCTTCATGCGGACTTATTGCAGGCCCTCAAGGACTGTGATGCTCCCTTCGGGGTAGCCGCTTTGCACCAGCAGCTTTTTCACATGCCTGGTGTGGTCCCCCTGCAGGATTATCAGCCCGTCCTTCACGGTCCCGCCGCACGCGCGCTTCTGCTTAAGTTCCCTGCCGGTCACTTCCAGTTTTCCCTCATCGATTCCCTCGATGATGGTCACCAGCTTCTTGAACTTCTTCTTCGTCGCGTATGCGCGTATGCGCTGCGTCTCCTCCTTTTCAAGGATGTCGCAGGAGCATATCTCTTTTATCAGTCCGCATTTTTGGCATATGTCAGGCAACTAATTCCACCTCGCTATTCTTTTTTGGCCTGCGCAGGCTTTTCCTTTGCGCCTGCCGCAGCCCCCTTTGTCTTGTGCTTAATCCCGAGTTTTCGCTCGTGGAGTATCGTCATTATCCTGGCAACAGCTGCTTTGAGCCCCCTGATTTTCCCGGGGTTGGAAGCCCTGCCACCTGTGGCGAGCATGCCGCGCTCGGAGTTCAGCTCTTTTTGGAACTCGAACAGCTTTGCCTTAAGCTCAGCATCAGAAAGCTCCCTAATTTTGCTTTTCCTTATGATTGCCATTGGCTCACTTCTTCCTGTGCATCATCTTGCGCTTTTTCATCGGGGGCATCTGGACTTTCTGCACCGTCTCGTTCGGTGTGGATGAGGTTATGTCCGCCGCAGCCTCGATGACTTTTGCTATCTGAATCTTCGCGGTCGGGTCCTTGTCCGGGAATATTGTGCCTGGCAGCACGATGCGGACCAGCACTCCGATTGCGCCTGACTTGGGGTATGCAGTGACATGCGCTACTGCGACCTGCCTTGCCGGCTCGCCTGCCTTTGGTATGTAGCCGCCCATCACCCTGAAGCACTTGCTTCTGCCCCCTTTCGCGGCGATTTTCCCGGATGCCACTATCTCCGCGCCCAGCGCGCCTGCGCGCATGATGTCGCGCAAGCCAGCGTGTAGTATGGCGCGTATTTTCTTACCCATCTCGATGTAGCGGCAGATTTTCTTCGCCATCAGCCGCGGCTCGAGGTTCTGGTTGGTGGATTCCACCACGGAAATCTGCGGATTGTCAATCTTGAACTCCCGCTGTATGGAGTCGGTGAGGTCCTGTATGGATTTGCCGCGCTTGCCGATGACGCGCCCCGGGTTGGTCACTTCCACAGCTATGCGGGTGACCATTGGGGTGCGCTGGATTGCCACGCGTGAGAAGCCCGCGCGGTCAAGCTCGGACTCCAGGAATTTGGACACCCTGTAGCGGGTTATCGCATCCTCGATGAATTTTCCCTCGACTTTGGTTTTGTCTGCCATGATTTCACATCTTAAATTTTCGCCGGGGCAGCTGCTTTTTCCGCCTCAGGCTTGCTCGATTCCGGCTGCGTTTTGGGGCCAGCCGCCTTTTCATCCGGCTTTTTTGCTTCCGATTTGACCGCAGCAGCCGCTTTCTCCCCGATTGGCCCTATTGCATCAGCTTTTTTCTTCTTTCCGGACTTGTTTTTTGCTGCGCTTTCCTGGACCTCTTCAAGCACTATCTCTATGAACGCCGTCTCGTAATTGTGGCGGATGCGCCTGCCCTTGGGCGACATCCGCGGGTAAGTGTCCTGCTTGTTGGCGATTATGTGCGCCACTTTTGTCTGCCCAAGCCCGAGCTTGGATGCGTTTGCAATGGCATTTTTGAGAACCAGCAGCACAAACTTTACGGACTTGACCGGCCAGCCCCCCTTCTTGCCGCCCAGCTCCCTGCGGTGCCCCTTGCCGTGGTTGTGGCGGGTGAACAGTATCGCTTTCTCCCCCACTGCCGCAAGCTCCAAAAATTCCAGAGCGTCCTCAGTGTTCCAGCCGCGCACATTCCTGCAAACATTGCACAGGTCCTTGTAGGAGGCGTTGACCCCAGTAACCCTTGCGCGCGCAGTGCGCATTTGGCTTCCCTTTTTCTGCTGGTATGCGTAGTCTGCCATTGTCTCACTTTACTTAAGCGGGATGAACTTCGAGCCGCGTGTTGCCCCGACTCCAGGGCCAGAGTGAAGGACGCGCCCGGTGGTGTGCGAGAAGTCGCCCAGCCTGTAGCCGAGCTTGTCCACGCTCACAAACACGTTCTTCCATTCCTTGCCGTTGTGCACCGCGAACGTCATGCCCAGCCATTCCGGGACGATGACCGCCTCGCGCACATGCGTCTTTATCACTTTCGCTGGGTTCTTGGCTTTCACCGCAGCAACTTTCTTCATGAATTTTCGGACCACTATGTTCTTGTTGGACAGCGCACGGCCCAGAGCCCTGCGCGCGCGCGAGGTGAGAAGGGGCATGAATTCCTCGCTGCCAATGGCCGCAAGCTCGTCCTTCTCCTTTCCCCGGTACTTGTCAATCTTCGGCATGAGAATTTCCTCCGGAAATCACTGTTTGCTTTTCAGCTTCTGCTCCTCTACGTGGGCTTTCTTGCGCCCTACGCTGCGGGCTGCGATGTGCCCGACTTTCCTGCCCGGCGGGGCGTTGCGGCTGGTCATGCTGCCGCGGCCCTTGTGGTGCTGCTTGCCGCCGAACGGATGAGTGTAAGCCGACATGTGGACTCCGCGGTTGACGGGCCACTTGCGGTTCTGCGCGTGCTTCTTGTAGAAGTTCGCGCCTGCCTTCATAAGCGGCTTTTCGAGCCTGCCCCCGCCGCAAACTACCCCTATCTGCGCACGGCAGATGCCCTGCAGAAGCAGCGTGTGCTTGCTTGGAAGCTTTACGAAGACCATGTTTTTTTCGCGTGAAACCAGCGTGGCGTACGAACCTGGCGCCCGCACCAGCTTTCCCCCGTCACCGGGCGCCATCTCTATATTGTATATCGGGGCGCCCTCGGGTATTTTCAGAAGCGGAATGCAGTTGCCCAAGCCCAGCTTGGCGGATGCGCCGCTGCACACTTCCTGCCCGACATACGCGCCCTCAGGCGCAAGCATATAGGTAAGCTGGCCATCCTCGAAGAGAACCTGCATCAGAAGCGCGCCTCTGGCAGGGTCGTCGATAAAGCCCACTATCTGGCCCCTGACACTGCCCGCCTTCTCCTGCTCGACGTATTTGCGGAACTGCAGCTCTGCCTTGTAGCGGTGGGAAGGCGCCTTGTATGCGACCGAGCCTTTCCCGCGCCTTTGCTGCTTTAGTAATTTCCCCATTTGTGCACCTGTTGAAAAATCATACTATTTTCAGCTTTGCTGCCACATCGTCAGCCTTGAAGCCCTCTTTGAGCTTGACAAACGCCCTCTTTATCCCCGTGGGGGTGATGAGGGTGCGGACTTTCGCGACTTTGACCTCGAAAAGCTCCTCGACGTCCTTTTTCACCTGCTGCTTGGTGGCTGACTTGTCCACCACGAATGTTATGGTGTTCTGAAGCTCGATGAGGCCGACCGCCTTTTCGTTTGTTATCGGGTAGAGTATGCACGGCATAATAATCACAGCTTGGAAACCTCTGCAAGGGCGGCCTCTGTGTAGATGGCAAGCCTGCCAGCCTTTGCGCCTGGCGCCAACTTCTCCACAGAAAGGTCAGATGCCTTCACCACATCCACACCAGGTATGTTGCGCGCTGCCTTGAGCACCGGCGCGTCCTTTGAAACAGCTATTATCGCGGACTTGGGGTAGATTTTGCCGCCCCTCCTTGCGCGTATCCCAACACGCGGGCGCGGCTTGCAGCTTCGCGCAAGATCCTCGGGGATGAGCGCGAAAAGCGTCTTGTAGACCTGCGAGGTCTTGCCTATCGCTTCGAATGAATTGTCAAGAACTATAGGAAGGCTGATGCCCCCGGAGAGCTTGTGGCCGCGGGCAGAGACAAGCTCCTTGTGCGCGGTTGCCGCAATTGCGCATCGCAGGGCCGCCAGATATTCCTTCTTGTTCATCTGCTCGATTATTACCTTGTTGACGTGCGGCGGGTGCGCGCGCCTTCCCTTCACTGCGGAGGGGATGCGCTTCACTTTCCCCAGCCTGCCCTTGGGGAGCACTTCGCGGGGGCGGATTGCAGTTCCCTTGTTCTTGCCGGAGCCGAAGTCCTCCTTGCGCCCCCTGTAGCGGGCCGAGGTCTCCATTCCAGCGCGGGGGTCGTTGCCTTTTGGCTGGTAGCGCCTGGTCTGGTCCGAGATTGCAGCCCTGGAAACCAGCCCGAGGTTGACCTCTGTTGAGAAAACAGATGGCAGCTGGACCTCGCGGGCCGCCTTGCCATCAATTGAGTACAGTTGCGCTTTCATCAGAATCACATTTCATCATTGCTTGGATGCCACTGAAACAAATCTTATTTCGGGAACCTTCGGGGATGCCAAAACGCGCACCGCCTTTCGGAAGCGGATGAGCCTTTTTTGCGGCCCTGCCAGGCTGCCCTTGATAAGGACATAATCATTCTTGAGAACCCCGTAGTGGGTGAAGCCGCCTGCAGGGTTTATTTCTGAGGCAGCCCCCATCTTCATTATCCTCTTGTTTATCTCAGTCCGCTTGTGGTAGCCCATCTGCCCAGGCATGGGGACGGTGTAATGAACGTAACCTGGGTGCCAGGCCCCAAGCGAGCCGATGTGGCGGCGCTTGCCGGTTGCCTTGCGCCTCTGCTGTGCGGTGCCGAAGCGCTTGACTGTGCCCTGCCAACCCTTGCCCTTTGTTATCGCGATTGCATCCAGGAATTCGCCTGGCTTGAAAACATCTGAAACGCGCACTTCCTTTCCGAGAAGCGAAAGCGCGTATTCCAGCCTTTCTGAAACGTCCTTGCCGCCGACCGATATTTCCATCCGCTCAGGGGTTTTCTTCCCCATTCCGGTGAGCGAGGGGCGGACATAGACAAGGGCGAATATTTCATCGGCATCAGAAGGGGAAAGCTTGTTGTCTTTCTTTTTTGAAATTCCAAGGGGCTTGAGGATTTTCTCGTCGGGGCAGATGATGTCGCCGACAACGCGGCCAGCCTTGTAGGCGCGCACCCCGAAAACAACCAGGGGCGGGCATTCGACCACTGTTGCCGAGGAAAACACCTCATTGCCCTTGTTGGGCGATTCGGTGTCATCGACATAGGTGAGATGGGTCATTCCCGACTTGTAGCCGGCAAAGCCAAGCAGCCTTTTCTCCGAAGAGGCGGGCCAGAAATTGACAGGGGGCATCTGGGTGATTGCGCGCTTGCGCGGCCTGAATGCGACCGACCCTTTCTTGTGCCCTGAACGTTTTCCCATGCGATTTCACCGGAACATAACACATTGATTGATTGCTGTGCAACACAAACCAGCAATGATTCGCAACGCTTCTTTCCCTCTCGAGGAGGGGTGGCTGCGAGTGTCATCTTACACGGAAATGTAAGAAGAGTGGGCTTGATATATGAGACAAGTGTTTATAAGCGTTTCTTCATTTTCTGGCAATGGCGGGCCCATGCGGGAAAATGCGCCGGGCGGCCCGCGCTGCAAAGCGCTGCCGCATTCCCCCAGGCGGCACCAGCGCACCTCTCGCTGACGCCCCGCGGCTGCACCGACTGCTTTTTATTGGGGCTTTCGCAAAAGAGGGGCATGGCAAAAAGGCTTTTTTCCATTCTGGCGGCCCTGTCCTTTTTTTCCTCTGTCTGCTTCGCCTATGCGCTGACTGAGACCAGGGAGGAGATGCTGACTTACTATCAGGAGAAAATAGAGCCGAAAGTGCCCAAAAGCGCCAGGATGCTG
The DNA here is from genome assembly GCA_964392435.1 of Microcaldota archaeon. GTDB lineage: Archaea > Micrarchaeota > Micrarchaeia > Anstonellales > Anstonellaceae > UBA10161. The sequence continues at coordinate 484,971 of CAYMOY010000001.1, forward strand.
GTGGGGAACGAAAAAATAAACGTGTACGTTGGGGGAAAGGTGCTAGGAATTGAAACCCGGCGCGGGGAGCTTTACTCCTTCGAGACCGCCCCGCTGAACAACCCGACCATCATTGTTACCGTAACCGACGAAGCGTTCGGGAGCATAGAGCAGAAAAAAACCGGGATACTGCCCTTGATTGAAAGCGGCGGGATAAGGATAGAGGCGAAAACATTTTTTTCCGCCATCAAGATAGAGACGATAAAGAGGATATATGCCGTTTCCGGGATGGACGATGTGATAATGGGGAGGAAAAAGGGCTATTCGGCCATGGAAAACTACAACTCCATCTATGTGCAGAAAGTACGGATTGCGGGATGATGGCGGTCCGGCATTTGCAAGAGGGCGAAAATAGCACGGCGGAGCAAGAAGGCATGCGCACTTGAATGGAACGAAAGGAATTTACTGCTGGGCTTTTTTCTTCCTGAAAAAGATGAAATACCCTGCCAGCGAGACTGCTGCAAGGGCTGCCAGGGCAAATAGGGGGACAAGTCCGTCAGAAGCTCCCTCCGGCTTACCGCCATGAGTGAACTCGTTGTTTGGGGCAGCGTCTTTTCTGGAGCCGGGGGTATGGACGGTGTTTTGAGATATGCTATTATCAGTCGAATCCGCATCCATCAAGACAGGCGGATTGCTGCTCGAGTAAAGCCGGTTGCCAGAAATCGTGTTGCCCAAGCTTCCCTGCAGGAGGGCTGATTCCTTTGATAGCGACTCTATGTCAGAGCCGGTTATTTTGTTGGAATCCGAGTCCATCATGTAAACTGAAACCCCATCCTCGGTGGTGAAGGTAGAGTCCGAAAATGAATTGTTGTTCCCCATCCCTATCCGCAGCGCGTAACCTTGTGTTGCCTGCGCGGATACGGAATTGAATGAATTGCCGCTTGCCTGCCCCAGATGTATGGCGCCGCAAGGGCCGCCCACACATGCCTCTTTGCCAGAGGATGAGAATGCCCTCACGTTTTTGAATATGTTTTTGTTCGAATTTGAATGCACAAGCAGGCCGACATATTCATCGGACGAGGCGGACACGTTTTCCAGCACGTTCCCAGAGCTTGAGAAAAGGCGTATGCCGACCTCCTGCCCGCCGCCTTCTCCCGCCCCCGCCTGCACTTGGCCTGCGCCGCCATTTTCACTGCCCGACATTGCCTTCTTTTTGGCAAATGCGGTTGAATCCGAGATTATGTTTTGGCTTGAGGACTCCAGGTATATCGCTATGCCCCCATTGGTTGATGCCGCATTGACTTGGATTATTTTGCCCCCTGATACGCCCTTGAAGTGTATGGCTTTGGAAAAGCCGGATATTTGGCAGTTTTTGATTACGGCGCCAGGGGCCTTTGCAACAATTCCTTCACTGCCCTGCGCATCGCCCCCGGTTATTGAGAAGCCCGCGCAGTCAAGCGTGATGTTTGGTGCGCCTATGGCAAAGCAGCTGCCTTTGCCCAAAACCGGCTGCGAAAGCACGTAGGTTTCCCCGGCATCCGCCAATGTTGCGCATGAATCGACGCTCTTTATCGCTAGCAGCGAGGATGCCAGGAAAAACAGGATTGCGACGGTTCTGATTCGGATCATGTATCTCCGTTTCCCCATAAAGGCATAAAAACCGAAAGCGCAACCCTCAGAGCCCACGCCTTCGCCGCATCAAGAGGAAATAAACCGCAACAGCGACTATTGCTATGCCAGATAGCACTGCCAGTGAGATCAGCGCGACAGGGACGAGCTTGGATTTCAAGTCTTCTTTTTCAGCCGCATCAGCCTCCAACTGCCTAGAATCTGACCCGGAAGTAACCTGCATTGGCTGCAATGAAGGCTGCTGCGAAGGCGGGAAAGATTGGTTCTTTTCCTCTTTTTTTGCAGGAGATTCCTCCTTTTTAGGGGCGGGCGCCACCTGTTTTTTGGCAGTGAGAACCGAATTGGTGAAGTTGCCCGCTCTGGACGGAGGCACCCAGCCTGCCACAAGATATGTTATCGCCTTGGACTCCCCGCTTGAAAACCGGGGGAACTTGAATGCGATTTTCCAGCCTTCGCGCGAGCTGTACATAGGAGTGAAATTGATGGTGTTTATAGCCGCAAAGCTGTCAGGCACCGTATCTTCAAAAACAAATTCCTCCAGATTGCATTCGCTTCCCCCGAGATTTTCCAAGGTGGTTGTCAGCATGGAGATGTTGGTGCTGCTTGCAAGCTCGCGCTTTACGCTGATTTTGCAGGTCTTGTTCAGCCCTATGTCCACAAGATACTCGGCTGTTTTCTGATATGAGGCTGTGTTTCCTGAGCCTGAGCTTGAGCCGCCCCCTGACGAGCTGCTGCTGCCCGAGCCTGTTTGCGTTGTTTGGGAGACAATGTTGTACTGCTGCAGCGAAGAGTGCAATAAGCCGGAAACCCTCAGCACCCCTGAGGAGGGGCTGGTGCAGATTGCAAAGGTGCCGCTGGTGGAGCTGCCGTCGCAGCGCACCTTGTATTCGTTTGCCCCAGCGCAATCAGAGGATATGTTTTGATAGCCTATCCCCTCCATCTCCTTGACGCACACCGCATTGTAGGAGCTGCTGGCCCCGTAAAGATATACAGTCTTTGTTCCTGACAGGCCGCCTGTGGAATTCACCCCGTTCACAGATATGTAGGAGGCGCCTGCGTTGGTGCCGTTGGCTATGACAATCGCACTCAGGTTAAGAGGATAAGAGAAGTTGAAATTGAATGCCACCACCGTGGAGCCGCCAGAGCTCATATTTACCGTTAGGTTGCCAGTGTAGTTTGCCCCGCTGACCGCCTCTGTGCCATTGATGGTCACGTTGAGCGAGGGCAGGCCGGTTGCATTGACGCTGGAGGAATTGCCCTGAACAGAGGAGATTATGGTGAAATAACTATTCTGAGAGGAGTTTGTGTTGTTCAGGCCGTCCCAGCAGTCAACCGACCAGTTGTAAGCCCCATCAGACAGGCTGGCTGTTGCGCTGAATGAGGAGCCGCTGCTCCCGATTATGCCCGAAGCATTCACCGCGCCGTTTATCGAAAGATTGCAGGCTATTGCTGCCCCAAGCGCGTCGGTTGGCACCCAGAGGAAAGTTAGGTTATGATTCGTAATATTTGCCCAATTGGCAGGGTAGGAAAGCGAGATTGCCGGGCCTGCGCTGTCCACTGTTATGTTGGAAACAGAGGAGCTGTTGGAAAGCGAGGAGTTGCCATAAGCTGTTGCGTTTATGCCGTATATTCCATCGGATGGCACACCCAGCTGCACCGCATAATTGCCAATGGCGCTGCTGTTTGTGGAGTTCACCACTGCGCCCTGTTCGCTGATAATGAAGATGCTGGTGTAGTTCAGTGCTGCATCGGAAACAGTCAGGTTCACGCTTATTGTGCGGGTAGATTGGGCGGTGTTGCTTGCAGGCAGGTTCAGAGATATTGATGGCGCCTGCTGAGTTGGCTCCTGGTAAGGAGTCAGCGGGGCGTAGTCGGCTACTGCGCCAGACAGCTTGCCCTGAGAATTTGTGCTGTTGTACGGGTAGCCTGCGCCTGTTGCGCCCCTGTAAAGCCCGGAAAAGCCCGAAGAAATGGAGGTACCTGTGATATTCACAGAGCCGTTCATCACATTTGCCCAGATGTTCCCCTCCGGGTTGCCGTTTATCGTGGCATTGAAATAATTGCTGCCAGAGCTGTCATTCACGTAAAGCCCGGATGTTTGGGTGAAATTGTTCCAGTAGAAGGTGTTGCCAATCGAGCCTGTGGATAGCAGCACAAGCGTGGAAGCCCCGCCGGTTGAGAGGAAGGTGCTGTTGGCAATCACGCTGTTCGAGGCGCCAGTATAAAAGCACATCGCAAAGCTGCTGCCAGATTGGGCGGTGATATTGTTGAAGATGTTGGAGTCGCCCTGGTTTATACGCACCGCGCACCCTGCGCTGGTCGCGGTTGCAATAACGTTTTTGAACTGGTTGTAATTATTGTCCTGCCCTATCTGTATTGCCCCGCAAGGCCCGCCGGCACAGGCAGTAGCGGAATTTATTTGGGTCGTTGCATTCAGATTTGAAATGACATTGCCATGGCAGTTCGAGTTGACAAGCAGGCCTATGTATTTTGATGAGAACGCAATGCTGCCCGAAATGGTATTGTTGGAGCTTGAAATCAGGCGCATGCCTGCCGCAGGGGAGGAACCGCCGCTCGCATTCCCCCCTCCGCTTTGCGAGCCATAGGTGCTGCCCAGCGAATTGGAGATGGTGTTGAAGTCCGAGTCTTGAAGCACGATGCCAACGCCGCCTGCCCGCGAGGTCGTGGCATTTGTGCCTTCAACTGTCCCGCCCGCAGTGCCGTTGAAATAGACGCCGTATTGGAAGTTGGAGATGTTGCAGTTTCTCACGATTGTGCCCGAGGAGTTTGAGTAAACCCCGGCCGTGCCTGTTGCGTTGTTCCCGGTTATTGAGAAGCCCGCGCAGTCAAGCGTGATATTGGGGGCAGCCACTGAAAGGCAGGTCGCCCCGTTTACGCTGACCGATTGGTTGAGCGTGTAGGTTTCTCCTGCAAAATCAAGGGTGCCGCATGAAAAGGTGGTGTTGGCCGCGCCTGCAAAGGAAAAGAGAAGAAGGAATGAGAAAATTATGCAGGATGCCTTTGAGTAAATGAATGAATATGACACTGTTCAAACACCTCGGGCTTATTGGCAAACACAGAAATAAAAATGTTTTGCTAATTGCGCCCAGAGCTGCCGAGGACTAATTTTTATAGACCTTGTCGTGATGGTCAAAATCGATGAAGCGCACCACCATCCTTGCTTCGTCAACCGCAAAAGTAAGAACATACGGGTCGATATGCACGCGCATGACGCCTGCCATCATGTTGCCAAGCGGCTTGTAGCGGTGCGGGTCATCGCAGATCTCGATTGCTTTTCTGCGCACCCTTTCATACCTGAGACTGTCCTTTTTCATAAGCTTTCTTATCTTTTTCTCGAAAATCGGAGTTGGTTCGGGCCTATACATCACGCTCAAACTCCTTGAACATCGCTTCAGCGGAGGGATATGCCCTTCCCTTCTGCTTCATCGCCCTCTTGAGCTTGCGCACATACTCCGGGCGAAGCTCTGGCCCAAGCCCCTCCTTGGCGAATTTTTCAACTACGAAATTTATGGCGTCCGATTTGTTCCGAAGGTCGAAATGCGCCTTTATGATATTCAGGAGCCTGTTGTTGTCCTCAGTAAGGTTCACAATCGCGGAAGTCATTTTCTCACCGTATTATTGTTTATTATAAAGTATTATAAATCATTATAGGAGTTAGCCAGATGGGCAGGCTGCCAGCTAGACCGAAAGAAAAACAAAATGAGGGAACAGGCCCCATTATGCGTCCAGGAAGTCGTTTGGTCCCTAGGGGGCAGCAGCTAACACTAGCTTCCCCCTAATGGTTCACCCCCTTATGCGTCCAAAAAGTCGTTTGGAGTGGGCGGGTCCGGCTTGTCGCCTTTGCGGGTCCTTATCTGCTTGACAATCTTTGCCAGCAAATCGCGGGGCAGCGGCTCATAGCCTGCATACTCCTGGTAGGGTATGCCCCTGCCCTGTGTTGCCGAGCGCAGGTCGTTCCCGAATCCGAACATTTCTGCGACAGGCAGCTTGACTATTATCGTGGACTGCTCGCCTTCCTGCTGCATGTCAAGAAGCTGGCCGCGCCTGCCCTGTATCAGGGTTATGACATTGCCCATGTAGTCGTGCGGGCAGAGTATGGTCACCTTCTGCTTGGGCTCCTGCAGCGTAACGCCCGCGTAAAGCATGGCTGCGTAAATCGGCCGCTTGGTCGCAGGAATTATCTGCGCAGGGCCGCGGTGAACCGGGTCCTCGTGGATGACTGCGTCCTCCAGGCGCACCTTCACGCCGACCACCTTCTCCTTGGCAAGCGCGCCTGAGTCCATCGCCTCCTCAAAGCCCTGTATCATAAGCTCCATTATCTCGTTGAGGTACTGGATTCCGCGCGTGTCGTTCATCAGGATGTTCTTGTTGTGTATGTCAAGGACCGACTTCGCCTCGTCGCGGGGCATACCGCATTCGACAAGGGTTTCCACCAATGACTTGCCCTTGGGCCTGCCGTCGGGTATCTTGCCCTCCACCATCGCGTCATACACGCCCTTGTCAACAGGCTCCACGATGAACTTGAGCTTGGTGTGCTTGTTGGGAGACTTCCCTTCGATAACGCCTGAGTTGCCGGATATCATTTCACGGTAAACGACTATTGGCGGCGAGGTGACAATCGGTATTCCGCGCTCCTTGACTATTTTGTACTCTATGATTTCAAGGTGCAGCTCACCCATTCCGGAAATAAGGTGCTCGCCAGTCTCATGGTTGATTTCCACCTTGAGGGTGGGATCTTCCTTCCCTATCTGCCTCAACGCCATGATGAGCTTTGCCAGGTCCTTGCTCTCCTTTGCCTCTATGCTTTTGGTCACCACCGGCTCAGAATAGTGCTTTATCTGCTCGAAGGGGGTTATCTGGTCGGTGGAAATTGTTTCCCCGACATATATGTCGCGCAGCCCCACAAGGCCCACGATGGAGCCGGCAATAACGTTGTCCACCATCACCCTGTCCGGGCCCATGTAGATGGCGCACTGCTGCACCTTTTCAGATGTCAGCCTGGAGGCCAGGAAAAGCATGTCGCTTTTCTTCACTGTTCCTGAGAACAGGCGCACCACAGCGACCTCCCCGGCGTGCTCGTCATTGACCACACCGAAGCAGACTCCGATCGTCTTTCCGGCAGGGTCGCAGGCAAGCATTGCCTTGCCCTCAGGCGATGAGGGGTCGCCCTTCCAAATGACCGGGATGCGGTACTGCTGAGCGTATTTGGGATTCGGAAGATGGTCCACCACCATTTCCAGCAGCACTTCGTCTAAGGGGGATTTCTCCACCAGTATCTTATGCTCGCCTGCCTTGCAGTGGTTGTAGATGTCCGGGAACCGTATGTTGAACTTGTTCATGCTTTTTATCGAGACGGCCCACTTGTGGAAAGCGGAGCCGAATGCCACGTTGCCCTTAGCCACGCCTATCTGCCACTCCACTTTCTTGTCCTCAGGCGCGTATTGCTCTACGATTTTGTTCAGGCCAGTGATTATCTTGATGAGCCTTGCCTGCATGGCGTTTGCATCCAGCTGAAGCTCGTTTATCAGCCGGTCTATCTTGTTGATGAATATAGTGGGCTTTGCCTTTTCTTTCAGCGCCTGGCGCAGCACTGTTTCGGTCTGCGGCATTATGCCCTCCACAGAGTCGACGACCAGCACCACCCCGTCAACCGCACGCATGGCGCGGGTGACGTGCCCGCCGAAGTCCACGTGCCCCGGGGTGTCAATCAGGTTGATGAGATAGTCCTTATTGTTGTAGTTGAACGCAAGTGAGATGTTGGCGGCCTTGATGGTGATTCCGCGCGCCTGCTCCTGCTCGTCGAAATCCATCATGCGCTGCTCGCCGGCCAGCTCCTTGGAGATGAGCCCGGCGCGGGCGACCAGGGAGTCGGTCATGGTCGTCTTCCCGTGGTCCACGTGGGCAACAATGGCGATGTTGCGCACATTGTCTATGTTGTTCATCATCTTGGTTACTTCTTCCACGACGTATTCTTTCCTCACCATATCAATACCTCTGAGCACTTGAGAAATTGGCCCTATTCCGGCCTCAAGCAGCGTGGCTTTTATCCATAATAAGATTTTTATTATATTGTAATCCATAGCGAACCGGAAAGATTCGCAAGCGGGGCGCAAAATGTCAAAAAAGGCACAAGGTTCGGTGGAGTACATCGCTTTGCTGGGCATCGCGCTCCTCATAATGCTGGCCGCGGTTGTGATTGTTGCCGTGGAGCCGCAGCTGGCGTATTCTGCAAAAATGCAGCGCACAGGCGAATACTGGGCAGGGGCGCACCCTTTTTCCATCGGAAGCTATGCGATTACCCAGTCCCACATCCTGCTGGAGGTGCAAAACTCTGAGGCGGTCAGCATTTCAGTCAAAGGCATCAGCGTGAATGGCCGAAGCGTCAATTTCTCCAAGATATTCTCCCCATACAACGAATCCGCAGTGCTAATGTGCAGCATGGGAAGCTGCGACATGCAGATGCCCCCGGGCATGGTAGAGATGGTGCTGATTGACAAAATCAACTCCACCTCCGGGCTGCAGAACCTGTGCTCCCCGGACGGCTATTTCCAGGAAGGCAGGTATTATTCCGCAAACCTCTCCATCGCCTACCAGGGCGCATCTGGCGAAATGCATGTTCAGGAGGGAAAACTTCCGCTTATTGGCCAGTGTGCTAGGATAACCGTGAATGACACGCCGCTTGGCAACATGCCCGGAACCCCGTTGGCAATCACGACCTCCGCCCTGCCAGACGGCAAGGAAAACATGAACTATTCGCAGACAGTGACTGCAACCGGATGCCTTGGGACTTGCTCTTGGAGCTTTGTCAACCTCCCCTGGTCGCCAGCTTTGCAAAATGGAAGCGCCAGCTGCGCCGGGGAAGCCAGCTCTTATCTGCTCGAGGGATTTCCAACCCAGATAAAAACCACCACCGTGATGGTGAGCGTGACTGATTACACAAGGAGGACCGCCACCAAAAGCATGACTTTGCGCATATTGCAAAATGACGAAATACCCATCCTGCAAGACGAATAGGGCTGCCCGGCCGGTTCTTGGGAAACCAGCCACGCTGCCCACCCGCGTTATTTCTTTTTCCTGAAGATGACAAGATAGGCTGCAAGCCCTATTGCAATAAGCGCGATTGCCCCGCCGAAAAGGAGAAGCGAGGCCGCTGGCAGCAGCACTTGCTGCGCCGACTTCTGCGAGCCCATAAGCTCCCGCAACCCGGAAAGTGTTTTGCCCTGCCCTGCTTCTGAAGGCTGCTGTTCCTCTGGCTGCTGATTTGAAGGGGGAGTAACTTGAGTGCCTGCAGGCTGCCCGCTGTTATTTTGGGCAGGAACAGATTGGTTCCCCGGCTGCGATGAGAAAGATTGGTTTGTGGCATTTAGCGTGTTTGACTGCGGAATTTGGGAAGGCTGCGAGAGGCAGAGCTTCAGCTCGAATGCAGATATTTCTGCAGGAAGGTAAGTGCCATCCTGGACCGATTGAAGGTAGTATTTCCTGCTTTCCGCAATGGTAAACGCCGCTTTGCCGGAAGAATTGGACTTTGCCGCTGTGAACTCGATTGTTCCGCTTTTGTAAAGCCTTACCTCCAGCCCCTTGATGGGCCCGTTGGCATCCTTGGCAGATACTTCAAGCGCCCCACTTGTGCAGTTGAACGAATAGGAAAGGGACGGGATTATGTAGGAGCTGCTGCCGCCGGATAAGGGAGCTGCAGGCTGGGATTGTATCAAGGCAGAGTGGTTCAGGCCCGTGACAACCAGGGTGGTGCCGTTGCGCGTGCAAGTGTAGCCGGCTTTGGTTCCACTACAGGGCACCAGTGTTTCGTTGCTTCCGCTGCAGCCGGAAGTGATGCTTGTTGCAGATGCGCCCTCCTCGTCCTTCAAACACACGTAATTGTAATCTGCGCTTGCGTTGTAAAGGTAAATCGTCTTGCCCCCGATTATTGCGGATGAATTTATGCCAGATATTTCTGCGTAGGACTTGCCCCCGCTTGTGCCGTTTGTGATGCTGATGTTGCTGAAGTTCAGCGCGGCGGCTGAGAAGTTGAAGCTGAATGAGATTATGGTGCTGCCATTCGAGGTTATGTTGACCGTGTGGTTGCCTTCGATATATTTTCCAGTCGCGTTTGTGTCGTTGCCGATTATGACTTGTATCTGCGGGTATGTTGATGAGATGTTGGATTCGTTGCCAAAGACTGCTGCCGGAACATAGGGCCTGTGGTCAGAGCCGAAGCCTGTCCAGTAGGCTCCGACAGTTGCTGAGCTGAAGGGAATCGCATCTCCGGCATCAGCCCAGCCCCTCCCATCTGTGTCTCTGATGTCAAACACTTTCCAGGACGGCGTGCCGTTGGCAAGGTAGTAGATGTTGCCGCGCGAGGAATCGTTGAAGATGTTGCCCTCAGCCCCGTTTTCTACCCACACCGGGGCAGTGATGTTGTTCTCCAGGAAAAGGTTTTCAGATCCGGATATCCGGATTGCAGTGTTGGTGGATGAATTGAATCTGCACTGAGTCATCTTGTTATTATTTGAATACTCGGAGATTACCAGCCCTGCATCGGATTCAGATGTTCCGGTCGAAGATGTGATATTATTGTTGTTGCTATAGTGGAAGCGGATGCCAATGCTCGAGTTTGAAATTCCAGTGGCATTGATCAGGCTGTTGTGGTTGCTGGCAACTATATGTACCCCATAGTTTGAAGCAGAGAAGACTTCTGTATTGATAATTGCATTATACTCTGCTTCATCCTCTAAGTCGACACCATAGCAAGTGATTGAGGTTACAAAAGAGTTGCTGATTGTGTTGTTGGAACTCGCTATGATATTAACCGCACCTTGAAAACAATCGCCTGCATAGGTATTGCTTATATTGGAATCGATGATGGTATTGTTGGCCCCGCCATTAATACTGATGCCTAAGTTGGGGGCTGATGAAGTATAATTAGATATAATATTGTTAGATGCCTGGGAAAGCACAGACGCACTGGCTACAGTGTTGTTGATAAGACCGTTGGTTGCCCTATAATACATAATTCCATAATCAACTCCTTCCACAATGCAATTTTCGACTGTAGTGTTGAACTGGTTTGAGTAGATGCCATAGGTGTTGCTATTGTTGCCCCCTTTTATTGTGTATCCGTTGCAGTCAATGGTAATGTTTTGTGCGGAAATGTTAATGCACATCTCATCTAAGGAGCTGAGCACTGATGGATAGGCAGTAAGATTATTGACAAGAAAATAGGTTGTTCCAGGAACATCCAGCGGCTGCCCGCATTCTGAGATGAACTCTGACACCACATATGCGCTTTTTGAGAAGCTGCCCAGTGATTCGCCTCCGCTGCTGAGGCTGATGTTGCACGACCATTGCTCGCCAGTTGAAACGTTTTGTGCAGGAACGGTTGTTGTTTGAAGCTCTGCCTCAGGCAGCGCATTTTGGATTTCCCCTGAAAACTCCGGCTGGAGAACGCCGTTTTTGTACCAGCCATATGTCACATTGAATGAAGTCCGCACGTTATCGTATATTCTAAAGGCGCAAGAAAAGTTTTGCGAAGGGGGCAGCAGGCGCGCAGCCGAGATATTGATGTGCACCGCAATCGGCCCTGCCTTGGGGTCTGCGAACACCACTGCGCTGTGGGAGAGCTTCGGCACAGCATTCCAGATGATATCTGCGTAATAGGTACCGTGTATGAAATTTTTGGCAAGAACATCTGGTTTGTTGCTGCCAGTTGAGTAAGGCTCGCGGCTACATGAATATACCGCGGTTGCGCCCTGTGAAACCAGCTCGGAGGCAAGCGATTCTATTGTGCCGCGGGAGGATGAATTGGTGTACCTGCCTGCGAATGAATATCTTGGGGAGGCAAGCGAACCGTTGATGAATGTGAAGTTGGGCAGCCCGTTTGGAGAGAAGCTGTTCTTCTGGTAAAAGTCAATATATGAAATGTTTGAGTAGTTGACAAGGGGAAAAGTCGGCTCTGGAGGATATGAGCTGTTTAGCATGGTTAAGAGCCCTGCATCGGAAAGGGTGGTGTTTGCATGCTGGATCTCATTAGTAAAGTATCCTGCGGCATTTGTCATCATCGCAGTCCCCTGGTTCCTTGCAGTGCGGTTGATGGCAGTGGATGCAGAGCGGTCAATCATGCCGTAAACATCAGAGAGATTGAACCCGTCGAGGCGTGTCACAAGGTAAACACCGAATACAGAGCGGGAGAATGGACAGAAATTTTTCGAACCGCATATTGAAGAGTAGCTGGATGAAAGGCGGTAATAGGGATTTTCCACGCTCACGGGAGCACCAAATGGTGATTGATACCCTAATGTTCCCGCTATCTGGCTTTCGTATTGGGTGTTCAGAAGCGCCACTACGGAATCCACCGATGCACCTTGGTTTGGGCAGCATCCCGTCTGGTTGGTGACTGTCGGAATGTCTTTAGTCAGGACTATGTAGTTTATGCCCGAGCCATCTGATGAGTTGAGATATGCCCTTATTGGCTGCAAAAGGGTGGAGTTTATTGATGAGAAGTTCATTGTCCACCAGCTTGGCATTGAAACGTTGAGCCTGTGTGTCAGGTTGGGGCGATTGGCTGCAAAATAGTCGGCTATGGCAAGCGAGTCGCCAGACAGGTTGTTCGACACCAGAAGAACGTCGGAATAGTCCGCAAATGCAATGCATGGGAAAATCAGGATGGCAACTAGCCACATTATTCTTTTTGCCATTAATTCTACCGTAAGCCAATGAGATAATAAACATTATTAAGATTGCTTATTGCTCGCTTGAAATTAACATGCATGGGAAAAAAAGCCAGAAGAAAAAGGTTGAAAAAGAAAAAAAGAACTTACCTGGAAGACCTGGCCATCCGTTCCGTCTCGTCGCGCTTCTTTATCGCGTATGACGAGTTGACGTCCCCCTTTGCCGCGAACTCAATTTCGTCGGCAAGCGCCTCTGCAAGTGTTTTCTTCTTGTCAAACGCGCCCATGATTGCCGCAAGGGCTATGTTGCGAAGCGCCATGTCGAGCCTGCGCGAGGCTGAAACATCCACTGCCACCTGGTAGGAGACGCCGCCCATGGAAACGCGGGTGAAATCCTCGCGGGGGGCTGCGTTCTGCGCCGCGTCCACCAGAAGCTGCACCGGATTCTTCTTCGAGCGCGCCTCCGCGATTGCGAATGCCTTTTCCACGATGGCAAGCGCCTTTGTCTTCTTGCCCTGCAGCCGCCCGTCCGTGCGGATGACCTTCCCCGAGGTCTTCTCGCCCGTGCCGCCCCTCATCAGCTTGTTGGCAAGCCGCTCGACTATGTTGACCTTGCGCTTGCCGAACTGCGCCTTGACGTGCCTGCCGTGCGAGTGCGGAACCGAAACCGGGGCCAGGCTCGCGTAGCATGCGATGGAGGGGTCGGAAACCTTGACCTCCGAAAGCGAATATTTGCCGAATAGTTTCTCGTCAGCCATGGAAATTACCTCTTGGGCTTCTCCTTGCGCTTCTGGACCAGCATCTGAAGGTCCACGCCGTTCACCTTGATGACCTTGTAGCGGACTCCGGGTATGGAGCCCATTTGCCCTCGCTGTGAGCCGCCCAGCCCGTCCACGGTCACCTCGTCATGCTCGTCAATGTAGTTGATTGCGCCAGAGCGGGGGGCAAACGCGGTGATGAACTTGCCGTTTTTCACAAGCTGTATCTTGACGCACTTTATCAGCCCTGAGTGCGGCTGCTTTTGCTCAAGGGACTTCTTCTCGATGACTATGCCTTTCGCCATCGGCGAGCCTTCCAGCGGGTCGTATTTCTCCTTGAGATGCAGGCTGCGGCGCTTCCATGTTTTTTTCAGCCACCGCTGGCGCTGCCTTTTAAGGCCGATTGATCTTCCTGAAAGTTCTCCCCTTCCCATGAACACCATCTCTTGGAATATTTTTTCATGCCTCAGTTGGAAACCAGGCGCAAATCGCAGCCGAAACGGCGCTGCAGCAGCGCCCGCCCGAGCTTGATGCGCTCGCCGTCCCGCCCTATTGCGCTCCCCCGGTCCTTCTCCTCTACAGAGACGAACGCGGTCTTGGATTCCATTTTCTCATGAACGTTGATGCTTTTTACTGCTATCTGCCCGAAGAGGTTGCGGATGAACTGCTCCATGTCGTCCGAATCCTCGAACACCAGCACCTGGCGCGCGAAAGCCTGGCGCACTCGCGTGATATTGGCGCCTTTTTTGCCTATTGCCCTGCCAAGGTCCCCGTGCGCCACTATGAACGCAACCGCGCCCTCGGTTATCAGGCAGTCCTTGACAGCTGCGCCGGTTATCGACTCGAACTCCGCGATGCACTTCAAGTCGTCGTTGGAAAGCTCAACCATCTATTCACTTTATTTCGAAAACTCCATTATGCCCGAGTTGCCAGGGTCGAAAACCACAAGGATTGCGATTGTGTGGGGCCTGCCAGCGATTGTGCCAAGCTCCATCGAGGTGCCCTCGAACGTCAGCATGGGCACGGATGAGAGCTTGCAGAATCGGGACACGTCCTGCAGCAGCGCAGCGGGGCAGTTTTGCGCCACCACGACCAGCTTTGCCCTGCCCGAAAGCGCGGACTTCACGCCGATGTTGGTGCCGAATTCCACCTTTCCCGAGTCAACGCACTGGCGTATCGCGCGGGCCAGGCCGGAGCCGGCTGTTTCTGCTGCTGCTTTTTTCCTTGCCATATCAATCACGTCATCGGAGGCTTTTCATATTAAACAAAAGGAATAAAAAGGCGATTTGCCTCAGGCCAGTTTCATCTTGAGCTTCACCAATCCTGTTCCAACAGGGACTGTCTGGCCGATTATGATGTTCTCGGTCACCCCGATGAGCCGGTCGTCCTCGCCGTGCACAGCCGCGTTTATCAGGTGCTTGACCGTCTCCTCGAATGCCGCGCGCGCAAGCACGCCTGCCTTCTCGCCGGAAAGCCCGTGGCGGCCTATGGACTTTATTTCCCCGCCCATGGTCATCGCATCCGAAAGCAGCATGCAATGGCGCACGTCGACATTCAGGTTCTGCATGTCCAGCACTTGCTTGAGCTCATGCAGAAGCGAAGAGCGCGCAGCCTCTATGCCAAGCACCCGGGCTATCTCCTGCACGTCGTTGGTGTAAAGCCGGTGGGCATCCACCTTGGGATTCTTCAAAAGAACTGCGAGGTTGGAGCCAGAGGTGCGGATGAAATACTTGCCGTCCTTGCCCTTGACCACGACCGTCCTTTTTATCTTCTCCACGCCCTTGATGTGTATCTGGCGGAGCTTGTTGGTCAGGCGGCGGATGCTGCGAAGCGAAGCGGCTGATGGCTTTACTGAGATGATGTTGTCTTTCGCCTCCATATGCGAGCCTGCCGCCGCCTTGACGCGCTTCTTGACCTCTTCCAGCTCCACGCCCTCGGCATCAAGCTCGGTCTGCTCCACTGTTATGATTATCTTCTTCTCATCAAAATCCTCTTCCACATAAGCGACCTTGTCCAGCGTGGTGCACTCGATGTCCTTGGCGATTTCTTTTGCCTTCTCATAAGAAGATGAATAGTCGTCCTTGAGGAAGATGTCCATTATGGGCTTTTTCGGCTCCTTGCGCGCGTCGACAAGCTCGATGAGGCGCGGAAGGCCGGTCGGCACCTGCTCGGCCACTCCGGCATAGTGGAATGTCCTCATTGTCATCTGCGTGCCCGGCTCTCCGATGGACTGCGCGGCTATGATGCCCACCGCCTCGCCAACGTCTATAAGGTTCTTTTTTGCAGCCATAAAAACACATCCTAAGCATCGTGCTCCTCGCGCTTTATCTCCTCTGGCGCCTCGGTCTTCGCATTCGCCTTTATCGGGTCCAGCCCGTCGCCGCCGTACTTGAACTGGCAAATCATGCCGCGGGAGTCGCGCACTGACATGTCTGGCGAGACCACCATGTCCTGCAATGCGTTTATCAGCCTGCGCTGCATGTAGCCCGACCTTGCGGTGCGGATGGCGGTGTTGACCAGTGACTCGCGCCCTCCCATCGAGTGGTGGAAGAACTCTGTCGGAGACAAGCCGGTCTTGAAGGAATTGAAGACAAAGCCGCGCGCGCCTGCCCCGTAGTCGTTGCGCTTGTAGTGCGGAAGCGTCCTGCCGCGGTAGCCGCGCGTGAGCCGCTTGCTTCTGACCGCCTGCTGCCCGACCATGGCGGCCATCTGGATTGCGTTGAGAAGCGAGCCTCTTGCCCCTATCTTCGCCATGATGAGCGCGGTGTTGTCGTAGCCCATCGAGCGCTCGACTATGTTGCCGGCAGACTCGCGGGCGCGGGAGGTTATCTGCATTATCTTCTCCTCAAGCGACTCCTTGAGCGAAAGCCCAGGCGAGCGCTCGAGCGTCTTGTTCTTGTATTGCACGATGGCGGCCTCTATCTCCCGCTTCATGTCGTCCAGCATCTTTGCAAGCTCGCGGGCGGATTCGGGCGAGACTGAGTAGTTCGCAAGCGAGACTGACAGCCCCTGCTTGGAAATCACGTCCAGCAGCATATGCGTGGAGGTGTCCACGAACTTGCGCGCCTCCTCGGCCCCGCGGGTGTGGAAAATCTGCTCGAGAATCTCGTTCTCGTAGGAGCGGCTCTCCAGCGCGCCTGAGACCATGATGCCGTTCTTGATTACGATAAGCGAATCCGGGTCGTCGGCAGGGTCCTTTGCCTTGACCAGCTTGCTTTTCACCTTGATGTTAAGCTCCTTGGGGAAAAGCATGGAAAGTATGAGCTTGCCTGTGTAGCGCTCTCCCTTGTCCGGGGCAGGAAGGCGGGTGATGCCGGCCATTGCAAGCAGGTGGCACGCCTCGCTGCGCGAGAAATCCGTGTCCTGCTTGGTGAAGAAGTATGCCCCTGAGACATAGTCCTCCTGGGGCTTGATTATCGCGTGCCCGTGGCGCGGGGAGATTATCTGCTGGTGCACCTTCATCAGCATCTCAGCCTCCACGCGGGCCTCCTCGCTCTGGATGACGTGCATGTTCATTTCGTCCCCGTCAAAGTCCGCATTGTAGGGGGGGCAAACCACGGGATTGAGCCTGAATGTCATGCCCGGCAGCACCTTCACAGAGTGGCACATTATCGAAATCCTGTGCAATGAGGGCTGGCGGTTGAAAAGGACCGTGTCGCCATCCATCAGCTGGCGGTCTATCACATAGCCTGCGCCGAATGTGGCGAGTATCTCGTCGCGCGCCTGGGGCGTGACGCGTATCCTCTTGCCGTCAGGGCGGACAACGTATTCCGCCTTGGGGTAGACATCCGAAGTCACGTATTTCTTGCATTCCTCCACGTTCCACGAGGTGACGCGGATGGGCACGGTCATCTCCTCAGCCACCAGCTGCGGCACCCCAACTTCGGAAATGGAGATGTTCGGGTCTGGCGAAATCACCGTGCGGGCGGAAAAGTTCACGCGCTTTCCCGACAGGTTGTAGCGGAAGCGCCCCTCCTTGCCTTTCAGCCTCTGCGAAAGGGTTTTCAGCGGCCGTCCTGAGCGGTGGCGAGCAGGGGGGATGTTGGAGGTCTCGTTGTTGAAGTATGTTGTGACGTGGTACTGCACCAGCTCCCAGAGGTCCTCTATGATAAGCTGGGGCGCGCCTGCGTTGATGTTCGCCTCAAGGCGCTGGTTTATCCTCATGATGTCCACCAGCTTGTGGGTGAGGTCGTCCTCGGAGCGGTCTCCGGTCTCAAGGGTGATTGAGGGGCGGACTGAAACCGGCGGGACCAAAAGCGCGGTTATCACCATCCATTCCGGGCGGGCGTACTGCGGGTCCAGCCCAAGCAGGCGCAGGTCCTTGTCCGGTATCGAGGCAAGCCAGTCGCGCACCTCTGTTGGCAGCATCATCTGGCCGTCTTTGGAAAACGTAGTGGGGCGCATCAGCTTTATTTCAGGCACCTTTGCCTTGCAGTGCGGGCAGTGCCCCTGCTTGCGCTTCGCCTTGCTGCGCATCTCCTCCTCGGCCTCCGAATCTATCATGGCGGCCAGTTCCTCTATCTCCGCCTCGGAGACAAGCAGGCGCTTGCATGAGTGACAGGTCGACTTGAGGACAAAGAAGATAACTTTGGCAAATTCAGGGTGGATGACAGGGCGGACAAGCTCTATGTGCGCAAAGTGCCCGGGGCAGGAGCGCAGCTTGCCCCCGCAGGTTTTGCATTTCAGCCCGGGGTCGATGACGCCCATCCTCGGGTCCACAAGCCCGCCGTCAATCGGATAGGAATCGTCGTTGTAGGTGTCCGGCACGGTTATTTTCGCAGATGAAATCTTGCGCACCATCTCCGGGGAGAAGAGCGAAAACTTCACGCGGTCAATCATTTTTGTAACTATCATGGAGACACCCGTAAATCATTTTCACAAATCATTCCTGCATTGCCCATCTTCAGCCTAAATCATTCCTGCATTGCCCATCTTTTACTTACCGAATCGTCATGCCTTGTCCTTCAAGAGCAGCCGCGGGAAAATCCCAATCGACTTTATCTCGTCCAAGAGCAGCTTGAAAGCATAGCTCATTTCAACGTAATGAAGCTGCGTTGAGTCGCAAAGCGGGCAGTACTGCCTGTTCTTCACATGGTCGTGCACAGCGATGGAGCCGCACTTTTCGCAGACCAGCTCGGATGCCTTGTCCGACTCCTCCAGCAACCTTTCCCGGATGAGCATTGAAGCGCCATAGCCTATCAGGCAGTCGCGCTCCATCTCCCCGAACCTCAATCCTCCTTCTCGCGAGCGCCCCTCGGTCGGCTGGTGCGTGAGCAGCTGCACTGGGCCGCGGGAGCGGACGTGCATCTTGTTGGACACGAGATGGTGCAGCTTCTGGTAGTAGATTACGCCCATGAATATCTTGGTTTTTATCGCCTGGCCTGTGAACCCGTCGTAGAGTATTTCCTCGCCGACCTCGTCAAGCCCGTATTCTTTCATTGTCTTTCGCACATCCTCCTCCCTGTCGCCTGTGAAGGCGGTGGAGTCCATCAGCTTCCCAGTGTAGCAGGCTGCCTTGCCCCCCAGCATCTCAAGAAGGTGCCCCACAGTCATACGGGAAGGAATTGCGTGCGGGTTGATTATCAGGTCTGGCGACACACCGTCCTTGTTGAAGGGCATGTCCTCCTGCGGGCGCAGCATCCCGATGACCCCTTTTTGCCCGTGGCGCGAAGCGAACTTGTCGCCAACCTCTGGAACCTTCACAGAGCGGACGCGGACCTTGACCAGCTTGGTGCCTGCAAGCGAATCGGTGAGCATGACCGAATCGGCCACGCCGCCCTCGCCCGACTTGAGCACAAGCGAATTCTCGCGCTTCTTCTCCTCGGTGACACCGAAAACCGTGATTTCCTCCAGGAAACGGGGAGGCGAAGTCTTCCCGACCAGCACGTCCTTGGACTCTATTTCGCACTCGGGCGGTATGATGCCATCCTCGCCAAGGAAGCGGTACGCCTTTTCCTCCCGGTACCCGCTTGTCGTGGGCAGTGGGATTTCGAACTTGTCCTTCTGCCCGCCAGGGTAGCGGCGCTCCTCGGCCTCGTGCGTCTTGTAGAAGACTGAGCGGCCCAGCCCGCGGTTCACCGCATTGCGGTTCATGACCACCGCGTCGCCGATATTGTAGCCGTATGAGCTGGTGATTGCGACCACGAAGTTCTGCCCTGCCGCCCGCTCGGCGAATCCGAGAAGGGAGTAAGGCTTGGTCTGCGCCAGGGGCTGCTGCGGGTAGAACATTATGTGCGCGCGGCTGTCCGTGCGCATGTTGAAGTTTATGGTGTAGGTGCCAAGCGACTGCTTTGCCATGGCGCATGCCATTGTGATGCGCGGCGAGGAATTGTACTCGGGGTATGGGAGCACGGACACCGTCACGCCGAAAATGCTGACCGGGTCTATCTCCAGGTGCGTGTGCTCGGGGGTAAGGTCGCCTTCTTTGAGCGCAACAAACGCGGATTCCTCCTCTTCGGCATCAAGGTACTCGATTACGCCCAGCTTCACCAGGCTGTCCCAGGTTATCTCGCCCCGGGTAAGCTGCTCCAAAAGAGCGCCAGTCAGGCGGGACTGCCCGTTCTCCACCACTATGTATGGGCGGCGCGCCCTGCCAGAGTCTGCGTTGATGAACAGGTCGTCTGTCTTCTGGTTGTAGTAGAAATTCGTCTGGGGGGAAAGCGAGCCTGCGCGCCTGCGCGAGCGAAGCTCCGCAAGAAGATGGCTGCCCTTTTCGTGGAAGCCCACCAGCCTTCCGTTCAGGTAGATGCTGGTCTTCTGCACCTGGCCCGGGATTTTCTTTTTCCTCATTTTCTTGCGCTTCATATGAACACCAGTTTTCAAGCCTTAAAGTTTCACGCCCATTTTTGCAAACGCCATTTTTTGCTTCAGCACCGCTTGCCGCAGCTTAAAGTTTCACGCCCAGCTTGGTGATTATTTCCTCAATGTTCTTCTCCTCCTCGCCTATCGAGACTTCGCAGAGAAGCGAGAGGTTCTTCACCAGCGCGCACGAGGGCCCCTCAGGGCTCTCGTTGGGGCACAGCTTGCCCCAGTGCGTGCCGTGCAAGTCACGCGCCTTGAAGTGCGGGTGCTTGCGGGAAAGCGGGGAGATGATGCGCCTGAGGTGCGACATCGAGGAGAGGAAGCTGGTCCGGTCCAGAAGCTGCGAAACTCCGGTCTGCCCGGCTATCCAGTTGCCAGTCGCCATCGAATAGCGTATGCGGTCGGTGAGCGCGTCCGGGCGCACCAGCGTCTGGACTGCCAGGTGCCTGCCTCTCGCATCTGCGCGCCCAGCCTGGTATGAAACGTCTTTGACAAGGAATTGGAACGCGTAGCGGAACAAATCCTCCATCAGGTCGCCTGCAAGCTTTATCCTCTTGTTGGCATAGTGGTCCTTGTCGTCCTGCGGGATTTCCTTGTGCGCCACCTTTATCGCGTGCTCGGCCATCTTGCAAAGGTAATGCGCCTTTTTCATCCTGTCCTGTGCGGTGGTCCCTATGTGCGGAAGCAGGTAAGTGTCAAGCAGTATCTCGGCGCGCTTGGTGCGGTAATCCTCCGCCTGGCCTGGCGCCGCCTTCTTGCCCAGGTACTCCATCGCTGTCGCCTTGTTGCTGGTGGTGTCCATCTCCATGTTCAAAAGCATGTCATTTCGCACTGCCCGGTCGCTTGAGAAGGCGGAGAGTATCTCGTCTTTCTTTTCAAGCCCAAGCGCGCGAAGCGTGGAAGTGAGCGCCAGGTCCTTGGGGGAAGCCGGGAAGACCACGCGCATGAAGCCCTCGTTGGTCCGCTCCACAACCGAGCGGGCGCGGAAGCCAAAGCGGGTGGAGAACACTTTCGCGGTGACAAGCGTGTTGTCCTTTTCGCGGGTGCACATTATCCTGTTTGGCGCGAGGTCCTCAATCGAGGTGAGCACGCGCTCGGAGCCGTTGATGATGAAGTATCCGCCCGGGTCTGCCGGGTCCTCGCCAGCTTCTATAAGCTCGTCCTCGCTCATGTTGTCCAGGTAGCAAAGCTTGGATTTGACCATGACCGGAAGCTCGCCTATGAACACTTCCGAAAAGAGGGTTTTTTCCACTCCGTTAAAAACAGGTATTATCTCCAGGAAAATCGGGGCGGCGTAGGTGAGGTTGCGCAGTCGCGCTTCGGAGGGGAGGATGGCGCGCTGCGCGCCGTCAGCCTCGATTATCTTGGGCTTGTCCAGGCGTATCTGCCCAAAGCGCAGCTCAAAGCCTTCAACAGAGGGCTGGATGGTGCCGACCCGGTTGACTATGTTCTGTATGCTGTACTCTATGAACTTGTTGTAGGAATCCAGGTGCTGCTTAACCAGGCTGTTTCCCTTGAAATATGCCGTCAATAGCTCCCCGCGCATCAAAACACCTGGAACCTCGCCTCTCGCCGCTGCAGCGCATGCCCTCATCATTCCCGAAATTGTTTTTAGGGCATTACACTATCAGGCGATAATTGAACGAGCCGTCCTTCCTTGTAATCTTGGCTATGCCGCCTGCTTTTGCTCCCAAGCCCGCAAGCGCCGGGTCCTTCGCACGAATCCGGGGAATCTGCAGGCGGGAGACCTTGTACTGCGCAAGTATCTTCTCGCCTTCTTCCTTGGACATTATTTCGTGCTCAGGAACTAGCTCATGGACTATCGATTTGTTCTCGGACAAGGCAACACCTAGACTAATCGAATCGGGACGTGGGGACAATTATGATAGAAAAGTTTATAAAAGTGCCTCTGAAATTGCCCAGAATCGGGCTTTCAGGGCAGAAAAAACGGTTGAATGGTTTAAAAACACTTCTTAATATATTAGACCACAATAGAAAAATGGCATGATGATGCCATCACTTGCTGATACTATGGCGCTATTCCACTGGAAAAAGCCAGCAGCCCAAAAAAACAGGCCTTTGCTAGAGGTAGTCTGCCCCCTGCGCCACAACCAATCCCTCCCCGAAATGAGAAAGACCATCCGCAAGGCGGTTGATGTTGCCAGGCGGAAGATGGACGAAAGCAAAGCGCATGCGGGCGCAATACTTTTCTCAGAGGGGGAAAATGGCAGGTTTGCCCTGTCTAAAGAGGATGCGATGGGGGAAGCCCGGGATTTGCAGCGGCTTTTGCCCAAAAGCCATGCCATATCAGTGGCATTCAACCTTCTTGAGGACCATGATGACATGCTCTATTGCAACAGCGGATACCTCATCAGCGCGCAAGAGATACAATCCTCCCCGAAACGGAGCTTCACCCAGCTGGAAAGCGAGATAATCGGCGGGATTTACCAGGCTCAGGTTATGCGAAAATGGGAGGAGAGGACTGAGGGCCTGCGAGATGCGCCTTACCCGACCCTTCGCATAGGGTTTGACAATTTGATTGAGCACCGCGTCTGCGCTGACGCGTGCGCCCCGCAGATTTATTTCGAGCCGCAGACAGTCACGCTGATTTCGGCGAACGGGAATGTGATGGGCTATTATGTTAAGCTCATGGCAAGCAGGCTTGCCGTGGTGGTGAACGATTCATGCGAGCCTGGCCCAACGGCAGCCAGCCCCAGCCAGGGAATCATGGAAATTGCCAGAGGGCGCGAATTTGGCATTGTCACTTTGTTTGAGAAAAAAGACGTGAGGAGCGGCTAGCAACTTTGCCGTTTTTGTTTTGAATTAAGAAAGCGCGCAATGCCGATATCAGCTTGAAAACAGCCCCCTCCAAGCGCGCAATGGCGCAATGTCAATCTATCAGCCTGAAGGCAGCCCGCTTCCCCTCGCCAAGGTAGCAGGAAACCGATTTTTCATCAAAAGGCTCCCCTGCAACAAAATGCACCCCGCCTTTTTGCGAAAAGAGGTGCAAATCCTGCCTTGATGGGCGGCTGCCCCCGCCGGGATGGGAGTGGAATGTGCCCACCATGCCCTCGATAAACGGCATCATCCAATCGGAAAAGGAGGACATTGTCTGCGAGACCATTATGCCGGGGGGGATGAGCGTTTCCTCTATTACTATATTACTAGAGTTGTCTTTCCTGCCTATAAGCAGGCAGACAAATTCGTTGGGATACGCGGACTTTGCCCCGGCTAGTGCCGAGTAAAAAGCCTTTTTTTGCACAAGTATTTCCATAAGATGCCCCGCAGTGCGATAGGCAAGAAGCAAGCTTGCGCCGCCTAGCCAGAGTCTGGATTTTTCGGCAGAAGCCCTGATTTCTTGACAGCCCAGTACGCCAATAGCAGGGCGGCCAGGGTAGACACAATGAGCATCCCCAAGTACCATGGCACGTCCTGGGGGCCGAAGCTGAACATGGAAACCCCCAACACCGTGCCGATAGTGTTTGGCACCATGACCGCCGCACCGACTATCGCCAAATAGCCTGCAAGAAGCGTAATCCTGTTGTTGAGTATCTGGAGCTGGTTGTTGTATATGGACTGGAGGACCTCAAGCCCGGAGGCGAGAACCTCGCTTAGGTGCTCGGCCAGGCCGATTTGCGCATGCACCTCGCTTACCAGCCCGATTACCCTGTTGATTATCTTGGGGTTGTTTGAAAGAAGGTCGGCATCGCCGTATCGGAGCGAATTGAGGGCATCCACCGTGGCCCAAAGCCCGCCGAGGTAGACGATAAGCGCGTGCTTCATCTCGTAGATTTTCCTGCCCATGAACTCCCGGCTGGTTTTCGGGTCCGAAAGATGGCGGCTCAGCTCGTCCCCATGGGCCTCGATTTCCTGCAAGTGGTCGAAATTGCGCGCGTTGTTCTCGTCTATTATGCGGATGAGTATCATCGTTATCTTGTCGCTTTGATTCAACTTTTCTGGCAGTTTGCGCAGCAGGGTCTCCGCATACCTGCGAATCCTGAAGAATCTTTTGGTTTCGCTTGTGTGTATGGTGACTATCATGTTTTTCCGCACCAGAATCAGGAGCGGCTCCAAAACAACGTCAAAGCCCTTCACCAGTATGGCAGGCACGCGGACTCCCATTTCAGTGTTGAAGTCCTCGTAGTTGCTGTGGCTCCCGCTCATGATGTTACGCAACAGGGTCTCTGAAAAGCCCAGGTTCGTCGCGACCACTTTTGCTTCCTTGTCAAAGTCATCGGCAACATAGTCTATCCAGACAACAGACGCCCGCTCAATCATCCCGAGAAAATCAGATATGTTGCGGGACTGCATGCTTTTTGCCCCGCCATTGCAAAGGGCGGCGCAAAAGCCCCGCTCCTCAAGCGCTAGTATTACCCCGTTGGGGCCGTTGGAAGAGTTTACCTTGATGGGAATTATTTTCCGCCTGCCTTTCGCCATGCCCATCTAAAATGCGCCTCAGGTTTAAAATATCGCCGCTGCCCAAGCACACCTGCAAATGATGACGGATGTGATCTCGGACCCCTGATAAGGGTATGATGACAGACGGACGGTCTGATGCAATCTTTCATAATAGACCAACACAAAAGTGTTGGTCATTGACTAACTCTGTGGCAATAAAAGTCCGTTGATTGCCTAGCCTATTCCATTTCCTAGGAAAAACATAGGAAATTTGCCACTTCTAGGCGTTGATTCAATAGTGCATTTTTGTGCTAGTTAAAGACGACTGACGCTCACTGTGGATTTTGCATAATAGAGCAGCAAGCTATAATAAGCCCTTTAAGCAGGACAGGTGGCTGCTTCGAGGTGGAATGATACTAACCCGGAGCGGAAGCAAGGTGATCGTATGAAAACAAGCGACGGGCGAGCGCCAAAGCGCTTTTTCGAAAACAAGGCCAACTGGGTCGGGGTAGGCAAGGAAAACGAGCGGCTGCTGGCGGACTTTGACCGCGAGAAAGCCGCCCAGGGAGCAGCCGAGGGGACGCGCTACATCTACCTTTTTTGCCTTACCAAGCTTGCAAAGCACTTCAAGGGAAAGTCGTTCAAGAAGATGACCAAGAGCGACCTGATCGACTTCTTCGAGAAATGGAAGGACTACAAAAGCTCCAGCCTGAAAGTCTCCATAAAGGCATTTTTCAAATGGCTTTACGGCGGGACGTATCCAGAGCAGGTCTCCTGGCTCAAAACGCACGGATTTGAGCGCAGGAAGCTTCCAGGCGACATCCTGACGCAGGACGAGGTCAAGAAGCTTGCTGATTCCTGCCTCAATCCGCGTGACCGGGCGCTGATAATGGTGCTTTACGAAAGCGGAGCCCGGGCGGGAGAGCTCATAGGCCTGAACATAAAGGATTTGACCTTTGACGAGTACGGAGCCGTCCTCATACTGGACGGAAAAACGGGAATGCGGCGGGTGCGTGTGATTGACTCAGTGCCGGACTTGAAAACCTGGCTGAACAACCACCCCAATTCCAAAAATCCCGGTGCGGCGCTGTTTCCAGAACTGCGGGGGAAATTCAACAGGCTTGGAAACCACGCCACGCTTGCGCATATTTTGAGAACCGCCAAAATGAGAAGCGGGCTTCTGAAGAGAATCCACCCGCACATATTCAGGCATTCACGGGCAACGCACTTGGCGAAAGACTTCACTGAGCAGGAATTGAAAATCATTTTTGGCTGGAGCGGCACTTCCCGTATGCCCGCAACTTACGTTCACCTTTCAGGGGCGGACGTTGACAAGAAGATGCTTGAGAAAAGAGGGATAATAGAAACCGAGGCAAAGAACGGAAACGACCATCTGAAGCCGCTTATATGCGCCAACTGCAAGGCTGAAAACGCAGCCACCGCCAGGTTCTGCGAGCAGTGCGGGATCTCATTTTTCATCAAGGACGCTATGAAAAGGGAG
Source organism: Microcaldota archaeon (assembly GCA_964392435.1). Lineage (GTDB taxonomy): Archaea > Micrarchaeota > Micrarchaeia > Anstonellales > Anstonellaceae > UBA10161. The sequence continues at coordinate 510,722 of CAYMOY010000001.1, forward strand.
CAGGAGAAGAAGGACGCAGTAAAATTGTTCGAAGCGATAATGAAAGACGAGGAACTGAAGCAGGCGATCATGAAGAGGCTCGTTTCAGACAAATCCTGAGCCGTTTCTGCCTTGTTTTTTCCTAGGAAATTCCTAGGAAATCCATCGGACAAAATCTTTTCCTAAGAAAATTGCTGTCTGCGGTCATGCAAAAATTCTTGAGTGTGCAGACTATTTGCCATGGTAAGGAAAGCCGAAGACAGCCCGATGCTCAAGCTTCTTGAGATGATACCGGAGAGCGGCATGAGCGTCCACCAGATAAGCTGCAGAACTGGCCTTGACAACCGCACGATCAAGCGATACGTGCAGCTCATCATGGCAATCCAGGCAGCCAAGAAAATCAAGACGGAAGTCGTCGGCTTGCGAATACTTGTGAGGCGAGAAAAATGACACAATATTCCAACGTGCTTGTGATTGAGGGTAGGAAGAAAGGACCGGATTTTGTCGCCAAAGTGCCAATAGGAAAAGGATGGCGTGAAGTTGGGGTTGCGTACTTCAATCCAAAGACGGAATCGTTTACGATTTACTTGGACGTGATTCCTGTTAAGGGCAAGATTGTGTTGTTCAAGCCTTAGGTTGAAGATTTTTTTTCTCTGGCGGCAGCGGATTTTCCTTTAACAATCTACTATATGTATTGAGAAACTCCTCAGAACTTCTGACCTGTGGATTTTCATAATAGTTCTGGAATATTTTTTCGTTTCCTTCTATAAACTTAGAGTCAGTTTTTGCCCGCTCACGGTATAAATAATCTAGGTAACTGTTTTCTAATCTAATTTTTGATACGAAAAGTGCGTTGTAAAGTAAAAATACATTGTTAAAATGCCTAACAAGCTCATCCGGTTTTACTTCCTTCGCATTTTTGCTATCTCTCGGATAAATGAATATTTGTTTGCTTTCCGTAATCAAATACATTGCGTGACTTACTACATACTTATACTCGTTGATACATGACTCAAAAAGAGGAATGCAATATGAATAATTATTTCTTATCGTGGTGAACGGCGTTTCTGTATCCTGTGTCCTTGGAAGATTTTTACCCAAGTGCGCATATTCTTTTCGCACCAATTCGTAGATGTCAGAATATAGGTGTAGAGACAGATATGATTTGAGCCAAAATTCTTGGCTCGGATCTGAAGTGATTTTGGATGCTTTTATAAGATGAGATATAACTGATTGATTAGCTTGAGCCACATGGAAAGGTGGCACAAAATCTGCAGGCCCTAAGAGTTTGCCTTTATATAAATCGCCCAGAAGTTGTTCATTCAATGAGTAATATTTTTTGTATTCATCATATTCACAGATTTTTTTCCCGCCATAAATAACGTTTTCGACACCGGAAGCGTTTTCCAACTGTTCTTTAATGTACCTTTCAAAATAAGGCATTTCCATAGCCATGTTTTCACCATAAAAATATCGTTTTGGGTGCATAAAAGCCTTGTGTCCCGTTCAAACAATTCACCCTGCACAATAATGCCAAATTATGCACGAGCTATAATGAGACCCATGCCAAATAATTATGGGCATGGACCCAAAACACCTTGTAGTGATCGGCGACTCTCGCCGAATGGTTGAAGTGCCGGACGAATCCGTGCACCTCATCGTGACCAGCCCGCCCTATTTTGACGTCAAGGACTACGGGCAGGAGAATATCGGCTCGCTTGACGATTTCAGCGAGTACCTTGAGGAGATGCAGCGCGTCTTCCGCGAATGCTACCGCGTTCTTCAAAAAGGCAGGTATATTTGCGTCAATATCTGCGACATCATAAGCCATGAATACAAGTATCCCATACCAGCTCATTACGTTCTGCTTCTCCAGCGTGCGGGATTCGATTACAGAGAAGATATCATCTGGCGCAAGCCTGCGGGAGTTGGTGCAACGGGCGCAAGCGGAGCTGCCAAGCGCTTCGGTCTGCTTATCCAGCACCCGTACCCCATGTACTATTTCCCGAACAACATCTTTGAGCACATACTGGTTTTGCGGAAAGGAAAGTTTGACTACAAGAGCGTGAGCGAGCAAGACAAGCGGGAGGCTGGGATAGACATAGTGGAGGCAAAGCACCGCTGGAACTCCGATATCTGGGAAATGCACCCTGAAACCAAGAACCAGTACAACAAGGACTCCCATCCTGCCATGTTTCCTGAAGAGCTCCCTGAATCGCTCATCCGACTTTACACGTACGCAGGGGAAACGGTATTGGACCCATTCCTGGGAAGCGGCACAACCACAAAGGTAGCTGAAAGCTTGGACCGGAGGTCGATAGGCTACGAGCTGAACCCAGACTACCTGCCGCTCATCAGGCAAAAGTCCGGCATCGCCCCGCATGACCTGAAAATAATCTACCAAAGGAGGCGGTTTAGATGAAGAGAAAAATGCTGTTGGCCTGTGCAGGGCTGTTGTTCCTGGCAGGGCTGGTGGCGGCAGACCTGGTGATCCCTGCGGATCAGCCGATTTGCAGGCTGTACGGGATGATCCAGGTTCTGGGAACTGTGGCGGGAGTCATCGTGGCGGCTTACGCGGGTTTCATCCTGGCAAGCTCGCACGAGATTGAGGCGCGAAACAGCAGCAAGCTGCTGCTGGCTGGCGTTGTCATAGGCCTGATAGTGATCTGGCTGGCTCCGCTGGTCGTGCAGAACCTGGTTGGCGCAAGCAGCGTGTGTGGGTGGTAGGCATGGACTTCAGCGGCGTTGCTGATTCGCTCAAGACGCTTGCCGTATTTTTTGGCGTGGTGGTGTTCGCCTACGGCGGTTTTGTGCTAATCACGAACCAGAATCCAGAAACCAGGAACGAATGGAAGGAGATAATCGCTGGCGTGATCATCGGGCTGTGCATACTTTTCCTTGCCCCCGTGATTGCCGGAAGCTTGACAGGTGGGACGTACTGTGGAGGCTAGAACATGAAACAAATACTTGGCATATTGTTGATTGCTGGCTTGCTTAACGCCGTCCCTAGCTGTCCGGCTTATCCGTACCATGACTTTGTTTGGGAATCAAACTATCAATCCCCTGTCAGGCCTCCTGACACTTTGATTGACCAATGTTCAAACACAGGCGTTGATCCTGCTATATGCAATACGACAAACCTGACTGCTGCCGAAAAGAGGCAATTGGTTCTTGATGGTCTGACAAGCGAAAGCCTTTATCCCGACTTTGGCACCGCAGCAAGTTGGAACGGAAACATTAGCTTCACCAAATACGCGCCGGATGGTGCGCAGACTTACAATTCGACTAACATTAGGGGTGCCTGGAACAAGATCGTTGCGATTGAGCCTTCGGTTTATTCCGAGAATGGAACCTTGTTTGTAAATACAAGCAACCAATTGATCTCCAGGCACGGCTTCAGCTTTGTTGTCAAGCAAGAGACTTTTCCTTCCGACTGCTCGACGCAGTACAACGTATGCGGCTATGGGTATTCAGTTGTGGATACATTCGGAGTGCCGGTTTCCAGCTCCACCTTAACCATAAATACGGAATACCTGATCCATCATTACCAGTTGATTACTCACTGCTTTTCCAATGGCATCAGCGAATGGTGCTTTACTACTTGCGACTACGTTTCAAGCGAGGACAGACATGACTCGTTGACTATCACGGATAAGGTGCAAGATGCCTATGTTGATTCTAATAGCTCTGACTTCGCTTTCATCGACTCGATAAGCAACCGATTAGCGGATGGCTGGCTGGTCTTCAACTCAAGCGATGAATTCAATAAAGCGACTTTCAGCGTAGGTAATTCCACAATAACGTTCAGGCAGAGCAGCTACAAGCTCTCTTCCAACTTCTCGCCTTACAATGCGATAACTCCAAAATCCAACCTTAGCCCGAATGACTTTGAGTTTTACGGGCTTGCCATAATTTCGAGGGAGGCAAACTATTCCAACTCCAGCAGATATGAAAAAATACACTTCCTGGCGCCAGTCGAATACCTGAATTGCACTTTTGACTTTTACGGTCATTTCACGCACGAGCACCAGGATAACGTATGCTATTTCGACAACCAAACGCCAGTTCTCAATCTCACTTTGAATAACCAGACCAACACAACCATCCTGCTAAACCTCCGTTTTTACGACAACCAAACTGGCAACTCCTATCCTGGGAAGCAAATCAAAATCACTATTGGAAACCAAACGTTGTACGCCATCACGGATGAAAATGGCAGTGCACAGGTTACTCTCAACTACTCGCAAAATTCTCCCTTTGTGATTGCAGAATTCGTGACAGACCTGCAAACCAAAAGCGCAAAAGCCGTTCTTGCAATCCCCGTGCAGTTTCCTCTTACTCTGAATTATCTTACTTATCTCGTCGCGCTAATCCTCGTGCTTTTCCTGCTGTACAAATTTTCTATGAAGGTGATGGGTTTTGAAAACAACTAGCCTAGCCATAATCCTGCTGCTCTGCACAGTTGCTTTTGCGCAATCGGTAGACATCCAGGTAAGCCAGAGCGCGTGCAGCAACTCAGGAGATCTTATTGCCGTGCTAACGAACCTGCCTTCCTGCACAGCAGAGGCGTTCTTCAGCTTCATATTCAACGGCTTGGTTTTGGCAGTGCAGAATTTCATGAACGCGGCGTTTTCATTATTGCTTGCGGTTCCTGATGTGAACTGGTTTTGCTCGCCCTACAACTTGGTAATGGGAATAATTGAGTCGCTTTACACCCTGCTTATAATGGGCTTGGGGCTGTTCTACATTGTACGCTCCACGGACGTTGAGGGCAGGCTGACTGCAAAGAAGTGGCTCAAGAATCTTTTCCTCATGGTTGTGCTGCTCACTTTCTCGTTCCCAATTTTCCAGATGCTGCTGCAGGTGAACCAGTCGATAGCCTCCAACCTCTTGAACCAGGCGAGAACTGATTTTTTCAACGTTCATAGTACATTATCCGACTTTGTTTTCGCAATAGTCATTCTCTTTGGGTTCGTTTCGGCTGCGGTGCTGACTTTTGCCACACTGCTTATCCGCTATCTGATGCTGCCTTTCCTGCTCCTTCTTTTCCCATTTTCAATATTCTTCTATTTCATCCCGATTTCGGAAGGCTTTGGTCGCTTTATGCTCAAGCTGACGCTGCTCATCATATTCATGACAAGCGTCGATGCACTGCTTATCCTCGGGTTCTTTTCGTTGTTCAATGCCTCGGATCCTACTCTTGCGGATCCATTCATGCACTCTATGGCAAGCATCGCGGCACTTGGAGCAGTTGGGCTAGCCAACCTCGTGATCTTCATCATCGCGCTTCTGATGGTCATCCAGCAAGGCCTGAAACTCGTTGGCGAAGTAATCGCGCAGGTTGTCCGACTGGCAATCCTCGCCTCTTTCCTGTGATTTTATGGGCTACGATATACCCGACAAAGTCCGCTACAAGGAAAAGATAGTCTTCGGACTAGACGGGAGGCAGTTGATTTACTCCATTCTCTTTGGATTCGCAACTCTGTTATCGTACGGGCTGCCGCTGACTGACCAGACAAAACTAATCCTGCCTTCCTTCTTTGCCATTGCAGGTCTCGGGATGATTTTCCTGAATATGGAAGAGAAACTGCTTGACGCCTACCATTTTTACTTTGGGGTCAGGAAGGCGGGCGCTTCGGATCCAAAAGCGCAGGCATTGATGGGAATAACTGGTATTGAAAACAACACAATCAGGCTTAATGACAAAGGACTGCGCTCGGTTCTCAGGGTTGAGCCGATAAACTTCAGCCTGCTTGACGAGAACCAGAAGAAGGCGTTCGTGCTGAACTACAGGGAATTCCTCAACCACCTATCAAGCCCGGTTCAGATACTTGTCAGGGCTTCGAAAGCCGATGCAGAAGACTATTTCGGCCAGGAGCAGGAAAAGCTGAAGACTGCGCAAGGCGCGATAATAGCGATTTTCAGCGATTTCCTCAAATTCGAAGAGGAATTCATGACAAAAAACAGCGTAAGGGACAGGGATTACTATCTGATAGTTTCACACGAGCCGAAAAAAGGGCTTTTTGGAAAACCAACCGAGAACGAGGACGCGCAAAAGCAGCTTGATGAGAAAACGAAAATAATCCAGGACAAGCTTCTGGTCTGCGGTCTCAGGTCGGAGAGGTTGCAAACGGGAGACCTGATATCGTTCTTTGCAACTTATTCGAGCAACGAAGCCGATAATGGAGAGGAAGAACCGGAAAAGGCAAAAAAGGAAGAAAAGCCGCAGAATTTTCTCATAGAGGCAATAACCCCCGAGCTGGACATAAAACCAGATTACGCCCTTGTGAATGGAACCTGCCATCGCATTGTCAAGGCAATCGGCTATCCAAGGAACGTGGAGGACGGCTGGCTCGACTCCTTCATTTCGGCAAACGAGGCCTATGACATTTCCTTGCATATTCACCCGGCAACCATTACCGGAACGCTGGTGAACCTCCATAACCAGATAATCAGGCAGACTTCAGATCTGGTTTCAAGCAGGGGAGAGGGAACGCCTAACCCCTCACTTGAAATAAAGCGCAAGGACACGCTCCGAGTATATGAGATGCTTTACAAAGGGGAGGAGAAAATGTTTCACGTCTCCCTCTATGTTGACAGCCAGGCCAGCGACCTGAAGCAGCTTGACTTGCTGACCGAAAAGTGCAAGGCGAACATGAACGCCATGCTGATAATGCCGAAAACGCTTGATTTCCGCATGGCTGAGGGCGTCAAGTCCATGCTGCCCCTTGCCGTTGATGCGATAGGCGTAAGGCGGGAATTCCTAACGAGCTCGCTTTCCGCAACCCTGCCTTTTCTCTACCCTGTTGATTCGCGCAGGGCTGGCTTGTTCTTCGCCCACGAGAAAAACACGCTAAATCCTATTTTCATTGATTTTGATTCCATGAGCAACAAGCACTTTTTTGTGCTTGGCATATCTGGCTCTGGCAAGAGCTATGCCTCGAAGTTCCTTCTCATGCAGTACCTTCTCGCGCAGGAAACGAAAGTCTACATACTGGATCCGAACGCAGAATACAAGGATTTGGTGTCGCAGTTAAGCGGCGAAACAGTCGAGCTCTCCAAGGATTCGAAATCGGTAATAAACCTGTTCGATTTGGCAGGCGAGGACTTTGGGGGCAAGATGCTGACCCTTATTTCCGTGTTTGATATCATCACCGGAGGCCTGACAGAGAGCCAGAAGGGGGTTCTGAACGAGGCGCTGGTGCAAGTTTACAAGAACAAGGGAATAGTAGTCACGAATCCCGACTCTTGGAAGAAATCCGGGCCAACTTTCACGGACTTGAAGGGCGTACTAGAGGAGATGATGCGCAAAATCCGCAGGAGGGCTTACACACAGGAGGAGAAGAGCCTTGAGGTTCTGCTCAACCGCGTCAAGATGTACTCCAAAAACGGCTTTTTCGGCTTCCTGGACAAGGAAACCAATGTAGACATCAAGAAGGACATAATCGACTTCGACCTGAGCGCGCTTCCTCCCCAAGTAAAGCAGCTAGTCATGTTTTCGGTCCTTGAGCTCATTTCACGCGAGATAAAGAAGGACAAGTCGCCAAAGGTGGTGCTGATAGACGAGGGCTGGTCGCTTCTGCGCAGCAAGGAGGCTGAGAGCTACGTGCTGGAATTCATCAAAACCTCACGTAAGTTCAACGCCTCGATAGGGTTCATAACGCAGGAGATAGAGGAT